>JAPOQG010000019.1 GCA_026710865.1 Acidimicrobiaceae bacterium
CGCGGGGGGTGTCTCCCACGTCGGCCCCGGTGAAGACCCAATGGCCGGGCCGGGTGCAAGCCCGTCGCGTCGCGGCGCGGGGTGTCTCCCACGTCGGCCCCGGTGAAGGCCCAATGGCCGGGCCGGGTGCAAGCCCGTCGCGTCGCGGCGGGGGGTGTCTCCCGCTCACCTTCGCTGCGGTCACGGACCGCTCGGGCCACGGCCTCGCCCGTATGGACGGGGCTAACTCGTCTACCCGCTCGGGCTCCCTGCCGCAGGCGCCGCGCCAAAGGGGGAGCCACCCCGCGCCGCGCCGCGACGGGCTTGCCCCCGGCCCGGCCATTGGGTCTTCACCGGAGCCGACGTGGGAGACACCCCCGCGCCGCGACGCGACGGGCTTGCACCTGCCCGCGCACGCTCCAGGGCTGTGGGAGCATCTGCCCGTGACGTCGGTGGGCATCGTGGGTGGGGGCGGGGCTGCCACCTTGCCCGCTGAGGCTGTCCGGGCGGCCCGCGGCGTGACGCTGGCGGGGGTGGCCGCCTCGTCGCCTGCCTCGCCGAGGGCTGCGGCTCTCGCCGGGGCGCTGGGCTGTCCGGTTCTGGAGCCCGCTGAGCTCGCCCGTGCCTGTGACGTGGCGGTGATCGCGACGGTCCCGGCGTCGCGCGCCGGAGTGCTGGACGGGCTGGCCTCGTCCCGGCGGTTGAGGGCCGTGATGGTCGAGTCGCCCGCAGCCACGACCATCGACGGGGTGGCAGAGCTCGGCACCCTGGTCGAGGGTCTGCCCATCATGGCCTCGGTGAACCTGCTGCACGCGCCGGCTGTGCGCCGGATGCTGGAGGCGGTGGCCGGCATGGACCCGCACCACCTGGAGCTGCGGGTGGCGGTACCCGACCCGGCCCGCGGTCCGGACGCGGGGCGGGTCTTCGGCGGCGGCGTGACCGTCGATCCGGGCGTCGGGTTCTGGCCTGTCGTGTTGGCGGCGTTGGGGTCTGCGGTCGAGTCGGTGGCCGTGCCCCGAGCCGATGTCGACGACGGTCTCGACCGCGCCGCGGAGGTCGTGCTCCGATCCGCGGGCGGGCGCCAGGCCCGGGCACGGCTGAGTTGGGGCGCCGGGGTGGCCGAGGCCGCAGTCGAGGCGGCCGACTCGGCCCATGTGGCGCGCGTGGACATCTTGCCGGTGCCGGTCGCGGAGGTCGACGGCGCACCCGTAGGCTCGCCCGTCGATTCCTCGCACCCCCTGGTCGCGCTCGGCTTCGTGGCCCAGATCGAGCGGCTGGCTCGGGTCGCGGCCGGCGAGGCCCGGCCATGGCCCGACCTGGGTGTCGCCTCGTCCGCTCTGACTGTCGCGGCGGCGGCCTCGTTCTCGGCCCGATACGGCGGGATGCCGGTCGGAGTCGCGGACGTGCCCGGCGACGCCTCGCCTTTCGAGATCCTCAACGGCTGACAGGCGGGACGCGTCAGGCCGCGGCCTCCGGGAGGGACCCGGCGCGGCGCTGGGCAGGGCTCCCGGTTCTGCGCGGCCTGTGTGCGCGGCCGGCTGGAGGGCACGAGAGTCGAGCGGGCCCGAGCGAGGCGAGCACCGTGGAGGCGGCGCCATAGGCTCTGGAGCGACAACCACGGGAGTCCGGCGCCGCATCGCGTGGACCAGCACCGGCGGCGTAATCACCGGCGGCGTAATCACCGGCGGCGCAATCACCGGCGGCGCAATCACCGGCGGCGTAATCACCGGGCGGTGGCGACGCTGGCGCCGACCGCTCCGCCCTGCACCGGCGTGGGCGCGGGCTCGGATCGCGGCCTAACCGTCGTTGGGCGGGAGGTGCCCTGTGTCCGCCGCTCCGCTGGCGGACCGTCGCTCGGCCAGGCGTTCCTTGCCGGCGTCGAGGCCGGGAAGCTGGGGCTGAACCCCGGCCGCGCCCCGCCATTCGGTGAACCGTTCCATGACCAGTTGCTCGACCTCCTGCCAATTGCGGGCCCTCGGGTCGGCTGCGTCACGGTTGTAGGGCTGGTCGAACGCGATCACGTCGTTGCCGCCCGCTCTCAAGGCCGCGATGTTGTGGGGCGCGTCGTCCACATAGCAGTCGGCCTCCACCTCGGGCTTGTTGCCCAGAAAGCAGATGTCCCGATACGGGATGCGCTCGGAGTCCAGCCACTGCACGGTGTCGCCCACCGCTTCGGCGTGGCCCCAGTTGACGTAGAGGCGGTGGGTGATGACCCGGATCCACACGCCCGCGTCGGACAGCCGCCACAGAGCCTCGGCCGCGCCCTCGATGGCGGGCAGCTTCGCCAGCATCCGGTGCTCGATCACCGCGGTGCCGTGGTATCGCTCGAACTCCCCCGGCTCGAGGCCCCACTCCCGGAAGTCGTAGGAGCGCTCGGTGGGAAGCGACGCCGGGTCGATGCCCCGCCGCGCCGCGAAGAACTCCGCGAACCCCGCGGTGTAGTCGGCGACGACACCGTCGAGGTCGACGCCGAAGACGAATTGCGCGGTCACAGCCCCTCGAGCTTCAACGGGCGAGGCGCCGCGATCCGGCTCCCGACGGGCCGGACCGGCAGGTCGAGGATGTCGCCGCTAGGGCAGCGCCGCGTCGAGCGACTCCACCGACGGAGCAAAATAGAACGAGCCCGACGCCGGCGTGGAGTAGTTCGTGATGGCATCGGGCTCCTGGCCGTTGATGCCGTACATGGCCTCCATGCGCTCCCGCATCGGAGCCTGGGTCTTGCAGAACCCCATGAAGTACAGCCCGACCGTCCCATCGTGGAAGGCGTACGGCGTGGAGCGCCGCACCATCTCGCCCCGCTTCGGGGTCGACTCGTCGGCGGTGGCGCCCTCGCGCAGCTCCACATGGGACAGGTGCGAGGTGGGCACCTGCACGTCGAGCTTCACGGAATCAGGCTTGGTGCGCCCGAAGGTGTTCTCCTCCTCCTGCAGCGACAGCGACGCCCAGTAGTCCATGTCGTGGACCCAGCGCTGGGCGATGCAGAACGAGCCGCCGGCGCCCGGATCGCCGTCGTCGATGATGGCCCGGTCGTGCTGGTCCTCGGGCTCGGGGTTGCCGGTGCCGTCGATGTGGCCGGTGAGGTCGAGGCTGTTCTTGTAGATGAACGTCGGCGTCTCGCGGGCCACCGCCATGTGGCCGGCCACGGCGCGCCGGAACGTGTGCTGGACCTCCCAGATCAGGTCCTTCTCAGCGTCGTGGACCCAGATGAGCAGCTCCTCCTGGGTGCCCTTGGCCACCCGGGAGCCGTCGGGAGACGTGTAGCCCGGGTAGGGCTGGAAGTCCTCGCCGGTCTCGATGCCGAGATCTGCGGCCAGCGTCGGGCCCAGCAGTATGCAGAGGTTCACACCCTGGGCCGCGGCGTCGGCGCGGCAGTCGCTCAGCGCCTGGCGGATCACGTCGAGATCGGCGCCGTCGACCCGGCTCATGTGGGTGTACCACTGGTACTTCTCCAAATCGGTGAGAATCGCCGCCTGCGGTGTTGCCATCGGTTGCGTTCCTTTCGTGTTCTGGTGCCGGGCCTGGGCCGGCTGCGGACATCGCGTAGCACCCTAGACCAGCTTCGGGCCGGTTACGCATCCGCGACGGCATCTATTGTGCGCTCGGGAGCCCCGCGGTTCAGCGGTTCAGCGGTCCCGCAGCTCGCGCCTCAGGATCTTGCCGGAGGCGCTCTTGGGTATGGCCTCGAGCACCTCGAGGGCCCGCACCTGCTTGTAGGTGGCCAGGTGCTCCCCCAGATGGGACTGGAGCTCCTCGAGGCTCGGAGCCTCGGCGCCGGGGGCCACCGCGATGAAGGCCTTGGGAAGCTCCCCGGCCTCCTCGTCGGGCACGCCGACCACGGCTGCGTCGGCCACCGCCGGATGGGTGATCAGCACCGCCTCCAGCTCCGCGGGCGCCACCTGGAAGGCCTTGTACTTGATCAACTCCTTGATGCGGTCGACTATCGACACATGGGCGTCGCCGTCGAGCACGGCCACGTCGCCGGTGTGGAGCCAGCCGTCGGCGTCGATGGTCTCGGCGGTGGCGTCGGGGTTGTTCAGGTAGCCCTTCATCACCTGCGGGCCCCGCACCAGCAGCTCGCCCCGCCCGCCTGCATCGAGGTCGGCACCCGTTTCGGGGTGGACGATGCGGATCTCGGTGTTGGAGACGGTCACCCCGCTGGTTCCCGGCCGGTACTGGCCCGGAGGCGTGCAGTGGCTGACCGGGCTGAGCTCGGTCATCCCGTAGGCCTGCACCACCTCGCAGCCCACCCGGGCGGCGGCCGCCTCGGCCAGGTCGGCGCCCAGCGGGGCCGCGCCCGAGAAGATCTGCTTGATCGACGACAGGTCGTAGTCGTCCACGATGGGATGCTTGGCCAGTCCCAGAATGATGGGCGGCACCGCGAAGAACCGTGTGATCCGCTCGCTCTGCACGAGTTCCAGCGCCCGCACCATGTCGAAGCGGGGCATGGTCACCACCCTGACGCCGAAGGCGAGCAGCATGTTCATCAGCACCTGCATCCCGTAGATGTGGAAGAACGGCAGCACCGCGAGGGCCACGTCCCCCGGCGCGGGGATGAAGGTGTGCTCCATCTGAGCGATGTTGGCGACGAGGTTGCGGTGGGTGAGCATCACCCCCTTGGGCAGGCCGGTGGTGCCCGACGAGTAGGGCAGCGCCACCACGTGGTCCGCGTGGTCGACGGGCACCTGGTCGATGGGCTCGCCGAACAGCGACGAGAACGGCGTTGCGCCGTCGGCCTCCCCCATGACCACGATCTCCTCCACGCCGGTGCGGAGCGCCGCGGCCCGGGCCGTCTCGAGGAACATCGGGATGGTCACCAGCAGCGACGCCGCCGCGTCCTGCAGCTGGAACGCGACCTCCTCGGCCCCGTAGGTGGGGTTGACGGTGGTGACCGTGCCGCCGGCCAGCGCGGCGCCGTGGAAGGCGATGGCGTACTCGGGGATGTTGGGCGCCAGGATGCCGACGGTGGTGCCCGGGCCCACGCCGTGCGAGCTCAGACCGCCGCCGAGGCTGCGGACCGCGCCGTGCAGCCGTGCGAACGTGTAGGACGAGGCGTCCCCGTCGGTGATGGCGACCTCGTCGGCGTGCTCCGCAGCCGACGCGAACACGCAGTCGGTGATGGACTGGTCCGGAATGGCCACATCGGGCAGGGGGCTGGAATGGATGATGGTGCTCACGCTCACCTCGCGATGAAGGCTCTTCTCGGGTGGTTTCGAGGCTAGAAGCTCCCGTTCCCGATGGCGATGTCGCCTGCCGGCGACCGGGCGGGCGGACCGGCCACGGGCCGCGTGGTGCGCTGGGCTGGGCTCCCAGCTCACGCGGCCTGCGAGCGGTGGCCGGCAGGAGCGGGAACGGGGTGTTCCATCGCGAGGGAGGAGAACTGCCCGGGCGGCCCCTTCCTGCGATAGCCTCTACGATCCGTGCGCCTGGGACTGCTGCGCGAATGCGCGCCGAGGGAGAGCCGTGTGGCCCTGGTTCCCGATGGCGTGGAGGCCATGGTGGCCCACGGTTGCGAGGTGCTGGTCGAGCGGGGCGCGGGGACGGCGGCGCGCATCGGCGACGACGCCTATCTCGACGCCGGCGCCTCGGTGGTCGACACGGCCGAGGCTCGCGCTGCCGAGATCGCCGTCTCCGTCCGTGATCTGGGTCCCGACGGCGGCGGGGCCGGGCCGCGCCCGCAGACGTTCATCGGCGTGTTCGACCCGTTGTGGGCGCCCGCGAGGGCTCAGCGGCACGCAGACGAGGGCGCCACCGCCTTCTCCATGGACCTGGTTCCCCGCATCACGCGGGCACAGACCATGGACGTGCTGTCGTCGATGGGCACCGTCGCCGGCTACGAGTCGGTCCTGCTGGCTGCGAGCCGGCTGCCGCAGATGTTCCCGTTGATGATGACCGCGGCCGGCACGCTGGCGCCGGCCCGGGTCCTCGTCCTGGGCGCTGGGGTGGCCGGCCTTCAGGCGATCGCCACGTCCCGCCGCCTCGGCGCGGTGGTCGAGGGCTACGACGTGCGCCCCGCGGCCGTCGAGCAGATCCGCTCGATGGGGGCCCGTGCCGTGGAGCTGGACCTCGCCGAGCCGGGCGCCGGTGCGGCCGGCGCCGAGGACGCCGGCGGCTACGCCCGTGCCCAGAGCGTCGATGTCGCCGGCAGGCAGCAGGAGTTGCTGGCCCCCTATGTGGCTGCCTCCGATGTGGTCATCACCACTGCCGCCATCCCCGGGCGGGCTTCGCCGCTGCTGGTCACCGCCGCGATGGTCGATGCCATGGCCCCAGGCTCGGTCGTGATCGATCTGGCCTCGGAGCGGGGCGGCAACTGCGCCGTGTCGCAGTCGGACGCGGAGGTCGACCGGGGCGGCGTGACCGTGCTGGCCCCAACCGACCTGGTGTCGCGGTGCGCTCGCCACGCCAGCCAGATGTTCTCGCGCAACCTCGTCGCGTTCCTGCGCCACCTCGCACCGGACGGCGAGGTCGACATCCGCACCGGCGACGAGATCGTCGCGGCCATGCTCGTGGCGCTCGACGGCGAGGTGGTGCACCCGGAGGTGGCCGCCGCGCTCGCCGCGAGCCAAGCCCCGCACGGATCGGACCCGGAGGGGGGCTAGATGGATCTCCTGGTGGCCGTGACGCTGTTCGTGATGGCCGTGTTCCTCGGCGTCGAGCTGATCACCAAGGTGCCCCCGACGCTGCACACGCCCCTCATGTCGGGCTCGAACGCCATCTCGGGCATCACGGTCGTGGGCGCCCTGCTGGCGGCCGGCGCCGGCCACCGCACGTTCACCGCCGTGCTCGGCTTCGCGGCCGTCACGATGGCGATGATCAACGTGGTGGGCGGCTTCATGGTGACCCACCGGATGCTGCACATGTTCCGCCCCAAGCGGCGCCGCGACGCGTCGCCCCCCAAGGGTCGCGGCGGTTCGTGATGGACGACTGGACCACGCTCGGATACCTGGTCGCGGCGGTTCTGTTCATCCTCGGCCTGAAGCGGCTGAGCCGGCCCCGCACCGCGGTCAGGGGCAACCAGCTCGGCGCGACCGGGATGCTCATCGCGGTGGTCGTCACGCTCGCCGACAACTCGATACTGAGCTTCGAGTGGATCGCCGGCGGCCTGGTACTGGGCGCCGCGGTCGGGGCGCTGCTGGCCGTTCGGGTGCGGATGACGTCCATGCCGGAGCTGGTGGCCCTGTTCAACGGCTTCGGGGGCGGCGCGTCGGTCCTGGTGGCGGCCGCGTCGTACATCGAGGCCACCGACCGGGCTGCGGACACTGCCCGCCTGTCGGCCGCCGCCGCGCTGGCCTCGCTCATCGGCGCGCTGACGTTCACCGGGAGCCTCATCGCGTTCGGCAAGCTCCGGGAGTCGCTGGGATGGTCGGGTTTCGCGGGCATGAGGATCGTGACCGTGACCGCCGCGGCGGCCGCGGCGGTGTTCGGGACGCTGATGGTCGTCGACGCCGGCAACCCGCTGTGGGTGTGGCTGCTGGTGGCGGTCGGCGCGGTGCTGGGCGTGCTGGTGGTGTCGCCCATCGGCGGCGCCGACATGCCGGTGGTGATCGCGCTGCTGAACTCGCTGTCGGGGATGGCCGCGGTTGCGGCCGGGTTCGTGCTCGACAACTCGCTGCTGATCATCGCGGGCTCGCTGGTGGGCGCCAGCGGGCTGATCCTCACCCAGATCATGTGCGTCGCCATGAACCGGTCGCTGCCGGCGGTGATGTTCAGCCCCGCGCCGTCGGGCGCGGGCGGGCCCAGCGCCGACGACGTCTACGGGGGCAAGGTCCGTTCCACGTCGGCCGACGACGTGGCCATGCTGCTCGAGTCGGCCGAGAGGGTTGCCATCGTCCCCGGCTACGGGCTGGCGGTGGCCCAGGCCCAGCACGCGGTGCGCGACCTGGCCCGTCGCCTGGAGGACCGCGGCACCGAGGTGGTGTTCGGGATCCATCCGGTGGCCGGCCGGATGCCGGGCCACATGAACGTGCTTCTGGCCGAGGCGGAGATCAGCTACGAGCAGCTGGTGGAGATGGACGACATCAACCCCACGTTCGAGCAGACCAACGTGACCATCGTGCTCGGCGCCAACGACGTGGTGAACCCGGTGGCCCGCACCGACCCGTCCAGCCCCATCGCGGGCATGCCGATCCTCGACGTCGACAAGAGCGACGTGGTGGTGGTGATAAAGCGCAGCCTCAGCCCCGGCTTCGCCGGCATCCCCAATCCGCTGTTCGCGGCGGACAACTCCCTGATGCTCTTCGGCGACGGCCGCGAGGCCGTGGTGAGCATCACCAAGGCCCTCCAGCAGATCTGATCGCAGCCGGCCGTAGCCGGGCGATTCCGGGCGCGTCCGGGTGATTCTGTTCGCGGCAACCGGCCTATAGAGCCGAGAACCGCGAACAGAACACCGAGGGCGGTCAGGCCAGGGCGGGGACCGCCTGCATCGACTCGGCGAGGGCCTCCTCGGACAGGTCGAGGTCGGCCATCGCGCCCGCGATGTAGTCCTCGTAGGCGGCGAGGTCGAGGTGGCCGTGGCCGCACAGCGCGGTGAGGATGGTCTTGGACTCCCCGGACTCCTTGCAGGCCAGCGCCTCGCGGACGGCCGCGGCCAGGGCATGGGTGGGCTCGGGCGCGGGCACGATCCCCTCGGTGCGGGCGAACTGCAGGGCCGCCGCGAAGCACTCCATCTGGCCGATGGCCACCGCCTCGGTCAGCCCCGATTCGTAGATGTGGGAGACGAGCGGCGACATGCCGTGGTAGCGCAGGCCGCCCGCGTGGATCGGCTCGGGGATGAACGCGGACCCCAGCGTGTGCATCTTCAGCAGCGGCGTGGTGCAGGCGGTGTCGCCGAAGTCGTAGCGGTACTCGCCCCGGGTGAGCGACGGGCACGCGGCCGGCTCCACGCAGCGGATCACGGGCGCCATGTTGCCGGCCAGCTTCTCGCGCAGGAACGGCAGGGCCAGCCCGCCGAAGTTGGAGCCGCCGCCGGTGCAGCCCACCAGCAGGTCGGGGGTCTCCCCCACCATGGCCAGCTGGCGCAGGGCCTCCTCGCCGATGATCGTCTGGTGCAGGATCACGTGGTTGAGGACGCTGCCCAGCGAGTAGCGCACCGCCGGGTCGGCGGCCGCCACCGAGATCGCCTCCGAGATGGCGATCCCCAGCGAGCCGGGGTGGTCGGGGTCGGCGGCCAGCAGGCTGCGCCCGTACTCGGTGACCTCCGAGGGGCTGGGATGGACGGTGGCCCCCCACACCTCCATCATCGTCTTGCGGTAGGGCTTCTGGCGGTACGACGCGGCCACCTGCCACACCTCGCACTCCATGTCGTACTGGGCGCAGGCGAACGCCAGGGCGCTGCCCCACTGGCCCGCGCCGGTCTCGGTGGTGAGCTTGGTGACCCCCTCGACGTGGTTGTAGTACGCTTGGGGCACGGCCGTGTTGGGCTTGTGGGAGCCGGCCGGGCTGACGCCCTCGTACTTGTAGAAGATCTTGGCCGGTGTGTCCAGGGCCTGCTCCAGGCGGCGGGCCCGGAACAGCGGGCTGGGGCGCCACAGGCGCAGCACGTCGATCACGCCGCCGGGGATGTCGATGAAGGAGTCGCCGGCCACCTCCTGCAGGATCAGCCCCATGGGGAACAGCGGGGCCAGGTCGTCGGGTCCGGCCGGCTCCAGGGTGCCGGGGTGCAGCGGCGGGGGCGGCGGCGCGGGCAGGTCCGGTATCACGTTGTACCACTGGGTCGGCATCTCCGACTCCGGAAGCATCACGCGGTAGTAGTCGTCGGCCATGTGCTTGGCTCCCTTCCTCGCTTCGGGCGGGCCGGGGGCGCCGGCTGGGTGGCCCCCGGCCGAACCCTAGACGATGGCGCGCGCCGGCTACACGCCGTTCAGGCCGCGCAGACGGCCTCGAAGTACTCGGTGATCTCCCGGAATGTCACCACGCCCAGGGCGCGGCCGACCTCGTTGATGAGCACCAGATAGCGGTGGCCCAGGCTCGCCATGGTGAGCAGCGCCTCGCTGATCGGCGTGCCGGGCGCGGCCGCGGCGATCTGCTCGTTCATCCAGTCGCCCACCGACTCGCTGTCGAGGTCCTCGACGCGGCAGGCGACCTTCAAGAACACGTCGTGCTCGGTCAGCTCGCCTATCACCGTCCCACGGCGGTCGACGACCGACACCAGCCCGGTCTCGGCGGAGATCATGGCGTCGATGGCCGAGCCGAGGGAATCGCCGGGCAGCACCAGCAGGGGCTCTCGGGCGGACAGCCCGGTGAGGTCCACGAAGTGCAGGTTGTGCTCGGGGGACAGCTCCGGGCTCAGCTTGCCTTGCGACCCCAGGAACGATGCCGCCAACCGGATGAGGTCGTAGTGATTGACGCTGCCCAGGAGGTCGGCGTCGGCGCCGGTCACGGGCAGGTTGCGGAAACGGCGGGCGTTCATCGTCCTCAGCGCGTGGATGGCGGACGCGTCGTGGTTGATCACCGCCGGGTCGGCCGTCATGAAATCGTCCACAGCCGCGCCCCACGCGTCGGGCGAGCGCACCACGTGCTTGGCGACGTCCCGCTCGGTGAAGATGCCGGCCAGGCGGGCGCCTTCGGTCACCACCGCGCACCCCGTGTGCTGGGCGGCCATGGCCGCCACGACGCTGGCGACCTTGCGGCCGCTGGGGACCACGACGAGCGAGGACAGCCTCATGTCGGACAGCCGTACGCTGTCGAATTGCTGCACGATGTTGGTGTCCGTCACGGGCCCTCCCAACCGGCCCCGCCCGCCGGGCCCGGCCCGTCGAATCTGGGGTCACGGCCCTCCGCGAAGGCCTCTCGGGCCTCCGCGGAGTCGCTCATAAGGTAGGCCTCGAAGGTGAAGCCCTGCTCCCAACGGTACTTGTCCTCGAGGCTGCCGTCCTCGACGCCGTTGAGGGACCGTTTGGCGATGCGGATCATCTGGGGCGACTTGGAGGCGATCCGGCCGGCGATCCCGCGGGCTGCCGGCCGCAGTTCGGCCCGCTGCACGACCCGTTCGACCGCGCCCAGGCGGTAGGCCTCGGCCGCGTCGATGGTGTCGCCGGTGAAGTACATGTAGCGGACCTTCTGCAGGCTGAACATGCGCTGCAGGTGGGCGCCCATGCCCATGCCGCCCCGGTCGATCTCGGGCACCCCGAAATAGGCGTCGTCGGCGGCCACCACCAGGTCGGCGGAGCCTGCGATCCCGATGCCGCCGCCGAGCACGTAGCCGTGCACCGCCGCGATGACCGGCTTCGGGTTGAGGTGGATGGCCGCGAACGTGTCGTAGTTGGCCCGGTTGGCGGGGACGATGAGGCTCGGATCGGCCGCCATCTCCTTGATGTCGAGCCCGGCGAAGAAGCCCTTGCCGACGGCCGCCACGATGATGACCCGCACGTCTTCGCGCCGTCCGAGCGCCTCGATCTCCGCGGCCAGGGCGAACTGGGCGTCGACGCCGAACGCGTTCACCGGCGGATTGCACATCTCGAGTTCGGCGATGCCGTCGGCGACTTCGGTTCTGAATGGACTCGTCATGGTGGGTTGTCAC
>JAPOQG010000018.1 GCA_026710865.1 Acidimicrobiaceae bacterium
AATAGTCACCGCGGCCACGGTCAGCCAAACGGCCGCCGGGCGCCTAGAACCCGAATGCCTGCGGGCTACCAGCCTTGGTCGTCGAGCAGAGCCTTGAGCTTGCGCTTGGCCTTGTGCTCGGTGCGCACCCGCTCCAGCAGCGACGCGAACCGTCTCGGCTTGCCCGCCGAGTCGGCCAGGCGGCGGATGCGGACCATCAGATCGACCGCGGACTGGTACTGGTCGGCCTTCTTGCGGTCGATGATCGCCAGCGCGGCCGGCTCGTACACGGCGATGGCGTCCAGCGGATGGCTCTCCTCCCGGGCCCGGGCGAGCGTCATCCACATCTGCGCCCTGCAGCCGTGGTCGATGGGCGTGCTCGGCCAGCCGTGCCGCAGCGTCGTGATGGCCGGCGTCGCAGAGATCCTCGAGGGCCGGCCGCACGGGCCGAGACGGCTGTTGAGGCGAGGGGACTGACCCTGCGGCGACGGTTCGATGCCCGACCGGCGTGGAGCTGAGCGCTCAGAGTCCGGCGCTGAGGTCGGTTCCGGGGTCGGGCTGTGGGCGCTCGCCGGTGGCCATGTCGACGGGCCGCTTACCAACTCCGCCCGCCGAACAGACTTCCGATTGCTGGGACCACTCGGACACCTACAGCGTTCTGAATCGTGTCTGGTACATTGATCGAACATCGTTTGATGCATCAGATAGAGCACGAATGATGCATTGACAGAGCCACGAACGATACAACGGCCCGCGGTGACAACTGCGCGGACGGATCATCCGAACGATCGGTCACCACGGCATCCGCGCTGCGCAGGATGGTCAATCGGGTGCCGGCGGGGGTTGGAGCGTCGCAGCTCTCGCGCGTTCGATCGGAGGGCAATGCAGCGCCACCGTGGCGCCGTCGCGTGTCCACACAGTGGCGTCGCCGGTCAATGGACCCCTCGCTGCTGCGGCGATGTCGGTGGCGAGTGCCGGCAGGCCGGAGGCCGTGTCCTCGAAGTGGCGGGCGGCGCGCTCAGTCTCGCTCACCACAAGCAGGGGCACCGGTCGTCCATGCCATGCGCTCTTGCGGTACGGGCCGAGCTTTCGGTGCACTTCGGTCGGGGTCGTGGCCGAACGCTCGTACTCGACGCAGTAGGCGCCGGCGCCGAACGGTCCGTGTGTGACAAGGATGGCGAGGTCGGGCTTGATCTGAGTCACATCCGGGATATTGATCTCGGCACGCCATCCGCCGAACGCCGCGACGCCCTCACGGGCGAACTGCAGGACGAGCCGGTTGACGCCGTCGTTGTGCCGCAACTCGTGCCGGCGGTACTCGCGGTCGAGATAGGCGCCATGACGGCTCCGAATGACGGACACGAGAATCCGGCTGAGATGGGCCGCGCGGCGCATCCCGAGCTCGTCCAGATAGAGGCGATCGTCGAACCGGGCAACCAGTCCGTGCTCGACGAAGCCGTCCAGCGCCTCGTTGAACGCCCGGGGGGATCCGCGCACGAGCTCGCGCAGCCACGCAGCCCGCATCGCCGGGAACTGGGCGATGGTCAACAGTGTCCGGTATGCAGTCGGGCCGTTGACCGCGCGGACGCCGCGGTTGCGGGCCTCCCAGCGGCGCACGGCCTCGGGGCGTCCGATCTGCGGGTGTCCTGCGGGATCCGAGATGCGGTCACGTGACGGCACCACCTCCACCGGGTCGCTCCAGCGCCCGTCGGCAGCGCAGATGAGCGTAGGGGCGGAGTCGGCCAGCACGCTGCGGGCGAGTTCGGCAGCCCATCCGTCAGCGACCACGATCACTTGCGCAGACGGCTCCACCACCTGTTCGGGGTCCTCGTAGAACACCCGGTTCGCGATCCGGAAGTAGCGGTCCCGTCCGTGGACGTAAGCGTCGAGGCCCCAGAAGCGATGTGCCTGCTTGCGCCGCAGTATCCGTTCTGTGGCGTGCAGCCCCGCGTAGGTGAACGTCACCCACAACGGATCGCCGTAGCGGGCTACTGCGTGGTAGAAGCCACCGTGCCGCAGCAGCCGGAAGTCGGTCATGTGCAGTTCAGCATCGAGCGGGACGCCGTCGAGGGGCCAAGTCAACTGGTCGCTGCGCATCAAGCCCGGTGCGATCCGGTACACCGCCTCTAGCGTGGCCAGGCGGTGCACGCACACCTGAAGCCCGCGCGCGGTAACCGTCCACGGCGGATGCTCGTGGAGCCCTGGCGGGATGTCGCAGGACGGGTCAGCCTCCACGAACGGCGCGAAGTGCGGCTCTTCGAGGTGGGGCAGATGCTCGTGATCCGACGCGAATCTCCCTGACCCGGCCCTTCCCTCGACCCAGGGCCGAACGCACGCCATTCCACCGGCACGCGCGATCTCTCGCGCGCTGAGATGCTCATGGTCAGTGGTGTACAGCAACTCCACTGCTTCCAGGGTGAGAAACCAGCGATGCTGCGATCGCTCAACCATCCCCCGACGCAGAGATGCGATCCAGCCCGAGTCCCGCAACGCCGTCAATCTCCGGCGGGCGACACTCGGTTCTACATTCAGAACCGCCGCGAGATTCGCGGCACTCGAGAGCGGCATTCGTCCGATGATTCGCAATAGTCGCCGCTGTTGGTTGCTGGGCGTCGCGTCCGTCATGGCTGACATTTCCAGCCGGGTGATCGCATCGGCCCGTCGTCTGTACGAGGGTGTCTTCGAACCTGGAAAGGCGCTGGTCTCACGCCGTTTCCTGCAACTGTTGCTGCCACTGCGCGACGGCAGCGCAATGTCTTGCTAGTGACTGATTCCAACGAAGACCATTGGCAGCTGGTGCACCCGCAGGTGCGAGATACGGCGAGTCTGAGTCCGACAATTGCGGCTGGATGTTAGCCGGTTAGTGAGCTATTTCAGCGCGCCTCTTGTTGAGTTTGTATAGACATATTCGATAAATCTCTGCATAGTTTTTCACCTAAATCACAAGGATCTCTTGCAGATGATAGAACCAGTTATCGAACTAGTTGAATTGCACTGAACAACCGCATTCGACGATTCTTGTATAATCAATTGCAGCGCTATGCTGGTGGCAGCCCTGCCGGCTGCGTGCCGACGGGAACACCAGCGAGTCGGCAGTGCCGTCGCTGCAGGGGCGTGCCTCGTCGAGCACCACGAGCGCCTCAGGGGTCAGCGGCACGCACTGCACCCGCAGCCTTCACCCGGGCGGGCGCGACGCCCGCCTGCGTATATTGAGCGCCGGTGCAGACCTTCTCTTCATCCACTCCGATCGCGGCTCATCGAGAGATCGTCTGGGAGGTGATGACCGATCACCGTCTCTATTCTCGATGGTCAGCCGGTTCTCGGGTCGATCTGGAGGTCGAGGGATCACCCGATCGCAACGGCGTCGGCGCCATCCGGGTGTTTCACGCCGGAATCGTGAGAGCCCGCGAGGAGATCACGGCCTTCGACCCGCCCAACCGCATGACCTACCGGGCGCTGAGCATGCCGCTGCCGGTGCGGAACTACCGTGCCGAGATGGTGCTTGCGAGCGACGAGACCGGCAACGGCTGCACGCTTCACTGGGAGTCCTGGTTCGAGGCCACCATTCCTCTCACCGCAGGGATGTCTCGTCGGATCATGTCCTCATCGGTGTCCAAGATGGCCGCCGGGATCGCCGAGGAGGCTCAAAGCCGAACCCGATCGGCGTGAGCTTGGCCGCCGGGATCGCTCAGCTGCCGGTAGCCACGCTCACACCCGCTCGGCTCCAAGATGCCTGCCGGACGCTCAAAGCCGGCACGGGCTGCTAGCTCTCCCGCAGCCTGGGTTCGCGAACCAGGCGAATGGTATACTCTGGGGTATGCCTGATTCGACTACCATAAAGGTCTCAGTCCGGACCCGGGACGCCTTGCGTGAACTCGCCGATCTTGAGGGGCTCACCTTCGACGCACAGATCGAGAAGCTGGTCCGACGGGAACGTCGTCGCATCATCGGGGCCCAACTCGCGAACGCCCCACTCGACATCGGAGACCATGCTGTGCTCGATGCGTCCGCGAGCGATGTCGCCGATGCGAGCGGGTGACGTCGTCCGCTGCGATTTCGGGACCCCGGCGCGGGGCGAGCCGGGGTTCGTCCGGCCGGCCATCGTGATCACCTCCGATGATGTGCTCGAATTCCGGCAGCACGCGATCGTGGTCGTACCTTGCACGACCACGAGGCGAGGATGGTTGAGCGAGGTCGACATCACCGGGTCCAGTGTCGCCCAGGCGCACCTGCCGACAACCATCAGCGTCGACCGCGTCGTCGAGACGACAGGCACGAACATCGGGCCCGTCGCGCTGCAACAGATTCGAGAACTCGTCGCCGACCTGCTCGGACTCTGACCCGGCCAGCTCGACGGCGAGCATCTCCACAACGCCGACGGGCACTCCCCCCCCCCCCCCCGCCGTGAGCAACGGCGACGCTCACACCCGCTCGGCTCGAAGATGCCTGCCAGACGCTGAGGGCCGCCACGGGCTGCTAGCGGACAGCAGCGGACTCTGGCACACTTACCCGACCGGGCAGAATCGGCTTTCGCGGAGCATTCGTGATCATCCTCGCAAACGGCAAGACACACGAGGCCGCCCAGCGGACCGACGACGCCGACGCCCTGTGGGTGCGGCTCGGCGAACTCCCCGACGCCACCGGCTGGCAGATGAAGCCGCAGGGCGCGTGCCTGGGCGAGCTGTGCGTGCCGCTGCCGGACAGCAAGCGTGAGGAGTGGATCGCCGACGCCGACGACTGGGTGTGGTTCAACTACTCGCAGTTCGCGGCCATGATCGGCCAGAAGTACGTGCGCGACGGCGACGTGTGGAGCCTCGGCTCGGTGCCGGCGACCCGACAGGTCGGGCTGGAATGCGGGATCGCCCCCGACTTCGAGGTGACCGACCGCGACGGCGACACGCTGAGGCTCTCAGACCTGCGCGGCCACAAGGTGGTGCTGTTCACCTGGTCGTCCTGGTGAGGCTGCCGTTTCAGCCTGCCGGTCTGGCAGGAGCTGTACGAATCGATCGGTCCCGACCGCTTCGAGCTGATCAGCGTGGCCCAGGACTCGGGCGGCCCCACGGCGGTGGACAAGTGGTTCGACCGGGCCGAGCCGACCTACCGCTGCGTCGTCGACCCGACACATGAGATCAGCTCGCTGTTCGGCTGGGTGAACGTGCCGTCGGCCGCCTGGATCGACGAGGACGGGCAGATCGTCCGCAGCAACGAGGGGGTGTACCCGGCAGAGGTGACCGTCGGGTTCGGTCTCGGCAGGGTTCGCCTCGGCGACGACGCATTCGCCGACGCGACCCGCGACTGGATCGAGCGAGGCGCCGAGAGTGAGCACGTCTGGTCGAGCAGCGAACTGGCCGAGCGGCTCAAGCCGGTAGACGACGACGCGCTGCTGGCCGAAGCGACATTCAAGCTGGCGCTGCACTTCGAGGCAGCGGGCGACAGCGAACGGGCGCTCAGGCACTTCGGCGCGGCGCAGGACCTGGCGCCCGACAACTGGAACTACATGCGGCAGGGCTGGACCCACAAAGGGACCGTCTATGCGACCGTGCAGATTCTGAGGCAGACGAGCATCCTGCGCAAGACCTCCGACAGAAGCTTCTACGACCCCACGGGGCTGCCCGGCGAGAACTATCGCCGGTTCGCCGAGCCCGAGTGGCTGTGGACGCCGGCGGTCCGGCGGCTCAAGCAACTGGTCCGCCGCTAGAGACTGCCTCGCCGGGTAGCCGTCTCCCCTAGCCTGCGGACGTGCGATTGAGGCTGGCGACGGCGATGCTGGCGGCCGGGATCCTTGCGGCCAGCTGCGGGGACGGCACCGGCGACGCCGGCGGATCCCCTGCCGAGACTCCCGCTGGTGCGGAGACCGCCGACACCGTCGCCCCGGCGGACCCTGAGGCGAGCGACACCTCACCGGAGCCGGAGTCCGAGCCGGCCGACACCTCGGCCCCGGCCCGCCAGGACGAGCCCGAGCCCCATCCCAGCGACGCCTACTTCGCTCTCGACCGGGTGATGGACATCAGCATCGAGATCGACGGCGCCGACTGGGACACCCTGCGCCACCAGACCCGCACCCTCGAGGACGTGTTCGCCGAGATCGAGGAGTTCGGCCTGTCGCGGCCCTTCGCCGACATCTACACCTGGTTCAGCGCCACCGTGACCGTGGACGGCGAGACCCACGCCGAGGTCGGGGTGCGCAAGAAGGGGTTCGTCGGCTCCCAGAGCGACACCAAGCCGTCGCTCAAGCTGCGCTTCGACAGGTACGTCGACGGCCAGAGCCTGGGCGGGGTCATGGAGCGGATGACCCTCAACAACAGCGTCCAGGACCCCTCCATGGTCAACACCTGCATGTCGTACCGGGTGTTCGCCGCGGCCGGCAACCCCGCTTCCCGCTGCAACTTCGCCACCGTGGCGGTGAACGGCAAGGACCTGGGTCTCTACGTCCACGTCGAGGAGATCAAGGCCCCGTTCCTATTGCGCCACTTCGACAGCGCGGAGGGCAATATGTACGAGGGCAACGTCAGCGACTTCACGCCGGTGTACCGCGGCACCTTCGAGAAGAAGAACAACGAGGACGCCAACGACTGGTCCGACATCGACGCGGTGGTGGCCGCCCTCGACGACCCCTCCGACGCCGGACTGGAGGCGCTGGGCGAGATCGTGGACCTCGACCGGTACCTCTCCCACTGGGCGACCGAGGTGCTGATCGGGCACTGGGACGGCTACGCCGGAGACCGCAACAACTACTGGTTCTACCGCGAGCCCGGCGGCCGGTTCGTGTTCATCCCCTGGGGGGTCGACGACACGTTCCACCTGCGCGACGACCCCAACCCGTTCGACGACATCAGCGACCCTCCGGTGTCGGTTCTGGCCCTGACGGCCATCCCCAACCGCCTCTACAACCATCCCGACTGGCGGGCCGCCTACGTGGAGCGGCTCAAGGACATCCTGGAAACCGTCTGGGACACCGAGGCACTGCTGGCCGCGGTGGACGAGATGGGCGCCGTCGTGCAGCAGCACGCCCTCCCCGCCGAGCGCGAGGCCGCCGCCGAAGACACCGAGCGGGTGCGCAAGTTCATCCTCAAGCGCGAGGGCGAGATCCTCGCCGACCTCACCCCCGAGCCGCCCGAGTGGCCCGAGCCGGAGGGCTACATCCCGGCCGACGCAGGATCGGGAACCCTGGAGGTCGGCTTCTCCACAACGTGGGGCAGCAACCTGAGCGGCGACTTCCCGGGCGACGGGACGATCCACAGCCTGGTGCTCAACGGGTCCCCCGAGCCGATCGAGAACATGGGGGTCTTCGCCGGCCGCGCCAGCCCGGACGAGGTCCCCCTGCTCCCGGGTGCCCGCGAGCCCGCTTCCATAGTGGTCGTGAGCGTCGAGGACGACGGCTCGCTCTCGGGTATGTCACTGGTGGTGGAACTCGACCGGCTGGAGCCGGGGGCCACGCTGGTGGTCGGCGCCGACGCCATCGGCGGCGGGGTGTGGTCCATCCCGGCGGGAGCGGCCGCACCCGACAGCTTCTCGCCCTTCGCCGAGGGCACGCTGGAGCTGTCCGAGGCAGGCACGGCCCGCGGCGACGCCATAGCCGGCACCTTCTCGGGCCGGTTCGGTTGGGACCTGGTTCCCGGCGCCGCCGACTACGGCACGGCTCTGGTGGACGTCGGCCTGGTGATCAACGAAGTGGCCGCCAAGGGCGACCAGCTGGACTGGTTCGAGCTGCACAACTCCTCGCGCGAGCCGATCGTGCTCGACGGCTTCGTGTTCGCCGACGACCTCGCCGACGCCGGCAAGCGGGTCGCCTTCCCGGCGGGCACCACCATCGAGGCGGGCGGGTACCTGCAGATCGAGCTGGACAGCGACGGCTGGCCCGGCTTCGCGCTGGGCGGCGACGAGGAGCTCGGCATCTGGCTGGCCGACGGCACCGGCGTGGACAAGGTCGACTGGGAGGAGGGCGACTCCGGCGGCGACCAGAGCTACGCCCGGATCCCCGACACCACCGGGGACTTCCAGACCGTCGGCAACCCCACTCCGGGCGCCCCCAACCAGCCCTGACGGTAGACACATGACATTGAGTGACCCGACCGCGGCCCCGACGCCCGAGAGTCCCCTCATCCGGGTCGACATCGGCGAGGTCAAGCTGGCCACCCGGGTGCTGGAGGGCGGCGCCGGGGTGCTGCTGTTCATCCACGGCTCCTTCGACGATCACCACACCTGGCTGCCGTTGACCCGGGCGTTGGCCGGGACCGGTCACACCATGGTCGTGTACGACCGCAGGGGACACAGCGCCAGCACCGACGTCGCCGGCCAGGGGACCATCCATTCCGATGTGGACGACGCGGCCCGGCTGATCGAGCACCTGGGACTGGGCCGGGTGCACATCGTCGGGCATTCCTACGGGGCGGCAGTGGGAGTCCTGCTGGCCGCCAAGCACGCAGACCTGGTCTCCTCGCTGTACCTGCACGAACCGCCGGCGTTCGCCCTTCTCGCCGGCCGTCCCGAACTTGACGAGCTGAGAGAGCAGACCGGGGTGGTGGCGCGGGAGTCGGTGGCCCTGCTGGCCGCAGGACGCGTCGAGGAGGGGACCGCCTACTTCATGGAGGAGATGGCCTTCGGCGCCGGCAGCTGGAACGACCTGTTCGACGACCAGGCCCGGGCCACCATGGTGGCCAACGCCGACACCTGGCTCGACCAGTCACGCGACCCCGAGCGCCTGGCCATGGACGTCACCGCGCTCAACGCCTTCGACGGGCCGGTCACCTTCTCGGTCGGCAGCCGGACCCTGCCCGCATTCTCGGCCTCCACCGCCGAGATCCTCAGACTCGTCCCGGAGGCCTCCGGCGTCACCATCGAGGGCGCCGGCCACGGCGCGCCGACATCTCACCCCGAGGAGCTGGCCGCAGCCATCCGCCACCACCTCGACTCGACCTAGCCGGCCGCCTGCGCGCCCGTCCGTACGAAGGCGTCTGGAGGGCGCCGCGGGCGCATCGGAGCCGGCAGCTTGTCGCCATATGCCGAGGCACGCTGGCGTTTAGAGCCACCCCATCAAGCGGAGAAGCTCGTGTGCGTAGCCGACGACATCTGCCTGTATCTCGTCGTCGCGTTCTCTGGCAATGAACTGCGCCGTTCCGACGGGGCCAAGCCCTTCGTGGCGGCAGAAGTCCCGTTCGATGATCGAAAGGGCCTCCTCCACGAAGGGGCTGGGCTTGAGCGAGGCGAGGCACTCAGCAACATCGCCGACGCCAACTCCCCGCCAGACGTAGAAGAGGTCGTAGGCATCCTTGTTCTCTGTCCTGTTCCCGAAGGCGAGTGCCTTGAGGACCGTGAACGCGCCCGGGCCGCACACGGGAACACCGCGGGTAGCGATAGCGCCGGAAGGAACTCTGCCCGACAACTCGCTCTGCCGTTGATCCCTGAAGGCTAGGTCGAGCCCAGGCGTGATAATCGCAGCAAGGTCAGGTTCAATGTGAAAGAGCAGTTGTCCATCAGCCGCGTCAGCGGTCGGAGGAATCAAGAAGTCCACCTTGACGGCCGGCGGCCCGGGCAAGACCCAAGTCTGCAGCCTCGGGTTGCCCTTGTCATTCACATCCGCCCGGAATCCTGCGTCCCGTAACCTGTCGCTCAACTGTCGGTAGCGCTCCTCGTTCAGGATGGCAAGGTCCAAGCCCATGTCCAGGTCCATGGTGCCCGAGTGGGAGTCAGATCCTGCAGGCAGGTCGTCCTGGTCAACAAGGAGGTAGGGAACCAGCCCGCCGACCACGACAGTCTCCTTGAGCAGGTCGCCCAATTTTGTGGCGACGTAGAGACACGTCGCGCGGACATGGGCCGACTGCGCGGGATCGTATCCGTCAGCGGTCGATGGCTTGGTCATCAATCGTCTCCGCGCACGAGAAGCCTGCGTCGCAACTCGCTCGCAGCTTCCGCGGCCCGCTCGGGATGGTCCTTCAAGTCGAGATAGGCCTGCACCGGATGGACGCAGCGAACTCCGTCCACCGGCTCCGCTCCGGCGAAGACGGCGTCGTCGTTGGGCACGACTAGCCAGGTGTTCGCTCCCCGAGACTCTTCACGAAAGCCGAGGTCCTCCGTGACGGCTGCCGATGGAGGACTATCGAGATACACGGCCGACAGGCGGAAACCCGCGTGTCGTGTCAACAGCCAAGCCGCTGGGAGCGCGGTGACCGCATACGTCAAGGAGGTCCGGTCGAGGGCTTCAGCGACGAGATGGGTCAAGGACATCCCGTCCGCCGCGGAGATGTGACCGCGGATCACGCTGTGCCGGTCGAATCGGTAGTCCTCCCGCCAGGCATCCAGCAGGCTCTCCCGATCGGCAACGCGGATGCCGCCGCCGCTCCGCTCGACGAAGCCCGCTTCCAAGAGCTTGTGCACGACTCTGCTTACTTGTCCCTCACTCAGCCCGGCTCGCAACGCGATGTCGCGCTGACTCTCCGCCGTGGAAGGCTCCATGAGCAGCAGCCTCGCTACTCGGGATCCCTTGCGCCCGAACGCCGTCTCCGGCCGTCCCGGGCTGCGGAATCGGTTGGGGTTCCCCAGATTTTGGTAGAAGATGCCGGGCACGACAATCCTGGCGTTGCCCGAGAGATCCAGCCAGGCAATCTCGGCTGAAGCACACAGTTCCTGCCCTGCCCGTCCCATGTAGGGCACGGCCAAGAGCGGGATCACCTGGCGAGGAAAGCTGCTCTGTGCCATCTTCAAGAAGCCGATTGCGCTACGGACATGGGCGACAGAACCTGACCGCTTCCACTCCAGGACGAAGCAGTGACCTCTAGCCTTCAGGACCGCATCGCACCGCTGACGGTCCACGGCGCGCTCCTGATGCCCGGCGACCTCGACGAGGTCTGGGGCTTCCAAGATGTCCGCGAGGCGCTTCGTCGCCCGCCGGATGGCGTTCGGCTCGTACGGAATTTTCATGCTTGTATTTATAGCATAGCTTGCATACTTTTACAACTATCGTGATTTAAGCAAATCACCCCTCAGCGGCTAGGACTCAGTGGAGGCCGCGCTGCGCCGCTGGTAGACAAGCTGTTGAGAGGGTCGGCATGCACATCAAGGACTGGCTTCGTCAGGCAGGATAGAACCACCCGCTGCAACCTTGACTGCCTCAGTTTCGCTGTTGGGGCAATGCCGATTCGCCCGCCACAACGAGGCTGAGGGACGCAATACTCGCCGGCGGGTGACGATCAGAACTGCTGGATGGTGTGATGGTGGGTCATGGCTGACCCTGCGGGACCCAGCAGCATGTGGGCGCGCAGGTTGCGCTTGTGGAACAGCCGCAGCAGCTCGGTGTCGTGGCTGCCGGCCGTGTCGGCCAGCACGAAGGCCTCCAGCGTCGTCGACGGCATCGCCGTCGGGTCAGTCCCCGGTGCAGGCCCGGCTCGCCGCGCGCCGGGATCCTCCGACGCGACCATCGAGAGGGCCGGCCACGGCGCCCCCACCTCTCACCCCGATGAGCTGGCCGCAGCCATCCGCCACCACCTGCTCGGACTCTGACCCCGCCAGCTCGACGGCGAGCATGCAGCGGGGAATGTCCCCGATTCACAGCGAGGACTGCTCTTGGCGGCTACCTCGCCGCGGTGTCCTGGCTTCGGGGCTGCCCGGCGAGAACCATCGCCGCTTCACCGAGCCCGAGCGGCTGTGGACGCCTGCCGTCCGGTGGCTCAAGCAACTGGCCCGCCGCTAGAGGGGGAGTCTGTAGCCCCACCCGCCGGTCACACGGGAAGGCGGATCGTCACACGGGAAGGCGGATCGTGACGGTGGCGCCGTGGCCGGGCCCGTCGCTGGTGACGGTCGTCGTGCCGCCGTGGGCTTCGACTATGGCTCTGGTGATGGCCAGCCCGAGGCCGGTGCCGCCGACCCCGCGGCTGCGGGACTGGTCGGTCCGGTAGAAGCGGTCGAAGACGTGAGGGAGGTCTGCGGGGTCGATGCCGATCCCGTCGTCGGTGACCGACACGGCCAGCGTCTCGCTGCCCTCCAACCCAGCTCTCATGACGACGCTCCCGCCGGCCTCGGTGCAACCGATGGCGTTGCCCACGACGTTTCCCAGTGCCTGGCTGATACGCATCGGGTCTAGGTCCATGGCTGGGAGGTCGCCGGGCGCCTGCAGCGACAGTTCAACCTGCCGAGCCTTCCACTGGGGCTGCCAGCGCTCCACCTCCGCCGCCAGCAGTTCATGGATCGAGCATTCTTGGAGGCTGAGCCTCATCTCGCCGTGGTCGGTCTCCGCGAGCCAGTCCAGGTCGGTCACCAGGCCGCGCAGCCTGTCCACCTCCTCGATGATGTGGTCCGAGGCGCTCTCGGCGCTCTGGAGCCCGTCGCGCAGCCCTCTCGCCTCGAGCAGTATGACGCTCAGAGGCGTGTTGAGCTCGTGGGAGACGTCGTTGATCAGCCTCCTGCGGAGCTCGCGCTGGGTCTCCAGGGTGGAGGTCATCTGGTTGAAGGCCGCGCTCATCCTTCCCAGCTCGTCCGAGGAGGCGACCGGCAGCCGGGCCGCGTCGCCCTGGGCGATCGACTGGGTGGCCTCCGTCAACGCGGTCACGGGCGCCGTGATCCGCTTCGACAGCCAAGCGGCCAGCAGTACGGCGACGCCGACCGTCAACGCCCCGCCGACCAGGGTGATGTAGAGGAGCGTGTTCAGGAACCCGTCCGACTCGGTCGACAGGAAATCGCGGTTCACGTCCACGTAGACGTGGCCCACCGGCTGGTCGGCGTTCAGGTCGAACACCGCCTCACGGCGCCCTTCCAGGTCGGGCGCGGCTGCTCCGGCTGACAGCTCGGACAGGTTGTCGGTCACCACCCGCCCGTCGACGCCGACGATGACGATTCGCACCCGGTCGTGGTGCAACGCCTCCGAGGACTCCACCGCGCTGGTCTCGGACCCTTCGGCGTGCCGAGCCTCGCCCAGACTCTCGCCGGAGATGTATCCGGCCTCAGACAGCGAGCTGCCCACCGTCTCCCAACCGCCGGCCGCGGTGTACTCCCGGCTCAGGCTCCGCGCCAGCTGAGTCGCCTCGTCGTCGCCGATCTCGTCCACGAACTCGCCCAGATTGGTCTGGGTGGTGTAGTAGCCCACGCCGATGCTGACCAGCACGGTCACAACGACGACAAGGACGGTCGAACCCATGATCCGCCAGCGCAGCGACATCGTTCACTCCCCCACGAACCGGTAGCCGCCGCCGTAGACCGTCTGGATGGGCTGCCTGCCGTCCCGGGTGATCTGCTTTCGCAGGCGGGCGACGTGGCTGTCGATGGCCCGATCGAACCCGTCGAAGTCGTCGTCGAAGGCCAGCGAGATGAGCTGATCACGGGTCAGCAACTGGTTGGGGTGGCGCATGAACGTTGACAGCAGAGCGGTCTGGGCATGAGTCAGCGTCACCGGCTCGTCGTCGACGGTCACGACCCCGATGGTCTGATTGAGCGTGATGTTGCCGCGGGTCAGGACGTTCTGGACTCGGTGCTGGACCCGGCGAAGGACCGCCTCGGCCCGGGCAATGACCTCGTCCGGATCGAAGGGCTTGACGATGTAGTCGTCGGCGCCGCTCTCGAGTCCGACGATCCGCTCAGCCGGAGCTTCCTTGGCCGTCAGCATGATGATCGGGACGTCCGAATCGCGTCGCAGGATCTTGCACAGCTCCACCCCTTCGATGCGGGGCAGCATCAGGTCGAGGACTATCAGGTCCGGGGCCGTGCGACGGGCCAGCTTCAGGCCGGACAGGCCGTCATTGGCAACCGTCGCGGTGTACCCGGCCCGCTCGAAGTACACCTTGACCCAGTTCGCGATCCTCGTGTCGTCCTCGATGATCAACACTCTGCCGCTCATCGCCAGCCCTTCAGGGGGGACCCATCCTCACGATGTCGCCGTGGTGAGATTACCTCGGCGCAGTGAGGATGGGTCCCGTCTCCGGTTGCCCAGCTCGATGGCTCTAGCTGCCGCCGCCCTCGCCGCCGGCGCCGTGCTCGCCGCCGCCTTCACCACCGGACTCGCCGCCGCTGCGGTGCTCGCCGGCACCTTCGCCGCCGCTGCCCTCAGCGCCCTCGCCGCCGGTGTGGGGCTGGGGTCCGGGGCCGGCGCAGTCGAAGACCTCCATGTGCACGACATAGCCGTCGAAGGCCACGCCCGCCAGCGCCGGCTCAGTGGCCAGCGCCACACTCGAGGTCGCCTGCCGGCCCGGGGCCAGATCGCCCAGCTTGTCCGGGCCCAGCTCCCCGACCGTGGTCGTTCCCGACTTCAAATGAGGCTCAGCCTGCACGTAGCACTGGGTCTGGGAGCTGACGTTCTGCACTGTGGAGTGCACCGTCTGGGTCGCCTGGTCATACCAAGCCGACACCGCCAACGGACCCAGGGTCCCGTTCCAGGTCTGGTCCAGCGACACCACCGGGCTCGACATAGCGGCCTCGTTGAGTTCAACGCCGCTGCCGCCCTCGGAGCCGCCCTCGCCGCCGCCGCCGTGGCCCTCGCCGCCCGCGCCCTCGGAGCCGCCCTCGGCACCGGACTCGCCGCCCGCGCCCTCGGAGCCGCCTTCTGAGCCGCTCTCGCCGCCGCCCTCAGCGCCGCCGCCGTGCTCGCCGCCGCTCTCGCCGCCGCCGACTTCGGCATGGGCCACCCAGCCGGTGAACGAAGCCTGCGTCGACGGCAGGTTGATCGCCATCACCTCGCCCGGCGCCAGGTCCACCGGAGTCGTCGGGCCCAGCTCGGTCCCGTTGTCCAGGTGCACCTCGATCCGGACCCGGGTCAGGGTGCCGCTGGTCGTGTTGGCCGCCGTGCCCGTGAAGGCGTTGCCGGCCGGGTCATAGGCCATGGTCAGCCGGGCTCCGCCGCGGGTCGCGTCGAACGTCTCATCGGGCGCCAGCATCGCTGCGCTGCCCTCCTCGCCGCCGCCGGACTCGCCGCCGCTGCCGTGCTCGCCGCCGCCCTCAGCGCCGCCGTTGCCGTGCTCGCCGGCACTCTCGGCGGAGCTTCCTTCGTTCTCTGTGTCGTTGACGCAGCCGACTAGGATTCCCGCTCCGAGCAGGATGCCCACGACGGGCCCGATGACGTATTTCTTTGTCAGCTTCTTGATGATCACTGGTCCACTCCTTTCGTGTGAAGAACTAGTGATGCGGCGCACCGTAGGAATGGAATGTTGCTGAATCTTGTCACCGGCAGATTTCTTGGAGATCGGCTGAAATATTCTTCCGGCCTCTGCAAGAAAGGCCCGCTGAACAGGTAATAGACCGCCGATCGACCCGAACCGAGACTCCACGGTGCCGGTCTCGCGCATCCTGCGGCCATGCGCATGCGCCTGGCCTTGCTGCTGGCGGCGGCCGCCATCATCGCGGCCGGTTGCGGCGGACCGACGACGCCGGCGGTCCCCCGTCCGCGGCTCCCGGAGAAGCGGCGGAGGCCCCCACCACGACCAGCGCTGCCCGCGAGCCCGCCTCCATAGCGGTGGTGAGCGTCGATGACGACGGCTCGCTCTCGGGGATGACGCTGGATGTGGAGCTGGACCGGCTGGTGCCAGGAGCCGCGCTGGTGATCGGCGACGACCCCATCGGCGGAGGGGTGTGGTCGATCCCGACGGGAGCGTAGGCGCCGGACAGTTTCTCGCCCTTCGCCGAGGGCACCTGCAGATCGAGTTGGACAGCGACGGCTGGCCCGGCTTCGCGCTGGGCGGCGACGAGGAGCTCGGCATCTGGCTGGCCGACGGCACCCCGGTTGACAGGGTCGACTGGGACGAGGGCGACTCCCCCGGCGGCCAGAGCTACGGCCGCGTGCCCGACGCCCACCGGCGACTTCCAGACCACCGACACCCCCACCCCCAGCGCCCCCAACCAGCCCTAGGGAACAACCGCTGCACAACAGCGGTCGCTGGTCAGAACTGCTGGATGGTGTGGTGGTGGGTCATGGCCGAGCCGGCCGGGCCCAGCAGCATGTGGGCCCGGAGATTCCGCTTGTGGAACAGCCGCACCAGATCGGTGTCGTGGCGGCCGGCGGTGTCGGCCAGCACGAAGGCCTCCAGCTTGGCCTCTCCGTCGCGCCAGTCGTGGGGGCGGGCCCCGAGCAGCCGCTCCAGGTCGTCGAGGTCGGCCTCGTTGACGGCATCGCCGATCTCGTCGCGGCGCTGGAGGTGGCGGGCCAGCCTGAACAGGATGCGCAGCTCGTGGCGGAGGAACGGGTCGTCGGTGGAGATCGACCGCAGCGCCCGAACCAGGTGCCCATGGCCCACATCGGCGGTCGAGAAACGGGGCTCGGGCATCTCGACGGTGGGCAGGTCGATGCCGAGATGCTCGGCCCAGGCCTCGGTGGCGAACAGGTTGGTCTCGCAGCACCAGTGGAGGTTCGTCATCAGGTCCGAGGCCGGATCGGGGTCGCGCAGGGCGTGGCTGTAGGCCAGCTGGTTCGACAGCGTGAACGCCATGTGGTGCCAGCGGATGGCGTCCAGGTCGACGGGAGCGCCCGACAGCTCCTCGTACCGGGCGTAGAGCTCTCGCATGTCGCCGTAGCCGACGATGGTGTCGCGCATGCGCCAGGCGGCCAGGTCCATCATCGGGTCGCCGATGTGGCCCAACTCCAGGTCGAGCACCGCCAGGATCCGGCCACCGTCGTGGTGGAACTGCCCCGAGTCCCACACCACCGGCGCCTCCCGGCCGGCGGTGTCGATCGGGTTGCGGCGCAGCCAGCCCAGACAGAACTCCAGGAACGGGTCGGGGTGCTTCTTCAGCGAGCGGTAGTGCTCCTCGTAGCGGCGAAGCCCCACCAGGCCGGCCTCCGAGGGGTCGGCGGCCCGCCGGATCCCGGCCGCCGCGAACCGCTCGATGGGCAGCGCGTGCAGCCTGGCCAGCACGGCGAGATAGTCGTCGACGGCCGCGATCCGGTCCTCGTCGCTGGTGCCGGCGAAGTGCTCCTGGCCGCCGACGCGGTCGATCACGAAGGCCATGGGCTCGTCGATCCAGCCGTGCACCTTGGCCACCGGGATGCCATGGCCGCCCAGCAGCCGCTGGAACGTCATCTCGTGGCGCAGGGGGAAGATCAGCGGCATGTCGGTGCGGTCGCCCCGCACCACCAGCTCATGGCGGGTGCCGGCCCGGTCGACCGTCGCGAACCACACCGGCCGCCACCGTGGCTGGCGAGCCAGCTCGACGACCGTGCCCCCGAAATCCCGCTCGAACCAGCGCACGATGTTGCCGTCAGCAGCCACCAGCGACTCCGGGCTCATCATGGCGCTACGCCTCTCCCCTGTCCGCCGGCCTGCGGCCGGTCATCGACATCGACGGCCGGCCCATTGTGGTCTAGGTTCGCGGCTCCCCCATCGGTTCGCCAAGGAGGACACATGAGGTTCAGTTTCGTAACCCTTCCCGACTACCCGCTGCAGGAGTCCCTGGAACACGTCAAGCTGGCCGACGAGCTCGGCTTCTACGGGTGCTACGCCGCCGACGAGACGTGGCACAAGGACCTCTACGTGCTGTTCGCGGCGGCGGCGTCGCAGACCAGCCAGATCCGCATGGGCCCCAGCCTGGCCCCGATCGCGTTGCGGGAGCCGACCCTGGTCGCCCAGGCGGTGGCCACCCTCGACGAGCTGACCGGCGGCCGCGCCGAGTGCGTCATCTCCAGCGGGAACTTCAGCCTGCTCGCCCAGTACGCCACGGACTGGACCGGCATCAAGCCGCTGTCGAGGGTCAAGGAGGCCCACCACGTGATGCGCACCTTCCTCGACGAGGGCGCGCTGACCTACGAGGGCGAGTTCTTCAACTACGCCGGGCTGTTCACCTTCGCCCGCCCGGTGCAGGAGCACCTACCCCTGCTGATCGGCGCCCTGCGGGGCCCGAAGTCGTTCCAGGCCGCCGGCGAGCTGTCCGACGGCACCCACGCCTTCGCCCAGTACTCGCGGGAGGCGTGCGACTACATGGTGGAGCACCTGCGCATCGGCGCCGAGCGGGCCAACAAGAACTGGCAGGACCTCGACATCGCGGTCTGGAACGTGTTCGCCATCGGGCCCGACTCGGCCAAGGCCAAGCAGGCGGCCCAGACCATCGGGGCGTTCTACATCCCGGCCATGGCGGTCGAGCAGATGGAGCGCCACGGCGTGTCGCAGTCCGATGTGCAGCCCATCCTCGACGCCTTCGGCGACGGCGACGTGCAGGGCGCAATCGACAACATGACGATCGACATCGCCGAGAAGCTCTCGGTGGCCGGCACACCCGAGGAGGTCGTCGAGAAGATCCGGTCGGACATCGCGCCCAGCGGCGTCAACCACTTCATCGCCTGCATCACCGACTCGTTCCTGCTCAACGCCTTCACCGGCCGCGACATCGAGGTGCCCGACGTCCAGAGCCAGCTCCAGTTGATCCACGACGAGGTAATGCCGGCCTTCGCCTGAGCGAGCGCGGTGCTGGCCCGGGCGGGTCAGGCGGTGGAGCGGGCCGCCGTTCAGACACGTCCTGCCATTGACCAACAGGGATACGGAGGGGATGTCACATGGGTTCGCTACTGTCGGGCATGATGTGCAGAAGCAACGGAGACCGATGCAGATGACGCTGAGCGACCTCTCGAAGCATGGCATGGAGGAACCTCCCGGCGACGAGCGGCTCGCGGAGGCGATCGTCTACGTCGCAGAGCGACTGTCGCACGACCCAGTGGCTCAAGGTGCCAGGAAGCTCAACAAGATCCTGTGGTGGGCGGACTTCGAGAGTTTTCGCCAGAGAGGCCGATCTGTTACTGGTGCCGCGTACCAGAAGATCCCCGAGGGCCCCGCCCCCGTCCGGCTGCTGCCAGCACGCAAGAGACTGTTGCAGTCCGGCGCGGTCGAGATGCAGAAGCGCGACAGCGGCATCCAAGGGAGCCCGGAGCACGTGCTGCGCGCTCTCCGCTCCCCGAAGCCGGTCTTCGACGACGATGATCTTCGCTACCTGGACTCGGCTCTGCGCAAGTTCCGAGGGATGACCGGCAACGAGTGCAGTGACTTCTCACATCGCGCCTCAGCCGGGTGGCAGACCGTCGGCGAGAAGGAGATAATTCCCTACGAGACATCGTTCGTCGACACTCGGCACCTCACCGAGGCGGACCGCGCCTGGGGCCGGTCTGTGGCGGTTGCCGCCGGATATATCCCAGCGTGACAAGCCCGCCCCCTCGCCCCTCTGTGGTGAGGGCGGACACCTTCAACGACACGTTGGCGCGCACGTTCCCCGCGGAACGGCATCCAAGCGGGACTCCTCCCTCGCGGTCGGACTTCGAGACGTTGTGTTGGCCCGCGCTGGAGGTCGCGCTGTCGTCGTCGTGGTCGAGTGCAGGAACCGTCGATGACGAGTACCCCCAAGTCCGCGAGATCCTCATGCACTCCGTTCATCCCGCTTTCCCGCCTGCACGGATCGTGTTCGTGACGGAGCCGTTACATGGCCAGGACCCTGAGAGGTTGATCGCTATCGGCATCGACTTCGATTGGCACTACGAGTGGTAGGACGGCACTAGCGATTAGTGCACAAGTCGACCCGACGCAGTCGGATCGGAGCGGTCAGAGCGTGGTTGGGCGGTTCACGAACCGCTGGGCGG
>JAPOQG010000326.1 GCA_026710865.1 Acidimicrobiaceae bacterium
GCCGGCCCCGATCAGCACACCGTCCAGAGCGAACACCACCCCCGCGGCCGGTTGGGAGAAGCCGACGTGCAGCAGCAGGAACGCGGCCAGCGCGACCACTGCGGCATCCTCGGTGAACACGTGGGGCAGCACACCGGACAGCGCCAGCACCACCACCCCGGTCATAACGCCGGAGGCGAGGCCCCAGCCGATCATGCGCCGTCCCAGCGCCCGGGCCCGGTCGGGCCGGCCGGCCCCTAGGGCCAGGCCGATGAGAGCCTGCCCCGCGATGGCCACCGCGTCGAGCACCAGAGCGAGGACCGTCCACACCTCGAAGACGATCTGGTGCGCGGCCAGGTCGTCGGTGCCGATGCGGGCCGCGACGGCCACCGTGATCGTCAGGCTGACCCGCAGCGCCGAGGTCCGGATCAGCAGGTCCCAGCCGGCGATGGCCAGGCGCCGGATCACGGCCGGGTCCGGTCGCAGGCCCACGCCGTGGCGGGCGACGGCCTGCCTGGTCCACCAGACGAAGGCGGCCGCGGCTGCGGTCTGAGCGATGACCGTCGACAGCGCCGAGGCGCCGATTCCCTGGTCGAAGCCGTAGACCAGCACCACCTCGAGCACGAAGTTCCCCACGGCCGAGCCAAGAGCCACCGCGAAGGGCCGCTTGGTGTCCTGGACGCCCCGCAGGTAGCCCACCCCGGCCAACACGACCAGCATGGCCGGCAGGCCGAGCAGCGAGATGCGCAGGTAGACGAGCGCGTTGCGGAGCACCTCGGGATCGTCACCCCCGAGGGTGTTCACCAGCCAGGACGATAGCAGCAGTCCGGCAACGGCCAGGACGACGCCCGCGGCCAGGGCCAGCCAGAGGCTCTGAACCGCCTGATGGGCGGCCCGGCGGTGCTCGCCCGCCCCCAGCAGCCGGGCCACCGCCGCGGTGGTGCCGTAGGCCAGGAAGATGAACATGGCGTGAGCGGTCAGCAGGATCGACGCGGCCAGCGCAAGGCCGCCGAGCTGGGGCGTGCCGATGCGACCCACGATGGCGGTGTCGGCCAGCACGTACAGCGGCTCGGCCACCAGCGCGCTCAGAGCGGGCCACGCCAACCGCCAGATCTCCCGGTCGTCGCGACTCCACCGCAACCGCATGAGGATCGGCGGCCGGCGGTCACTGCCGGGAGGCGTCATCAGTAGTCTCGCAGCAATGAGAGCACGGCGAGAAAGCTAGGCCGGACTTCAACGACATGAGCGTGGCGGCGCCTGCTTCAGCGGCGGCACCGGGTGCGCCCGCCCGCGCCGGTCGCCGGCTGCCGGGCCTCGACGGGCTGCGGGGCTGGGCGGTGGCATGGGTGCTGGCGTTCCATCTGTGGCCGGACGTCGTGCGGGGCGGCTGGCTGGGTGTGGGTCTGTTCTTCACGCTGTCGGGCTATCTGATAGCCGGCCTGATCGACGCCGAGGTGACCTCCACCGACCGTCTGCGCCTCGGACGGTTCATGGCCCGGCGGGTGCGCCGCCTGCTGCCGGCCGCGCTGGTGACGATCACAGCCACGCTGGCCCTGACCGCGGTCCTGGACGATCAGCCCTTGCGCACGATCGGCGTCGACGCGCTGACCGCCGCACTGAACGTGTTCAACTGGCATGCCTCGCTCGACGAGGTCGGCTACGCGGGCATATTCGACGCCGCGCCCGAGCCGCTGGCCCATTTCTGGTCGCTGGCGATCGAGGAGCAGTTCTACCTGGTGTTCCCGGCCGCGGTCGCGCTGACCCGAAGGCCCGGTCGGGTGGTGAGTGCGATGGCGGTCATCGGCCTCGGCGCCGTGTGGCTGTGGTGGGGCTCCACCGACGCCTATGTGTCCACTCCGGTGCGGGCCCTGGAGATCGCAGCCGGAGCGGGCCTCGCGCTGGCCCAGGCCCGCTTCGGGGCGGTGCGTCGCCTGTTCGAGCCTGCCGCAGCCCTGTCCCGCTCGTCGCGGATGGCATGGGCGGTGCTGCTGGCGGCCGCGGTGGCGCTCACCGTGGTGTCGGTGGCCCGGCTCGGACCCGACGACGGCTTCGTGTTCCGGGGCGGCCCCCAGCTGATGGCGCTGTGCTGGGTGGTGCTGGTGATCGCGGCGGTGCGAGACGGCTGGCCGGCCCGGTTCATGGCGTGGGCGCCGCTGCGCTGGCTGGGTCTGCGCTCCTATGCCATCTACCTGTTCCACTGGCCGGTGATCGAGCTGAAAAACTGGCACCCCGTCGTGGTGATCGCGGTCACTCTGGGGCTGGCCGAAGCGTCGTTCCACCTGGTGGAGATGCCGGTGCGCCGCGGCACCGGCCGGCTCGCGCTTCCGGCGCTGGCCGTGGCCGCCGCGGCGGTGGTGACAGTGGCGGCAGTGGCCGCGGCAGCCTCCACGCCGGCGCGCGGCATCGCCGAGCGGGCCGAGGGATCCGACGAGCTGCCTGCGTGGCTCACCGAGCAGGACGCGTCGCCCGCCACCGCCGCTCCGCCTCCGGAGGCCGCGTCAGATGCCGCGCCGACCACAGACCCGGGTGGTGCCGTCGACCCTGCCGAACCGTCACCTGAGCGGTCCGCGGAATCCGAGGACCTCGCCCCTGCGCCCGCCTCGTCGCCCTCGGAGCAAGCTGCGCCCGAGCCGTCGGCAGCGACCTCAACGCCGACCGAGACGCTGCAGCCGCAGTCCGATCCGGACTCCGAACCCGCCCAGCAGGTGCCGGACGAGCCTGACGAGGTGACGCCGGAGACGACGGTCCCGGTCGTTGAGCCGCAGCCCGAGACCACCTTCACGCCTCCGATCGTCACCGTTCTCGGAGACTCCACCGGACTCCACATAGCCGACGGGCTGCGCCAGTGGGGCAACGCCAGCCGGCTGATGGCAGTGGTGGACAATTCCCGGATCGGCTGCTCGCCCGCGGGCACACCCGACGCTGCGTGGCGCTACATGCGGGGCAACATCGAGGACGGGCCGCATCCGATGGGGTTCATCGAGGACGGGCCGTGCCGGGACGACCTCATCCAGAACGGCTCCAACGCCGTGCTGGTCGTCGACCACGGTGCTGTGCTGTTCGACCATCTGAACCCCGACGGGGCATGGGTGTCGATCCTCGACCCCGCTCTGGCCTCCGACGTGGCCGACTCCTACCGGCGCATGGTCGCCAAGGCCGAGGATCTCGGTGCCCGAGTGGTGTTCACCACCACCCCGGTACTGCTGCCCACCTTCGGCGAGAGCGCTTCCAACCAGCCCCAGACCGAGCCTGCGAGGGCTGCGGCCTACAACGCGCTCGTGCGGGAACTGGTCGAGGAGCTCAACGCGTCGGGCGACCCCGCTGCCGGTCTGATCGACCTGGCCGCGGTGCTGGACGGTTACGGCTACGACGGCGCCTTCGGCCGCTCCGACGGCATGCACCTCGACTACGACCGGGCCGAGGTCTTCGCCACCGAGGTGCTGGGCCCCGCCGTGATCAGCGTGCTGGGCTCGGAGTGGTGGCCGCCTCCCGACTCAAAGTGGTGGCCCCCTCGTGACTCTCCGTGGTGGCCCGACCCTGAGTGGCGACCTCCTGCTGACTCTCCGTTGTGGCCGCCTCCCGACTCGGAGTGGCGGCCCCCCGCCTCGGCGCCATAATCCGCAGGGTCCTACTGGTTGTCGGCCGCTGATTCAGCGGCCATAATCAGGGCCGTGAACGACGTTGCCATCCTCGTGGTAGTACCTGGCTGACAGCGCGCGTTCGCAACCCCATCCGATCGTGCGCCGACCTCCCTCGGGAGGTCGTTTCGCGTGCAGCCAGTTTCTCGATCACCCATTCAGCAACCGCCCCGGAGGCCCGATCATGGAAATGAACGGCGGACAAGCCCTGGTGAAGACCCTCGAGCGTGAGGGCACCGAAGTGGTGTTCGGGCTGCCCGGCGGCGCCATCCTCCCGGTGTACGACC
>JAPOQG010000243.1 GCA_026710865.1 Acidimicrobiaceae bacterium
GCCCCGCCCACCATGTAGAAGGCCTGCTCGGGCAGGTGGTCGAGGTCGCCGTTCACCAGCGCCTCGAACGAGTCGATGGTCTCCTCCACCGGGGTGAAGATGCCGTCCTGGCCGGTGAAGTTCTTGGCCACGAACATCGGCTGCGACAGGAACCGCTGCACCTTGCGGGCCCGGTCCACGGTCACCCGGTCCTCCTCGGACAGCTCGTCGAGGCCGAGGATGGCGATGATGTCCTGCAGCTCCTTGTAGCGCTGCAGCACCTCCTGCACCCGGCGGGCCACCGCGTAGTGGCGCTCCCCCACCACCAGCGGGTCGAGGATCGTCGACGTGGACGCCAGCGGGTCCACCGCCGGGTAGATGCCCAGCGCGGCGATGTCGCGGCTCAGCTCGGTGGTGCCGTCGAAGTGGGTGAACGACGTGAACGGGGCCGGGTCGGTGTAGTCGTCGGCGGGCACGTACACCGCCTGCAGCGAGGTGATCGACTTGCCCCGGGTGGAGGTGATCCGCTCCTGGAGCTCGCCCATCTCGTCGGCCAGGGTGGGCTGGTAGCCCACCGCCGAGGGCATGCGGCCCAGCAGGGTCGACACCTCCGAGCCGGCCTGCACGAAGCGGAAGATGTTGTCGATGAACAGCAGCACGTCCTGGTTCTGCACGTCGCGGAAGTACTCGGCCACGGTCACGCCGGCCAGCGCCACCCGCAGACGCACGCCGGGCGGCTCGTCCATCTGGCCGAACACCAGGGCGGCCTTGTCGAGCACCCGGGTCTTGCCGTCGCCCATCACGGTCTCGCCCATCTCCAGGAACAGGTCGGTTCCCTCGCGGGTGCGCTCCCCCACCCCGGCGAACACCGACACGCCGCCGTGGTTGGTGGCCACCCGGGTGATCATCTCGGTGATGAGCACGGTCTTGCCCACGCCGGCCCCGCCGAACAGGCCGATCTTGCCGCCCTGCTTGTAGGGGGTGAGCAGGTCGATCACCTTCACACCGGTCTCGAACATCTGCGACGAGGGCTCCAGCGAGTCGAAGGAGGGTGCCGGCCGGTGGATGTCCCAATGCTCGGGGGTGTTGTGGCCCGGAGTGTCGAGGCACTCGCCCATCACGTTCCACACGTGACCGAGGGTGCCGTCACCCACGGGGACCTGGATGCCGTGGCCGGTGTTGCGCACCTCGGTTCCCCGGGTGAGGCCGTCGGTGGGCTTCAGTGCGATGGCCCGGACCCGGTGCTCGCCGATCTGCTGGGCGACCTCGGCGGGGACCCGCACGTCGGTGCCGTCCACGGTGACGGTGAACTCGAGCTGAGTGTTGATCTCGGGCAGGTGCCCGGCCGGGAACTCCACGTCCACGACCGGGCCGGCGATGCCGACGATGCGGCCGGTGCGGAGAGCAGTGTCGCCGGATGCGGCGGGGCGGGACTCTGTGACGGTCATGGGGCTGTGTCCTTCTATCCGTGTCGTTCTAGGCGTGTCGTTCTAGGCGGGGCCGGCGCTCGCGGCAGCCGGGGTGGATGCGTCCGTGCCGGCCAGCATCGACGCCAGGGCGGCCTCGACATCGCTGGCGTCGCCGCCGCTCAGGGCCTCCGCACCGCCGACGATCTCCATGATCTCGGTGGTGATGGCGTCCTGGCGGGCCTGGTTCATGGCCCGCGACAGCTTGGTGATCAGTTCCTCGGCGTTGTCGGTGGCCGCCTTCATGGCCCTCTGCCGGTTGGCGTGCTCCGACGCGGCCGCATCGAGCAGCGCCCCGTACAGCCGGGCCTCGGTGTAGCGGGGCAGCAGCGCCTCCAGCACGGCCTCGGGGGACGGCTCGAACTCGAAGCTCCCCTCCCGGCCGGAGCCCGCGCCCTCCGCGGCCATCATCTCGGTGTCGACCAGCGGCAGGAAGCGGCGCACCACCACCCGCTGGGTGCCCATCGACACGAACTCGGTGTAGATGAGCTCCACCTGGTCGACGGCCTCCGACAGGAACGACTCGCTCACCGTCTCGGCGATGCGGCGGGCGTCGTCATAGGACGGGTTGTCGCTGAACCCCGACATGGCAGTGTCGATGCGGTAGTTGCGGAACCGGAAGTAGCCGGCCGACTTGCGGCCCACGCAGCACAGCGAATAGCCCTTGCCCTCCGCC
>JAPOQG010000320.1 GCA_026710865.1 Acidimicrobiaceae bacterium
ACCCTCGCCGCGGTGGCCCAGTGCAGGTTGGCGGCCAGTCCCACCACCGTCGGCCCCCCGACGTGGGGGATGACCTCGATGGAGGACCGGGCCGCGATGCCGGCGATCTCCAGGCAGTTGAGGATCCCCCCGGTGAGCGAGGCGTCGGGCTCGAACACCCGGGCCGCGTCGCGGCGGGCCAGCTCGGCGTACATGCGGGGCGAGTAGACCCGCTCCCCCACCGCCACCCGGATCGATGAGTTGTGCTGGAGCCGCTCCAGGCCCTCGACCTGGTACTGGGGCACGGGCTCCTCGAAGAAGTGGATGCCGTAGGGGGCGATCCGCCGGCACAGCTCGATGGCCGAGTCCGGGTCGTGGAACCAGTACGAGTCGACTCCCATCAGCTTGCCGGCGCCGATGTGCTCCCTCACGGTGGCCACCGCGTCGGTGTCGCCGTCGATGGTGCGACCGAGGCGCACCTTGACTCCGGCGAACCCCAGGTCCATGCACTGGTCGAAGTAGTGGGCGTGCCATTGGGCACTCTCCTCGAACATCGTCGTGCCGGTGCCGTAGAGCGGGATCGGGAAGGCGCTGCCGCCCAGCAACTGGTGCACGGGCGCACCCAGGGTCTTGCCGAGGATGTCCCACAGGGCGATCTCGACCGCGCCGATGGTCTGGCTGGAGAGGCCCTCCCAGCCGAGGTAGCCGTCGAGGGCGACCTGGAGGTCGGCGATACGGTCGCGGATGGCCAGCGGGTCCCTTCCTTCCAGGTGCCGCGAGCACACGTCGTCCACCGCGGCCCGGAACACCGTCGGGTAGGAGTGGCCCCAGTTGGTGGACGACTCACCCCAGCCGACGGTGCCGTCGTCGGTCTCGATGCGCACCAGAGCGAAGCTGCGCTCCATGTCGGGGTCGATCTTGCGGTAGCCGGCCAGCACCGCCCGCACGCTGTCGATTCTCATGTCTCCACCTCTCACCCTCGTGGCTGTAGCTCGATTCTCAACCCGAACTGGCAGCAATATGCACGCATACCGAGCAAAACGCTGCCAATTCCCTGTCATCGGGGTTCGCCCCGGCACGGGAAGTCCTCGCCTTGCAGCTCCCGCCACAGCTCCTCGGGGACCGGGGCGCGCAGGGCGGCCAGATTCTCGTCCACCTCCACCGGCGTGGCCATCCCCACCACCACCGCGGCCACCTTGGGGTTGGTGAGGGGGAAGTTCACCGCCGCCTCCCGCAGCGTGACTCCGTGGCGCCGGCAGACGGCGTCGATGGCGACCGCCCGACGCAGCGTCTCGTCCGGAGCGGGACCGTAGTCGTACCACGCGCCGGCTTGGGGCCGGGCCAGCACGCCGCTGTTGAACACTCCCGCAGCCAGGTAGGCCACCCCCTGCCGTGCGCATGCGTCGATGAGTCCGGCCGCTGACTGGTCGAGCAGTGTGTAGCGGCCGGCCACCAGCATGCAGTCCAGGTCGGCCTGCTCCAGGAAGGCGGTAGCGGTCGCGACAGAGTTGGTGCCCAGCGACACCGCAGAAATGACGCCCTGGTCCCGCAGCGCCACCAGCGCCGGGTAGGTGCCCGCCAGCGCCTCGTCGACGTGATCGTCGGGGTCGTGGATGTGCACGATGTCGACCCGGTCCACCCCGAGACGCTCCAGGCTCGACTCCAACGACCGCATCGCCGCGTCGTACCCGAAGTCGAAGTGCACGTCGACCGAGCCGTCGGGCCCATGCGTGAGCAGCCGCCCGACCTTGGTGGCAATGACCGGCCGCCCGTCGTCCGCGCCGCCCGCAACCTCCGCTCCGGCCGCGCCGCTCCCAACTCCCGCGCCGGCCGCGCCGCCCATTCGGCCGGGCTCGGCACTCGACGCGGACGCGTGCGCCGTCGATTCGCCGCCGGGCGCGTCCAGTCCACCCCAAGCGGCCAGGGCCCGGCCCAGCCTCCGCTCGGCCTCGCCCAGCCCGTAGAAGGGGGCGGTGTCGAAGAACCCGACGCCTCGCTCGAGGGCACGGGCCGCAGTCTGCACCGCGGTGTCGGCGTCGTTGCCCCAGAAGATGGTGGCCAGCGGGGCAGTTCCCATCGCCAGCCTGCGAACCTCAAGACCGGTCCGTCCCAGGTCGACCTTTTTCAGAGGATCCTGCATGGAGCGTGTTTGATCGTATCAAAGTCTTGTGGTTGTCTGAGCACATGACCCGGGCCAAGCCGACCGTCGCCGAGCTCATCGCCGGCAAGGGCAAGCGCCAGCTGACCGACATCTTCGTGCTGTCGCTCGATGAGGTCCAAGCGGTGGAGGAGGCCGGCCTCGACATGATGTGCCTGCCCGACGAGATGATGAGCGACGAGGTCCGCGAGGCCGCCCCCACCACGTTCATCATCGCCGCGCTGGCCTACGGGGTCCACGCCACCACCGACGAGTACCTGCGAACGGGCATGGCCATGTACCGCCTGGGCGCCGACGCGGTGTACTGCGCGGCCGGGCTCGACACCGTGGCCCGGCTCGCAGCCGAGGGGCTGGCGGTGGTGGGCCACATCGGCTTCATCCCCACCCACCGGACCTGGTACGGCGGGTACCGGGCCACCGGCAAGACAGCCGACAGTGCCCTGAAGGTTTGGCGCCAGGCCCGCGCTCTGGAGGACGCCGGCGCCTTCGCCGCCGAGATCGAGCTCGTGCCCGAGCCCGTCGCGGCCGCCATCTCGCAGCGGAGCCCGCTGTTCCTTATCTCGATGGGGTCGGGGGCCGGCTGCGACGCCCAGTACCTGTTCAGCATGGACATCCTCGGCACCAACACCGGCCACTACCCGCGCCACGCCAAGAAGTACCGCGACTTCCGGGCCGAGTACCAGCGCCTCCACAACGAGCGGGTGGCCGCCTACGGCGAGTACCGGGCCGACGTCGAGGCTGGCGCCTACCCGGCACCGGGCCACAAGCTCGGGATCGACGAGGCCGAGCTGGCCCGATTCGTCGAGACGCTAGACGCCGGTGCCGACGGCCGCCAGCAGGAACCTCAAGGACCAGTGCAGTGGACCGAGATTGCCACGCCGCCGCGATAGGCGCCGGCCACGGCGCCGCGGCGGCCACCCAGCCCACAACCGGGCACGGCAGCACCGCGGACGGATCGCCGAGCCGCCGCGATGGGCGCGACCCCGGCGGACTAGTGCCCTGTCAACAGACGTTCGTCGGGTTGGGAATGCCCGAGATCCGTTCCTTGCAGGTCACAGAGGCGGAAGCACGCGTGCGAAGGTTAGTGGACACAGCACTGGACAGGGCAACAACGAGCAGAGGAGTGCCATGGACCGAGACAGCCAGACGCCAGCCGTGACGGGCGAGCCGGTCGCCGCCGAGGCGGTCTCGATGCTGGTCGAGGGGACGGTGGTCACCATGGACCCCGACCGGCGGGTCATCACCGACGGCGCGGTGGCCGTGGCCGGCGACCGGATCGCGGCGGTAGGCGACGCGGCCGAGCTTCGGGCTCGCCCCCCCGACGCCCGCCGCATCGGCGGAGCCCGGCGCTACGTGATCCCGGGACTGATCGACTGCCACAACCACATAGCCCAGGCGCTGTGCCGGGAGAGCACGGTTGAGGACTTCCCCAACATCTACCGCATCTACATCCCGGCCGAGGACATCCAGAGCACCGACGATGTGCGGGTCAGCGCCCGGGTGGCCTTCGCCCAGCTCCTGAGGGCCGGGGTCACCACCATGACCGAGACCACCTGCACGGTGGCCCACGAGGAGCCCATCGCCGAGACCGTCATGGAGACCGGCATCCGCTGCGCGCTGGCCCGGGGAATGTGGGACCGGGAGTCCCGGCTGGCGGGCAACTACGAGCAGATAACCGAGAGGTCGTGGTACCGGGACGACCCCGCCGCGCTGGCCGACGACCTGGCCTACACCGAGGAGTTCTTCAAGAAGTGGTTCGATCGGGGCGAGGGACGGCTGAGGCCCTGGGTGCACAACCTGGGCGTGCCGTCGTGCTCGGACGAGCGCTACCTGGCCACTGACGAGCTGGTCCGGCAGTGGGGCACCGGGATCATGACCCACATCAACCGCGACCGCGAGGAGATCGAGCTGAGCGTGTCGCTGTTCGGTCACCGGCCGCTGGAGCACCTCGCCTCCATCGGCGCGCTGACCGAGCGGCTGGTGGCCATCCACGCCATGCTCACCACCGACCGCGAGATCGACCTGATGGCCGCGGCCTCCGCCAAGCTGGCCCACGCCCCGGTGGTGTGCACCGACATCATGTCGGCCGTCACCCGGGTGCCGCTGATGCGGGCGAGGGGCATCACCGTCGGGCTGGGCTGCGACACCATCATCAACGACGTGCTCAAGCTGATGCGGATCGCCCACATCATGCACAACCAGGCGGCCATGCCCCTGTTCGACCCCTACGGGTTCTCCTGCAACGACGCCTTCGAGATGGGCACCATCGACGCGGCCCGGCTGCTGATGTGGGACGACGAGATCGGGTCGCTGGAGGAGGGCAAGGCCGCCGACATCTGTGTCATCGACGCCAACAACGTGCGGCTCACCCCGTCGACCGACCCGGTGGCCACCCTCGTGCGCTACGGGGTGGGAACCGACGCGGAGTCGACCATCGTGGCGGGCAGGCTGGTGATGCACGAGGGCCGGCTGCTCACCATCGACGAGGAAGAGCTCCTCGACGAGGCCGAGGCGCTGGGGGCCCGGATGATCGCGGAGATGGCGCCCCGCCGCTACGTGCAGCTCGGCACCAACGTCGACTACCTGTGATGCGGCGCGCGGCCATGAGCGACACGGTGCGCGGCATCGACCGGACGCCTGCGACCGGCGACATCGCCGACCGAAGCAGCCGTCGCTCCCACACCGAGCGACCACACCGTGAAGGGCGTCCAACCGCATGCGGCGCCGCCGCCCCGGCCCGGCCCGGGCAGCCATGAGCGGCTCGGAGCTCCTGGTGGTGGGGGCGACGATCCTGGAGCCCGACGAGCCGCTGCGGGTCGCCGACATTCGAGCGACCGACGGGATCATCACCGAGGTCGGACCGGGGCTGCGGCCCGGGTCGGCGCAGGTGATCGACGCCGAGCAGATGGTGGCCATGCCGGGCTTGATCAACGCCCACACCCACTCGGCCCAGAACCTCGACCGGGGAACGACCCCGAACCTGCCGCTCGACCTGTGGCTGATGTGGGCGGTGTTCGGGAAGGTCCCCATCTCCGCGGACGACCGCTACACGCTGGCCATGGCCGGGGCGCTGGAGATGCTGCAGTCGGGCTGCACTGCGGTGCTCGACCACGGCTGGGTCGCGCCGTGGGACTTCGAGGACTACTCCGAGGCCATCATGAGCGCCTACTCCGACGCCGGGATGCGGGTCGGGCTGGCCCCCATGATCGGCGACCTCGACATCTTCGACACGATGTCGTTCGCGGGGGCTTCGAGGCCCAAGCCCGAACCGCTCGGCGACCCGTTCGAGGCGGAGGGGCTGCTGGAGTCCATGGCGAGGTTCTTCGACCGCTGGCAGGGCGCCCACCGCAGGCTCACCCCGATGGTGGGGCCGTCGGCCCCGCAGCGCTGCACCCACGAGCTGATGGACGGCCTGGCCGGCCTGGCCCGCGAGCGCGGCGCAGGGTTCCACACCCACGTCCTGGAGACCAAGACCCAGATCGCCGCCAACCTCGAGCGCTACGGGCGATCCAGCCTCGCGTACCTCGAGGATCTGGGGCTGCTGTACCGGGGCGCGAGCCTGGCCCACAGCGTTTGGATGGACTCCGACGAGTTCTCCACGGTGCGACGCTGCGGCGCGACCATCGTGCACAACCCGGTGTCGAACCTCCGGTGCGGGTCCGGCATCCTGCCGGTGGCCGATCTGCTCGAGGGCGGTGTCAGCGTGGCCCTCGGCGCCGACGGCGCGGCCTCCAACGACAACCAGAACATGTTCGAGGCCATGAAGTTCGCCACGCTCATGCAGACGCTGCACGGGTCGCACCTGCGCTGGCCGCAGGCCCCCGCGATCTGGAGGATGTGCCTGCAGGGCGGCGCGGCGGCTCTGGGCCGGCCGCTGGGCTCGCTGCAGCCGGGCAGCGCGGCCGACATCGTGCTGCTGGACACCGAGCGCCATGTGCCGCTGCACGCCGAGGGCTTGGCGACCAGTCTGGTTCTGGCCGAGCACGGCGAGTCGGTGCACACCGTCATCGTCGACGGCACGGTGATGGTCTCCGAGGGCCGATCGACCCGCGTCGACGAGGGCGCCATGGCCGAGCGGTCCCGCGCCCTGCAGCGGCGCTTCCACGAAGGCCTCCCCGAACGCCAGGCCTTCTATGACCGCTACGTGGACGTGCTGACCGAGATCCACGACTACGAGATGGCCCGACCGACGCCCGTCGAACGGTTGGCCCGGATCACGCCGGCCTTCGGATCAGACTAGGAACGACGCAAAGGGGGACCGATGAACGCGGAGGGGTCATGGAGCACGACCTGGATCGACAACGAGCACCCCGCCCTGCGGCGCTGCTGGCATCCGGTGGCCCGCAGCGCCGACGTCGGCGAGGACGGGCCGGTGGCGGTCGACCTGCTGGGAGAGCGCTGGTGCCTGGTGCGGCTGGGGGGAGAGCTGACCGCGCTGCGGGACCCGTGCCCGCACCGCTACTCGCCGCTGAGCGCGGGCACCGTCGTGGGCGACACCCTGCGCTGCGCCTACCACGGGTTCCGGTTCGCCGCCGACGGCACCTGCGTGGAGATCCCGGCGGTGGACCCCGACCTGCCCATACCGGCTCGAGCCTGCGCCACCGCGGCTGCCGGGGTGGCGGAGTCCTTGGACCTGGTGTGGCTTGCGCCCGAGGACCCCATAGCCCCGCTGCCCGAGGTTCCCGAGCACGACGACCCGAGCTTCGTCAACTGCCCGCTTCCGCCATTGGACTGGAACGCGGGAGCGGCCCAGATGGCCGACAACTTCCTGGATCTGGGTCACCTTCCGTTCGTGCACTCCGCCACCTTCGGCGACGAGGACGACAAGCTGGTGCGGGACTACAAGATGGAGCGCGACGGTTGGCGCTTCACAGCCCACCACCGCCACTTCACCAAGTCGCTGGCCGATTCAACCGGATCCCAGGGCGACTACAGGGTGGTGGAGCGGGAGCTGCTCTTCGTCTTCACCGCCCCGCACCACGTGTACCTGCGCATCGGCTATCCCGAGGAGAACGTGGTGCTGACCATCAGCTTCTGCCACCAGCCGGTGAACGCCGCCACCACCCGGCTGTACTGCACCGACTACCGCAACGACATCGAGGATGAGCCCGAACCGATAGCCGAGGCGGTGGGCTTCCAGATGGCGGTGGCCGTCGAGGACCAGGAGCTCCTGCAGCGCATCGGCACCAAGGCGGTGCCGCTGGTCCCGGCGCTCGAGTACCACTCCAAGGCCGACCGCATAACCCTGGAGATGCGCCGCATGCTCGCCGACTTGGTTGCCGAGGCGGGCACCTGAACCACCCGGGGGCCGCAGGGCACGGCGCCGCCGGGCTGCCAGTCAAGAAGCGCCCTCGGCTGCGGCCTTGCGGATTCCCTGGCGCAACCTGGCTCGCGTCGCAACCCGCCGTCTAGCGAGGAGGATCAGAATGGCCGGTTCCGGGACATGATCGGCACAAGGCCCCAACGGTGGCTGCTGTGTGCTGTGATTATTGTAGTGGTGTCCTCTAGCTGCGGCGATGATACGCCCAGAACTGACGAGGCACGTTCGACGGCAGGACCGACAAATCCACCGGAGCTCGAAACGGGCTCTGCTGATATGAGTGCCTCAACTCCGAACGGACGCCTTGGGCGGCCTACTCAAAGGCCCGATCTGGTTGGCATGTACGGGTGGGATCCCGAGGGCGGATTCCACAACACAGCGTGGTCGGGAACGCTTGTCGTTGAGGATCCCTGCATATACCTCGAGGTCGACAAGCAGGACGGCCGCGAGTTGGCGCCCGGGGACGAGAGGCTCCGCAGTTTCGTCCGCCTTCCCGCGCCGCTCACGAGTTTCGATGCAGCGAGTGGCGCTCTGTGGGTCGGCGAATACGGCCCGATGTCAACCGGCGACAAGGTCGTGCTCGTCGGCAGCGACGGCTGGCAGCGGGCTTGGAGCACCGCCAACGACGACGGCGGCATGCATGAATTCACATCTGACGACAACCATCTGATCAGATGCACTGCCCACGTATCATTTTGGGCCGCATCGATGAGACCGGCCGGGGCCGATCCCGCCGCCGTGCCTACCGTCGCTCAACTGTCAGGACTGGGACTCTATGCATGGGAACCGGATGTGGGACACCACACGGAAGGCGAGGGAGGAGTGCTGGTGATCGAGCCGCCGTGCGTGTACTTCGACGCAGGGACATTCATTGCCCACACTGGAGATCCGACTGAGTCAGAACCGAAACGCTACGTGTTGGGCCTGCCCCGTCCATTCGTGCGGTTCGACCCCGATAGCGGCGCGCTGTCATATGGCGAGTCTCGCCCCTTCTACAGCGGCGATGAGATCGTCGTATTCGGCGGACACGAGTTGAGCGAGCCGCAAGATTTGCGCTACATCGCGGCCGGCTGTTCAGTGTCTGCACAATACCGAGGACTCATGAAGCACCGCGACCTCTACCCACCTACAGACGACTGAAATACGCTCGATCAAGCCACAGGCCGGAATTTGGCGGGTGTTTCGCGTTTGGGGAGGTCAGAGGGGCGCGCCGGTGGAGTGTTTCCACTACATCGCCGGTTCGGGTCTCCGCGGGCGGGGGTCAGGTGATGTTGGCTTTGTCCCAGGTGGCGGTGTCGGCTCCGATGGCGGTGAGGGCTCGGACCCGCCGCTCAGCCGGCACGCCGGGGATGCTTTGAGCGATGCGAGCCCCCGTGGCCCGACGGCAGCACACAGGTCGACTCAGCGCGCGGCATGGGGGCCGCACAGACCTCCGAGGCGCTGGACCGCATCGACTGCAATAGTCCTTCGACGTCGTCGGGTGGCGGAACCTGATGACTGATACGCCGCGACTCGCCGACAGACATCGACTCGACGGCGAGTTCCTGGTCGGCGCGGTAGCGCACCGCCACACTGGTGAACTCCAAATCGCCCAGCGGAGTCTCCGTCACCACTCCCTCGTCGAGCAGCCGACGCTTGTAGGTGTGGACGTGCGCGGCAGGCTTGGCCAGCCGCCGGGCTATCGACACCAGCGAGGATCCTCCAGAGTCGGGGAGCATCGCGAACAGGAACCGCTTGTCTGCAGGTGACAGCCTCGCCCAGATGGGGGTCACGACCTTGTCGGCCACATCGGCCTCCATGCGGCGCACAGCCGTCGCCACATCCTCACCGGTGACCGGACCGGGAGGGCCGCCGCACGCGCGCCACAAATGGGCGCCGATCGATTGGATCGCGTACGCCAGGCCGCGAGTGGCAGCCGCGGCGCGCCGCAGTTCCGGCAACCCGATCGACAGGCCCGCGTCCTGCAGCGGCTGGGCAATGGCCATCACGGCGTCGTCGAGGCCGAGATGGCCGACGTCGTTGTGGTCGCAGCGCCGAAAGAACGTGAATCCGGGACGGTTCAGCAGGCCATGCTTCATCTGCGCGAGTCCGGCCCCAATGAAGGCGAGACGCTTCTGGCGGCGTTCGGCAATGCGCTGCAACGACGACGACAGGCTGCTCGCCTGGTCCTCAGCGAGGTTGTGGAACTCGTCCACGGTGATGAGAACCCCGGCGCCGCCCTCGTCGGCGACGGCGTCCACCAGCGCTTCCAGCATCTGTCGCAGGGAACGCTTGCGGGGGGCAGAGTTCTCCCAGTTCACGCCGACGATCTGCCCGAGGTTCATCCCGGTGTTTTGATGCAGAGTTTTACTAATTTTAGCGCGTCCGCCTCAGCCGCCGAAGGGTGGCGAGCAGCCGTGAACGGTCAGGAGTTGAGGGGGAAGGCGACGGTGCGCACGCCGCTGTGGCACAGGTCGACGGTGGCTCCGATCCTGAAGCGGGGAGCGCCGGTGGTGCGGCATCGCAGCACATAGCCGCCGGCTGAGCGGACGTAGTACAGGGTGTCGTGGCCGAAGAACTCGATGTGGTCGACGGTGCCTGAGCTGCCCTCGGTGAGGGCGAGCTCCTCGGGCCGCAACAGCACATCCACCGCTCCGTGGAGGGGCGACTGGAGCTTCATCGGCCCGAGAGCGGTGTAGGCGACGTCACCCTCGGCGTTGCCGGGCAGTGTGTCGGCCTCGCCCACGAAGCCGGCCAGCCACCGGTCGGTCGGGCGGTCGTAGAGCACCGCCGGCGGGGCCTGCTGGATCACCGAGCCGTCGCGCATCACGGCCACCTCGTCGCCTAGCACGAAGGCCTCGTCCTGGTCGTGGGTCACGAACACGCAGGTGATCTCAAGCTCTCGCAGCAGCCCGGCCACCTCCGCCCTGACCTCCACCCTCAGCGTGGTGTCGAGGCTGGAGAAGGGCTCGTCCAGCAGCAGAACCGAGGGTTGCGGCGCCAGGGCCCGGGCCAGTGCCACCCGCTGCTGCTGCCCACCCGACAGCGAGCCGGGCAGCCGGTCTCCCATCTCGGCGATCCCCACCATTTCGAGGAGGTCGCTCACCCGGCTCGACGCCGGCCGGGGCAGTATCCGGCCGCGGGGCCGCTCCGAGCGGGGCAGGCCGAAGGCCACGTTGGCAGCCACAGTGAGGTGCGGGAACAGCGACCAGTCCTGGAACACCATGCCCACGCCCCGTCTGTGGGCAGCCACATGGACCCTCGCGCCCGAGGCACCGCGGCGCGGCGCGGCGGCAGCCGGTGTGCCGTTCCGGCGCGCTGCGGGCCCATCCACGAGCTTGCCCCCGAGAAATACATGGCCGGAGTCGAGCCGCTGAAGCCCGGCCAGCACCCTCAGCAGCGTCGTCTTGCCACATCCGCTCGGACCGAGGATCGCCAGGGTGCGGCCGGCCTCAGCGGTGATGGTGGCACTGCGGAGGACCGGCGATCCCCCGAGGTTGACGCCTGCTCCATACGCGACGATCCAGCGGCCTCGTCGCAGCTCCTCGGCCGGGGGCATCCCCTCCGGGGATCGGGCCTCGGCGGCGACGGGCGCCGCGGCGCTATCAAGCATGCCTTATACCCTAACGCCAGCATTCCTCACTGTGTCAACCCCAGACATCCTGACGGCTCAGGCTCCGGGTTGCTTCACTCCTCGGCCACGTAGCGCCCCGAGTGGCCTGGGACTGGCCCCGCCTGCCGGACCCGCGATCTCAGGCCGCCGCGCCCGGCTCGGTGAGGACGTCGGGCAGGGGCTCGGCATGCACGACCGTCACCCGCTTGGTCGCCCTGGTCAGGGCCACGTACAGCGAGCGCACCCCCTGGCACTCCTCGGCCACTATGCGGCCCGGCTCGACCACCACCGCGGCGTCGACCTCGAGGCCCTTCACCAGGCGCACCGGCACCAGCGTCACCGGCTGCTCCAGGCCGGCGCGGCCGGGACCGCCGAACACCACCGAGCGATCGGTCAGCTCGACGCGGAGCTGCTCGTGGAGCGAGTCGGGCACGATCACGGCCACGTTGCCCTCGCCGACCTCGGCCCGTTCCTGCGCGATCACCTCGGCCAGCGCCTCGACCAGGCCCGGAGTGCCAGCCGGACCCGCCACGTCGGCCAACCCCGACGACACGGCGCCTTGGCCGCCGGTCTCGGGCGCGGCTGCACCGCCGCAGGACACCACCCGGGGCTCGTCGCCGGCGGTGCGCACCGTCCGGGGCGGCACCGCGCCGGGCGCGGCGTGGGGCAGCACCCGGTTGGCCAGTGCCATGGCCGGCGCCGGGATCCGGTAGCCCAGGGTGAGCTCGACCCGGCGCGGCGGGCGCCGGTCGGGCAGGCCCTCCAGGACCGACTCCCAATCCTCGTGGGCCCAGGATCCCGTCGCCTGGGCGATGTCGCCAACCACTGTCATCGAGCCGTTGAGGCTGCGCCGGGCGATCATGCGAAGCTCCATGGGCGACAGGTCCTGGGCCTCGTCCACCACGATGTGGCCGTAGGTCAGCACCGCGTCCTCGCTGCGGTGCCCGGCCCGGTACCCCAGCAGCGCCCTCGCCTCGTCGAGCACCGGCACGTCCTGGAAGGACCACGTGACCTCGGAGGCGTGCCCGGGCCGGGGCCGGTACAGCAGTTCGATCTCGTCGGTGTCCAGTCGTCTTGCGCCGGCCGAGCGCAGCAGGGCCCTCGACCCGTACAGGTCGTTCAGCAGATGGGCCGGCGTGAGCACGGGCCACATCCACTCGAGCGCCTCCCGAACCTCGATCACGTCCGAGAGGGCCTCCCGGACTTCGGCGGGGTCGGCGGCGCGGCGACCGCTGGCGGCCAGAGCCGCGAAGAACGCCTCCTCCACGAGCCTGCGGCCGGCATTGTGCTTGCGGATACGCCGGGATACGTCCTGAACGATCTCTGCGGACTGCTCCGCGGTGAGGCGCAGCCGCTGCAGCTCGAAGCCGACGACAAGTTCCTGGCGCAGTGGACGGCGGCGATCGCGCACCGCCCGCCGCAGCACCCCGGCCATGCGGGTGTCGCCCTTGACCCGCGCGACGGTCTCGTCGTCCAGGCCTGCGACCCTCACCGCCGGACTGAGCAGGTCCGCCAGCACCGCCTGCTCCACGCCCGCCTCCCCCAGGGAGGGCAGCACCTGCTCGATGTAGGCCAGGAAGAGCCGGTTCGGGCCCACCACCAGCACACCCTGGCTCTCCAGGGGGAACCGGTGGGTGTAGAGGAGATAGGCGGCCCGGTGAAGGGCCACGACCGTCTTGCCGGTCCCCGGCCCGCCCTGCACTACCAGCACGCCGGGAAGCTCGGAGCGGATCACCCGGTCCTGCTCGCTCTGGATGGTGGCCACGACGTCCTTGAGGCGGCCGGTTCGAGCCTCCTCCAGCGACGCGATCAGAGCACCCGAGACGGGCCGGCCGTCGGGCGAGCCGTCTCCGGGCACCGCCCCACCGTCGGCGGAGCCGTCGAGGTCCCGGTCAGCGATGTCGAGGCCGATGGCGGCCTTGTCGCCGAAGAACTCGTCCTCGATGCCCAGCAGCGTGCTGCCCCGGGACGCGAAGTGCCGCCGGCGCTCCAGGCCGAGCGGCTCACGGCCGGTGGCACGGTAGAAGGGCTCGGCCACCGGCGCCCGCCAGTCCACCACGATCGGGTCGTGGTCGGCGTTCCACAGGCCGACGCGCCCGATGTAGAAGCGCTCGCCCGTCGCAGCCGGATCGATGCGCCCGAACACGAGCGACCGGTCGCCGATGTCGAGCCTGGTGAGCCGGGCCAGGGCTGCCTCGAGCATGGCCTCGCGCTCGACGCGGGCCTGGGTGGTGCCGCCCCGGCCGGTGCGGAACACCGATGTCGCCATGGTGGCCCGTTCACGGGCCGTGTCGAGGCAGGCGTGCGCGAGGTCGAAATAAGCCTGCTCGGCTTCTAGGTCGGGATGGCGACTGGTCAAGGCTGAACCGCGGATGCTGTCGACCGATCCTGCCCGGTCAGCGGCGGGCCGCTGGCGGGCGGAAACCGGCGATTCGGGGGAACTGTTGATTCTACCGGCAGCCGAAGTCGGCCGTCGGCTGTTGGCGGCGCAGCGTTGTGGCTCCCGCCGTATCCTCGGCTGCATGGACCCGAGCGAGGCGACCCCGCTCGCCGACGCCGACGACGTCAGTGACGCCCGAACAGAGGACGCCCAGACGGAGGACGCCCAGACGGAGGACGCCGAGACCGTCGAGAGGCCCGGGGCGGCCACCGATCCCGGTCCGGCCCGGCCCGGCGCCGGCGGGGCGGTGTCGGTGGGCCTGGTGTTCAGCGGCGGCGGCGCGGCTGCGGAGGCGTGGCATGCGGGCGTGGTCCGGGCACTGCACGCGCTCACGGGCTGGGACGCCCGCCGCGCCGATCTGATTCTGGGGACCTCGGCCGGCGCCATCACCGGCCTGTGCCTGAGGGCCGGCATCCCGCCGGCGGACCTCTACGCACACCGCCGCGGCGAGCCCGTCAGCGAGGAGGGGCAGGCCATCATCGACCGGGTGGTCACCCCCTACCGCGAGGGCCGCAGCGAACGGGACTGGAACGAGCAGGGGCCGCAGTCGCCGACCCTGGCCGCCAGGGCCCTGTGGCCCCCGTGGCAGACCCGCCCCCTGCATGCGGCTGTGGGGCTGCTGCCGCGAGGCACCCGGACCACCGAGGCCCTGCAGCAGCGGCTGGCCGAGCTGCACCCCGAGCCGTGGCCGGCCCGGCCCTTCTGGGTGACCGCGGTGCGGTTGTCCGACGGCGAGAGGGTGGTGTTCGGGCGCGACGACATTCAGGCCACCGCGGCCGAGGCGGTGAGGGCCAGCTGCGCGGTCCCGGCGATGTTCGAACCGGTCGAGGTGGACGGGCGGCGATACGTCGACGGCGGCGTGCACTCCTACACCGGCGCCGACCTGATGGGTCCCCCCGCCTTCGACCTGGTTGTGGTGTCGTCACCGATGAGCGGCGCCGCGGGCTGGTCCTCAGTGCGCGGCTCGCTGTCGCAGGCCTGGACCAAGGCGCGCGACGCCGTGGGACTGGGCGACGCCGAACAGGCGGAATCGGATCGCGCCTGGTGGTCCGAGGCACTGGAGCTGGCGTGGTCCGACGGCCGGGCCTTCCGGGCGGCGCGGCGGCAGTGGGTGGACGACAAGCTGCGCGAGGAGGTGGAAGGGCTCCGCCGGAGAGGCACCTCCGTGCTGGTGGTGGAGCCCGACGCCGGCGGGGTGGAGCTGGTGGACACCGGCAACGACGCCGACGTCGACCGCACCGGTCACGCCGGCGAGGAGGCCGACCGCGGCCACCCTGCGCAGGTCTGGCGATCCGAGTTGGCCGCCGACGCCGATCAGGCCGTCCGCCGCCTCCTGTCCGGCCGGGTCGGTCTGCGCTTCGCCGGCATGCTGCGTCGGGCCGCGGGCTGAACGGCCCCCGACCTCACGGCAGGCCACGATGATCAGCCCGCGATTCGAGGGCAGCGACTTCGTGCGGGCCTGCCGCGGCCTGCCGCACGAGCGCATGCCGGTGTGGTTCATGCGCCAGGCCGGCCGCTCGCTGCCGGAGTACAGAGCGGTGCGGGGCGACGGCTCGATTCTCGACGCCATCGCCGACCCGGACCGGGCCGCGGAGATCACGCTGCAGCCGGTGCGCCGCTACGGAGTCGATGCAGCCATCCTCTTCAGCGACATCGTGGTGCCGGTCCACGCCGCCGGCTTCGGCGTGGAGGTCGTGCCCGGCACGGGCCCGGTCGTGGAGCGCCCCTTCGCGGCCCGACGCGACCTCGACCGTCTGCGCCCCCTGGATCCCGCTGCCGACACGCCGTACGTGGTCGAGACCGTCCGCCGGGCCGTCGAGGTCCTCGACGTGCCCCTGATCGGCTTCGCGGGCGCCCCGTTCACGGTGGCGTCCTACCTGGTGGAGGGCGGGCCGTCGCGCCACCACGAGCGGACCAAGGCGCTGATGCTGGGCGACGAAGCACTGTGGCACGACCTCATGGACCGCCTCACCGACCTTGCCATCGCCTCGCTGCTGTCCCAGGTGGAGGCGGGGGCGGCCGCGGTGCAGCTGTTCGACAGTTGGGCGGGCGCCCTGTCGCCCGAGCAGTACCGCCGCGCGGTGGCCCCCCACTCGGCCCGGGTGCTGGAGGCGGTGGGCGGCACCGGCGTGCCGCGGATCCATTTCGGGGTGGGCACCGGTGAGCTGCTCGACCAGATGGCCGGGTGCGGCGCGGAGGTGGTGGGGGTGGACTTCCGGGTGCCCATCGACAAGGCCCGTCGCCGGGTGGGTCCGGGGCGTGCCCTGCAGGGGAACCTGGATCCCGCGGTGGTGCTGGCCGGCGAGCCGGCGGCGTGCGAGGCCGCCCGGGCTGTGCTGGCCGCCAACGGCGGGCATCCCGGCTTCGTGTTCAACCTCGGCCACGGAGTCCTGCCCAGCAGCGATCCCGGCGTGCTGGCCCGCGTCGTGCAGTTGGTGCACCACGAGGGCGAGGTGCGACCCGCTCCTCACGGCGAGCGCGAGTAGCAGCGAGCCTGTCGCGTCGTGGCCGTGTCATTCCCGCTCTTGTTCGCTGCGCTCACGGGCCGCTCGAGCCACGGCCTCGCTGCACACCTCAGCGGACTCCGGGTGTTGGCGCGGCCTGCCCGCTCGGCCTCCAGAACGGAGTGACCGGCCCGATGGCGGCGAGCAGGGGCCGGGTGGCGGTGATAGGCGGCGGGATCGCCGGTCTGGCCGCGGCTTACGAGCTGAAGTGCGAGGGCGTGGAGGCGGTGGTGCTGGAGGCCGGTGATCGTCCCGGCGGCAGCATCGACGCATGGCGTGTGGGCGGGCTGACCGTGGATTCGGGTCCCGACGGGTTCGTGGCCCGGGATCCGGCCGCGGCCGAGTTGTGCGGCCGGATCGGGCTCGGCACCGAACTGGTGACGCCCACCTCCAGCGGTGCCTACGTCTTCTGTGACGGCGGACTGCTGCGGTTCCCGGACCGGTCGGTGCTGGGCGTTCCCTGGACCGCGGATGCGGTGGAGGGCACCGGGATCGTCTCGGAGGCGGGCACCGACACACTGCGCCGCGGGCTGGCCCGCGGCGCCGAGCCGCTGGCCGGCGACGCCACGGTGGGCGAGGTGCTGAGGCCCCGCGTCGGCGATGAGGTGTTCGAGCGGCTTGTCGACCCTCTGCTGGGCGGGATCAACGCGGGATCGGCTGATCGGATGAGCATCGAGGCTTGTGCTCCGCCCCTGCACGAGGCTGTTCGCCGGGGAGGACCGCTCGGTGCGGCCCTCCAGCAGGCCGCAGCCCGCCGGAGCGGCGACGGCGGCGCGGACCGGCAGCCGGTGTTCCAGAGCGTGCAGGGCGGGGTCGCCCGGATGGTCGGCACGCTCACTGCAGAGCTGGGAGACGCAGTGAGCCTCTCAACCCCGGTCCAGCAGGTGACCCCGGTGGCGGGGGCCGGGGGCGGTCCGCGCTGGAGGGTGGCCACACCGCGGGGATCCCTCGACGTCAGCGGGGTGGTCGCGGCCTGCCCCGCGTGGGAGTCGGCCCGCCTGCTCGAGCCGCTCGCCCCTGAAGCGGCCGCGATCCTCGGCGACATCGAGTACGCGGACGTTGCGCTGGCCACGTTCGTGGTCTCCGACGAGCACCTGGTCCGACCCCTCGACGCCAGCGGCTTCCTGGTGCCCCGCAGCCGGGGCCTGCTGACCACGGCGTGCTCTTGGTCGTCCTCCAAATGGCAGCACTACGCCCGTGCCGGTCTGGCCGTGCTGCGGGTATCGACCGGGCGCAGCGACGATCGGCGGTGGATGGACCTCGCCTCCGACGATCTGGTGTCGACGCTCGCAGGCGAGCTCGCCGAGACAGGCGTCCTGAGCCGCGACGCGGTGGCCCGGGACTGCCTGGAAGCCCGGCTGAGGCCCTGGAGGCAGTCTCTGCCGCAGTACCGGCCCGGCCATCTCGACCGGGTGGCGGCGGTGGAGGCCTGCCTGGCCGGCGAGACACCCGGCCTCGCGGCGGCCGGCGCCGCACTCCGCGGCGTGGGGCTGCCGGCCTGCATTCGCAGCGGGCAGCGGGCCGCTGCGACCATGACGAGGCTCATGCTGTGATAGACGAAGAAATCGTGAACCCGACCCCCGACCCCCACGAGGCCGAGCAGGTGCTGACACCGCTCGTCGCGCCCGACACCGGGCCGGCGCGCGAGTGGGCTGTGGCCAGCCCGCCGCTCGTCACCGTCCATCCCGACGAACTGCCCGAGGGCGACAGCCACCTCAGCGTCACCCGCACCTTCTGCTTCGCCGACCTCTGCGGATTCACCGCGTACACCCGCTCGCACGGGCCGCACGAGGCAGTGGCAATGCTCGGGGACTTCCGCAGGATCACCCGCAGCGTCGCGGCCAAGCGAGGCGTCAGGGTGGCCAAGTGGCTGGGCGACGGCGCGATGCTGGTGTCCACCAGCGCCGCGGCCGCGCTGTCGCTGGGAGCCCACCTCATCCACTACTTCTCCAGCCGGGGCGTGCAGATACGGGTGGGCGCAGCCACCGGCGAAGCCCTGCTCTTCGAGGGCGACGACTACGTCGGCGAGCCTGTGAACCTGGCCGCGAAGCTGTGTGCAGCTGCCACGGCCGGCGAGATGTACACGGTCACCGACATTCTCAGCCTGCCGGACTGGGTGACATGCATCGGCGACGTGACCGTGCGGATCCGCGGCGTCGGCCCCGTCTCCAACGTCCACCGGCTGATGCCCTCGGCGCTCGTCGATGAGCGTGGCGACCAGCTGGGCCGGCTCGACGACGAGCTGAGCGAACTCACCCTCGAACTGAGCGAGGAGCTCAACGAGCTCAGCAACGAGCTGAACGAGTTCGGGTCCGGAAGCAAAGAGCCATGAGCGACGTTCTGAGTGGTCTGTAACGAACTCCCCGAACTGGCGAGGGGCTGAGCATCGTGGCGGCGCAGGCGAAGCAGGGCCGGGCAGGGAGCGGCAGCCGCGCGTCGCCGCTGAGATGGGGCCCGCCCTGGGTCCGCGGCGTCCTGGCCGGGGTGCTGCTGGCCGGGTCGCTGCCGCCGTGGGGGTTCTGGCCGCTGGCCTTCGTCGGCATGGCGCTGTGGGTCGAGCTGCTGGCCGGCGCCGGCGCCTGGCAGCGGGCCGGGCGGTCCGCGCTAGTGAGTGTCAGCTGGCTGGGACCCGCCACCGTCTGGATGGTCGACCTGACCCTGCTCGGCTGGCCGGCGGCCGTGATCGGCTTCGCCGCCATGCACGCCGTGGCCGGCGCGCTGGTGCCGCCCGACCACCGTCGCCGGACCGCCTTCTGTGCCGCGCTGGCGCTGGCCGAGCTGCTCCGCTGGACATGGCCCTTCGGCGGCGTGCCGCTGGCCACTATGGCCATGGGCCAGGTGTCGGGCCCGCTGGGGTCCGCGGCCCGGATCGGCGGGCCGCTCCTGCTGACCGCGCTCACGGCGGCGGGAGGGGTGACGCTGGCCGCGATCCTGTCGGGGAGCCTGAGACCCGCGGCCGTCGGCGCCGCGGTGCTGGTGGCCGGGGGGCTCGCCGGAGCGGTGGCCCCCGGCGCTGAACCGGTCTCCGTCGACGGTGTCGCCGACGGAGACGCACGGGTCACCGTGGCCGCGGTGCAGGGCGGCGGGCCTCAGAACACCAGAGCCGACGTCTGCGAGCAGCGGGCCGTGTTCGAGCGCCACCTGAGCACCACCTACGAGCAGGTGTCGGTCCCGGTGGACCTGGTGCTGTGGCCCGAGGACGTCGTTCACCCCAGCGGAGACTCGGCCGTCACGCCGGCGCGCTGCGACCAGCCGCTGCTCACCGACCAGGAGGCCCGGACCAGGCTGTCGGAGGTGGCCCGCGAGCTGGACACCGTGCTGCTGGCAGGCTTCTTCGGACGCAGCGGCGACGGCCGGGCCAACCTCAACTACTCGCTCGTCTACGAGCCCGACGGCACCGAGGGCGACCGCTACGACAAGGTCCAGCGGGTCCCCTTCGGCGAGTACGTCCCCCTGCGCTCCAGCATCGAACGCTTCAGCGACGAGCTGCCGTCCCGGGACCTGCGAGCCGGGCCCTCCGACGAGCCCGCGGTGGTCGAGACGCCGCTGGGGCCGCTGGCGGTGTCCGTCTCATGGGAGATCTTCTTCGATCACCGGGCCCGCAGCGGCGTGGGCGCCGGCGGCGGCCTGCTCGTGCTCAACCCCACCAACGGCTCCAGCTACTGGCTGACGGTGGTGCAATCCCAGCAGATCGCCTCCAGCCGCCTCCGGGCCATCGAGACGGACCGCTGGGTGGTGCAGGCCGCCCCGACCGGCTTCTCCGCCGTCATCGACCCCGACGGCAACGTGATCGAGCGGACCGGGGTCTCCGAGAGCAGGGTCATCCAGACGACGGTGGAACTGCGCCACGGCGATACGCTCGCGGTCCGGCTGGGTGCGTGGCCCGTGGCTCTGGCCGCGGTCCTGACGCTCTCGCTGGCGCTCGGCCTCGGCCGCGTGTTCAAAGGTTCCGGAGGCCGAGGGAGAGAGCTCTAGCGCGATGCCCGCCCCAGCGGACCAGCCCGCACCCCTGCGCGTGGCCATGCTCTCGTACCGCGGGAAGCCCCATGTGGGCGGGCAGGGCGTGTACGTGAGCCGCCTCTCGGCCGCGCTGACCGACCTGGGCCACCACGTCACCGTGCTCGGCGGCCCCCCGTACCCCGAGCTCGATCCGAGGGTCGCGCTCGTCGAGCTGGGAGGGCTCGACATCTGGGCCCCGCCGCACCCCATGCGCAAGCCCAGGGCGTGGGAGTTGAAGGACTGGATCGACGTGGCCGAGCACGTGTCCTTCGTGACCGGCAACTTCAGCGAGCCGATGGCGTTCAGCCTGCGGGCCTGGAGGCACTTGCTCCGGCGCCGGGGCGAGTTCGACGTAGTCCACGACAACCAGACCCTCGGATGGGGCATCCTGGCCATGCGGCGCCAGGGCTGGCCGCTGCTGGAGACCATCCACCACCCGATCACCGTGGACCGCCGGCTGGAGCTGGCCCACGCCCGCACCCTCAGGGAGCAGATCGGCAAGCGCCGCTGGTACGCGTTCACCAGGATGCAGACCCGGGTGGCCAAGCGCCTGCCGAGAGTGCTCACCGTGTCGGAGTCGTCCAAGCGGGACATCGCACAGGACCACGGCGTGCCGCCGGAGCGGATCCATGTGGTGCCGGTGGGGGTCGATCCCGAGCTGTTCTCTCCCAGGCCCGACGTGGCCCGGGTGCCGGGCCGCCTGATCACCACCGCCAGCGCCGACGTGACCATGAAGGGGCTGAGCTTCCTGCTGGAGGCGGTGGCCAAGCTGCGCACCGAGCGCCATCTCGAACTCACCATCATCGGCAGGGCCAAGTCCGACTCCGCCGCCAGCCGGGCCATATCGGAATTGGGGCTGGCCGGCGCGGTCACGTTCGTGTCGGGAGTGTCCGACGACCGCATCGTGGAGCTCTACGCCGAGGCGGAGCTGGCCGTGGTGCCCTCGCTGTACGAGGGCTTCTCGCTGCCCGCCATCGAAGCCATGTCGTGCGGGGTGCCGCTGGTGGCCACCACCGGCGGGGCGCTGCCCGAGGTGGCCGGCACGCACGGCGAGACGTGCTTCCTGACCGAGCCCGGCGACGCTGAGGCGCTGGCCGCGGTGCTGCGCGACGCTCTGGACGATCCCGGCGCCCGGGCCCGGGTGGGCGAGGCCGGCCGCCGGCGGGTCGTCGACCAGTGGTCGTGGCGCCACACCGCGGAGCGGACCGTCGAGCAGTACCGCGCCGCGCTGGAGGATGCGGCCCGATCGGCGGCAGCCCCGAACAGAGCGGTGCGGGCCGGGGCGGCGCCGACCTGATGCTCACTGTCGACTACGGCCGGCTCGATGTCCGCGCCGGCCAGCGCGTTCTGGACTTGGGCTGCGGTTTCGGCCGCCACTCCTACGAGGCGCTCAAGCGGGGCGCTGAGGTGGTGGCCTGCGACCTGGCCCGCCCGGAGGTCGAGCAGGTCCGGGACCTGGCCCGGCTGCTGGCGGCCTCCGGCGAGGTGGACGATTCGGTGATGGCCGCGCCCGTGCAGGGCAACGCGCTGGGACTGCCCTTCGACGACGAGTCGTTCGACCGGGTGATCGCCTCGGAGGTGCTCGAGCACATCACCGACGACGAGTCGGCCTTCGCCGAGTTGACCAGGGTCCTGCGACCGGGGGGCCGGCTGGCGGTGACCATCCCGTCGTGGCTGGCCGAGACGGTGTGCTGGAAGCTGTCGAGCGAATACCACGCGCCGGCCGTGCCCGGCGGCCATGTGCGGATCTACCGGCTGCGCGACGTCCGGCGCCGGCTCACGGCCGCGGGGCTCCAGCCGGGATCCTGTCACCGGGCCCACGCCCTGCACAGCCCGTACTGGTGGCTGCGCTGCGCGGTGGGGCCGAACCGGGACGTCACCGAGAACCGGCTGGTCGGCGCCTACCACCGGGTGCTCGAATGGGACATCACCAAGCGGCCGTTCGTCACCGTGGCCGCGGAGCGGCTGCTCAACCCGCTGCTGGGCAAGAGTCTCGTGGTGTACGCGGACAAGCCCCTCAAGGTCTCGGGATCGGCGCGGGCCCGCAAGGGCGGGGACATGGCCCATGCAGCCTGAGCCGCGCCGGCCCCTCGGCAGTCGCGCCGCCAACGGAAGGCCTCCCGCGGCCGGCGAGCCGAAGCGGACCGCGCCGGAGACGCCGGAGGTGCCAGGGCTGCTGTCGCGAGCCGAGGCGGACCGCACCGCCGACACGATCGCGGCCGTCCAGCTCCCCAGCGGGATGATCCCGCGCTTCGATGGCGGCGTCGCCGATCCGTGGAACCACGTGGAGGCGGCAATGGCCCTGACGGTGACCGGCCGCCGCACGGAGGCCGACGCCGCCTTCGAGTGGCTGGCCCGCATCCAGCGACCCGACGGGTCCTGGCACCAGTACTACACGGCGGAGGGCATCGACCAGGACAAGCTCGACGCCAACACGATCGCCTACGTCGCCGCGGGCGTGTGGCATCACTGGCTGCGCTTCGGCGACGCCGGGTTCCTGGCCGAGATGTGGCCGGTCGTGCAGCGCGCCCTCGACTTCGTGCTGGCCCTGCAGACGCCCAGGGGTGAGATCCTGTGGGCCCGCCACGCCGACGGAACCCCGTGGCCCTTCGCGCTGCTGACCGGATCCTCCTCGATCAGCCACAGCCTGCGCTGCGGTCTGGCCGCCGCCCATCAGGTGGGCGAGGAGCGGCCCAGCTGGGAGCTGGCCCTGGCCCGGCTGGTGCACACCGTTCGCCACTGCGGCCACGAGGCGTTCGCTCCCAAGGACCGCTGGGCCATGGACTGGTACTACCCGGTCCTGACCGGCGTGCTGCAAGGGGCGGAGGCCCGGGCCCGTCTGGCGTCGCGGCGCCGGATCTTCGTCCACGAGGGCGAGGGCGTGCGCTGCGTCAGCAACCAGGACTGGGTGACGACCGCTGAGACGTGCGAGTGCGCCATGGCCCATCTCGCGGTCGGCGATCAGAGTGCCGCCCTGGCGCTGTTCGAGTGGGCCCAGCGGCTGCGGGAGCCCGACGGCAGCTATCTCACCGGCCGGGCCTTCCCGACCAAGGTGAGCTACCCCGACCGGGAGTGCACCACCTACTCGGCGGCCGCAGTGCTGCTGGCCGCCGACGCACTGGCCGGCACCGGCGCCGCTTCGGGCCTGTTCGTCGACTGGGGCTCGCTGCCCGCCCCGCTCGACCTGGACCCGCTGGAGGAGCCCGCCCGCGACTAGGGCCGGTTGACGATGCCTTTTCTGATCGCCGTCGTCGCGGCTGCGTTGGGTGCCGCCGTCGGCGGAGTCCCCGGGTTCTTCATCGGCGGGCTGCTCGGATACGTGGTCGGCCGGGAGTTGGACATCCGGACGCGTCTCCGGGAACTCAAGGAGACGCAGGACCGCCTGCACCAGCTGCAGAGCTGGGCCACAGAGATGAAGGCCTGGGCCGCGCAGGCCTACGAGCGGCTGTCCACCGATCCCCAGCCAGGCGACGACACACTGGGCACGGCCACCCCGGACGCCGACACGCCGGACACAGCCACCCCGGACACAGCCACCCCGGGCGCCGACACGCCGGACACCAGCGCTCTTCCGGGAGCGGCTGAACCGGTCGTCCGACCGGTCGCCGCCGAGTCCCAGGCCGCGGCGCGGCTGGACGTCCCCACCCCGGCGACGCCCGCTCCTCACGATCCTGCGACGCCCGCTCCCCCCGATCCTGCGACGCGCACTCCCCGCCCGGCCGAACCCGCACCCGCCGAACCCACACCCGCCGAACCCACACCAAAACCGACCGAAACCGCACCCGCCGAACCCACACCAGAACCGACCGAAACCGCACCCGCCGAACCCACACCAGAACCCGAACCCACGCCGGTCGAACCCACACCGGCCCGGGCCGGGGCGCCCCCTCGGCAGCCCCTCGCGCCGGTCGCCCGGCTCGTCGGCGCGGCCAAGGAGTGGATCACCACCGGGAACGCTCCGGTCAAGGTGGGGGTGCTGGTGTCGCTGATCGGAGTGGGGCTGCTGCTGCGAGAGGCCAACCGGCGAGGCGTCATCAACATCACCCTCGAGATGCGCCTCATCGCGGTGGCCCTGTTCGGGCTGGTGCTGCTGGCAATCGGCTGGCGGCTGCGGCGCAAGAACCCGGTCTACGGGGTCAGCCTCCAGGGCGGCGGTGTGGCCGTGCTGTATCTCACGACCTTCGCATCGTTCGCGGTCTACGGCGTGCTCCCGGCCGCTCCCGCCGGGGTGGCGGTGATCGCGGTGACGGTGGGGGCCGGATACCTGTCCGTCGTCCAGGACAGCCCACCCCTGGCGGTGCTCGGCATCATCGGCGGGTTCCTCGCCCCGGTGCTGACGTACACCAGCCCCCACGACCACGTCTGGGTGTTCGGCTTCTACGCGGTGCTGAGCGCGGCCATCGTGGCGGTCGCCTGGCACAAGACATGGCCGCTGCTCAACCTGCTGGGCCTCGGCTTCACCTTCGGGATCGCGGCCTTCTGGCTGTGGCGGCGCTTCGACACCGACAAATGGGCCGATGTGCAGCCGCTCATCGGCGCATTGATCCTGCTGTACCTGGCCATTCCGGTGCTGTTCGCCATCCGGGAGGCGCCCGACCTGCGGCGGCCGTCGACCGCGCCGCTGGTGTTCGGCACCCCCTTCCTGGGGTTCGGCCTGCAGTACCTGGCCGTGGGCCACACCGACTACGGCATGGCGGTGAGCGCGGCCGCCCTGGCGCTGGTGCACGGCGTGCTGGCGATCATCGCCCACAGGCTCGGCCGCGAGTGCCGCTCCCTGGCGGAGGCCAACCTCGGGCTCGGGGTCGCCTTCGCGGTGATCGCGGCGCCGCTGGCGTTCGACGCCCATCTGACCGCCGTGGTGTGGGCCGTCCAGGGAGGGTTGTGGGCGTGGATCGGCTGCCGGCGCGGCCGCGTGCCGGCCGTGGCCGCGGGCGGGGCGCTCCAGGTGTTGGCCGGAGCGGTGTTCGCCGCGAACCTGGCGGAGTCGCTCCCCTACCCGGAGGGCACGCTGCTGGTCGCCAATGAGTTCATCGGCGGCTCTGCGGTACTGGCGGCCGCCGGCCTGATCACGGGCCGGATGGTTCACGGTCTGAGCGGTCGCCGCAACGTGGAGGCAGCGGTTCCGTGGCTCGCGCTGGTGTGGGGCTCGGGCTGGTGGATCGCCGGCGGGCTCCTCGAGATCGGCAGCCAGGTGACGTCGACACACCGGTTGCCGGTGGCGCTGTGCTTCGTCGTGCTGTCCTTCGGCGCGGCCGCGCAGCTCGCCGACCGGCTCCGGTGGCCCCATCTCCATGCCTTGGGCGTGGCCATCGGCCCGGCGCTGTGGCTGGCGGCGGCCGCGTCGCTGCTCAGCCAGGGGCTGCATCCGCTGGACCGCTTCGGCTGGGCGGCCTGGCCGGTGTCGCTCGCCGTGTTCTACTGGTTCCTGCGCGCCGGGGAGAACCGGTTCCTGCGGGCGGGAGAGGACCGGCTCCCACAGGCCGGCGAGGACCGGCTCCCACAGGCCGGAAGGGACCGGCTACCGCAGGCCGGCGAGGACCGGTTCCGGCAGCTGGCCGGAGTGCTTCACGGCGGGGCCTACTGGCTGCTGGTGCTGCTGGCCGCCTCCGAGGTGTACTGGCAGATCGACAGGGCGGCCGACGGCGTCTGGCTGATCGTCGCCCCGGCCGCAGCCGGGACCGCGCTGGGCGCTGCGGCGCTGCTGGGCGTCCGGTGGCTCCGATGGCCGCTGACGGCCCACCGGCGCGTCTACGTGCGGGCCTGCGCGGGGCCGACGCTGCTGCTGGCCGGCGCGGTGGTGGGCGTGGCCTGTCTGGTGTCGGCCGGGGATCCGTCGCCTCTGCCGTTCGTGCCGCTGCTGAACCCGCTGATCGTGCTTCTCGGCGTGCTGGCGTGGCTCGGGCACAGGTGGGTCGCAGCAGCGCTCCCGCAGAGCGACGAGCCGGTCGGCACCGAGGGTCCGCCGGTGCGGGCTCTGGCGGCAGCAGCCGGGGGCGTCGCGGTGGCGACCATGGAGTTGGCCCGCACCGTCCACCACTGGTGGGATGTGCGCTGGGATCCCGAAGCGCTGATCGACTCGACGGCCTTCGGTGCTTCGCTGTCGATCCTGTGGATGCTGATCGCCGTGGCCTCGATGGTCGTGGGCGCCCGATCGGGGCGCCGGTCCGCCTGGGTGTTGGGCGGTTGGTGGATGGCCGCCGTTCTCGTGAAGCTGCTGGCCTTCGATCTCAGCAATCTGTCCGCGCCGGGACGGGCGACCTCGTTCATCGCCGCTGGCGTTCTACTGCTCGTCGTCGGATACGTGGCGCCCGTCGCCCCCGGGGCGCCGGCGGACGCAGAGGCACGATCCGACGTCGACCGTGACGACTGGCTCACCGGCTGGCTGGCCGGCGGCAACTGGCCGGCGATGGTCGGCGTGGTGGTGTCGCTGATCGGCGCAGGGCTGCTGTTGACGGAGGCTGCCGGGCGGGACCTGCTCGAGTCGTCCATAGAGACCCGCCTGGCGGCCGTCTCCGCGGCCGCGGCTGTGCTGCTGGTGATCGGATGGCTCCAGCGGCCGGCCCGGCCGGTGTTCGGGCTGAGCCTGCAGGGCGGCGGGATCGCGCTGCTGCATGTCGCCGTGTATGCGGGGTACCCGGTCCACGGTGTGTTCGGGGCCGCGCCGGCCGGCGCCGCGGTGGTCGCGGCCACGGCGGGGGCGGTGGTGCTGTCAGTGTTGCAGGACTCCCGTGTGCTGGCCGTCCTCGCCACCGTGGGCGGGTTCCTGGCGCCGGTGCTGACCTACACGGGCTCCGGCGATCACCTTCTGCTGTTCGGCTTCTACGCCGTCTTGAGCGCGGCCATCGTCACGGTGGCGTGGTTCAAGGCCTGGCCCGAGCTCAACCTGCTGGGCCTGGTGTCCACCTTCGGCATCGCGGCCTGGTGGCTGGAGTTCCGCTTCGATCCCGACGATTGGATGGCCGTGCAGCCCCTCATCGCGGTGCTGGTCCTGCTCTACATGGCCATCCCGGCGATCTCAGCTCGACGGGGCACCCCCGGGATGCACGAGATGTGGATGCATCCGCTGCTGTTCGGCACGCCGTTCATCGGGCTCGGCGTCCAGCAGCTGCTGGTGGGCCACGTCGAATACGGCCTGGCCGTCAGCGCCCTGGCGTTGGCACTGGTCCTGGGAGCGCTGCTGGCGGTCGTCCGCGGTCTGGGCGAGGGCAATCGCGAGCTGACGGCCACCTACGCCGGCCTCGGCACGGTGTTCGTCGCCATCGCGGTCCCGCTCGCCCTCGACGGCGCCTACGGCGCGACGGTCTGGGGCGCTCAGGGCGCCCTGTTGGTCTGGGTCGGCTGCCGGAGGGGCCGGACACTGCCCGCCGCCGGAGGCATGGTCCTCCAGGCTCTGGCCGGGGCGTGGTTCGCGGTGCGCCTGGCGGAGTCGCTGGCCCATGACTCCGATGCGGCCACGGTTCTGAACGAGCGCTTGATGGCCGCGGCGGCGCTGTCGGTGGCCGGCCTGGTGTCGGGGTGGCGGCTGCACCTGGCGTCGGGGCGGGTCGGTGTCGCCACTGCCGTTGGCTGGGGGGTCCTGGCGTGGGGCGCGGCGTGGTGGCTGACCGGCGGCCTGGTGGAGATCGGTTCGCAGATCCCCGAGCACTGGCTGGCAGCGTCGCTGGCCTTCGTGGCGCTGTCCTCCGGCGCCGCCGTGGCCGCGGCGGGCCCGCTGCGGTGGCCTCATCTCGGGGTGCTGGGTTGGCTGATCCCTCCGACGCTGGCGGCTGCGCTGATCGCTGCGCTGGCCGCTCAGGACCACCCCCTCGACCGCTACGGCTGGGCGGCGTGGCCGCTTGCGCTGGCGATCTTCTACGGATGCCTGGGCCGGCGCGAGGCGGCGCTGGGAATGCTGGCGGCCCGGTGGCACTCCGCCCGGCACGGCGATCCGCCCGACGCTGACGCGGGCCGCGGGCCCGTTCCGCTCGCGGCCTGGCTGCACGCCGCCGGCTTCTGGATGGTGGCGGTGATCGTGGTGGCCGAGGTCTTCTGGCAGCTCGACCGGGTGGCCGAGGCCATCTGGCCGCCGGCGGTGACGGCCGCCGCGGCCATGGTGCTGGCGGCCGCGCCGATGGCCGCTCGGCGCTGGCTGGCCTGGCCGTTCGACACGCACGGGAGGACGTACACGCTGGCCTGCGGCGGCCCGCTGCTGGTCGCGCTCTCGGCGGTGCTGGTGGGCGCGGCCTCCTTCTCCGACGGGGATCCGTCGCCGCTGCTGTTCCTGCCGGTGGCGAACCCGCTCGGCGTTCTGGTCGGGATGCAGTTGGCGGTGGTGCTCGCCTGGCGGAGGCAGGCCGAGGCGGAGTGGGACCATCCGTTCCAACCTCTGGTCGATGCCCGCTGGTCGCCGACGCTGTGCGTGCTGGGGGTGGTCCTCGCCACCGCGGAGGCGGCCCGGACGGTGCATCACTGGCTGGACGTGTCGTGGGAGCCGGAGCCGCTGTGGGAGTCCGCCGCGCTGCAGACGTCGCTGTCGATCCTGTGGGCGGTGATCGGCCTGTCGGGGATGGTGGCAGGCGTGCGTCTGGCCCGCCGGGCCGTGTGGGTGGCGGGCGCGTCGTGGATGGCGGTCGTGGTGGCCAAGCTGTTCCTCGTCGATCTTCGCAACCTGACCGCGCTCGGGCGGGTGGTGTCGTTCATCGTGGTGGGGGTGCTGCTGCTCATCGTCGGCTACCTCGCCCCGGTACCTCCGGCCACATCCGACGAGCTCGACGAGAGCGACGAGAGCGACGAGGAAGCGAATGCGCATGGCTGACCGATTCGCGGGACGGACCGCCATCGTCACTCTCGAAGGCGTCCGCAATCGCAGCTAGATCGCTCGCCCACGACTCAGCAGGCACCTCGGACTCTCGGCTAATCGTCATCGCCCGCTCAGCAGCCTGGCTCAGCTACGAGCCAGCCGCTCCCGTGAAGAGGGCTATCCAGATCGAGATGGCGGCCGCGGCGATGGTCGCTACGATGACATAGAGTTGCTTGGCCTGGCTCTTGATGATCTCCGCCCGCTCCTTGGCTGCCTCGGCGAAGCCCTCATGCATGGCGACCAGCAGGGAGGCATGGCTCTCGACGAGCGTGCCATGGCTCTCGACGAGTTTGCCGTGGCTCTCGACGAGCTTGCTGTGGCCCTCGGCGAGCTTGACGTTGGTCTCGGCGATCGCCTCTGTGAAGGCGGCCCTCAATCGCAACTCGACTCCGGCGAGGTCGTCCTTGGTGGCCATCTGGTCCCAGCCGCCGGGCGGGAGTTGGTCCATGAGGGTGTCTGCGGCTTCTTCTCCCATCGAGTCCACCAGGCTCGCGTACAGCGCGGCGCGCTGCGCTTGGGTTGCGGCCATCACGGCCCTCCTTCCGTTCAAGCGTGATCGGCTGGGGGCACCGCGAGGGCTGCTCCGAGGCCGTCGAGTCAGACCAGGCGATCCGGCTCCACGGCGACACACGCACTATATCGCATCGAAATGGCTTTCAACCCAAACCGATGTAGACAAGTAATGTCGAGACGCCACCGCGGTTGAGGGCACGCAGTGGTCGCCGCGAGCCGGCAGGGCAGGGTGCTGGGCGGTGCCGACGCCGTCCTCGCCTCCTGCAGCACACACGGTGGCCGCCCCCAGCAGGCAGGATGCCGCGCTCCGACGCGTGCAGAGGGGTAGCGTCGGCGCAGCGACAACCGACAGGGGCGGAGGGCCCGTGGAGTGCGAGGACGACTTGTTCGGCGGCTTGCCGCGCGGTCCGGCTGGTGCTCTGTCCGGTAACGTCGGCGCACGTGCCTCGGGCGCTGCGACCCGGCAAAGGGCGGAATCGCGGCACTCTCAATCCGGCGAACGTCTGTGGACAGAGCACTAGCGAAGGCATCGGAGACGCCATGACCGAGGTCTACCTCGACTACAACGCGTCGGCGCCGCTCGATCCCAGGGTGCTCGAGGCGATGGCGCCGGTCCTGTCGGGCGAGGTGGGCAACGCCTCGTCGGTTCACCGCTTCGGGCGCCGGCAGGCCGCCGCGGTGGACGAGGCCCGTGAGCACGTTGCCGCACTGGTGGGCGGGCGGCCGGGAGGGGTCGTCTTCACCGCGGGCGCGACCGAAGCCAACAACCTTGCCCTGCGGGGTGCGGTGGAGGCCGCCTCCGAGGGTCGGCAGCGGATGCTGGTGTCGGCGGTGGAGCACGCCTCGGTCGGGAGCACGGCCCGGTGGCTGGCCGACTGCGGCCTCGTGAAGCTGGACGTTGTCGGGGTGACCGCAGGCGGGTTCGTCGAACCGGGCGCCGTGGAGGAGTTGATCGGGCCGGATGTCCTGCTGGTGTCGGTGATGGCGGCCAACAGCGAGACCGGCGTGCTCAACCCGGCGGACGGGATCGCCGAGCGGGCCCGGGAAGCTGGGGCGCTGTTCCACTGCGACGCCACCCAGATGGCGGGCCGCCTGCCTTTCGACATGGAGGCGCTGGGTGTGGATCTGGTCTCGGTGAGCGGCCACAAGATCTGCGGCCCGGGCGGGGTCGGCGCCCTGGTCGGCACCCGTCACGCCCTGGCCCGACTCGCAGCGGTGATCCATGGCGGCGGCCACGAGCGGGGCCTGCGCTCGGGCTCGTTGAACGTCGCCGGGATCGTCGGACTGGGCGCCGCGGCCCGCATCGCCGCCGGCGAGCGGGTGTCGGAGTCGGCCAGGGTCGGGGTCCTGCGCGACCGCTTGGTGGCCGAACTGGAGGCTCAGCTTCCGGGCGTGCAGCAGAACGGCGACCCGTCGAGGCGCCTGCCCAACACGGCCAGCATCCGCTTCGAGGACGCCGACGCCGAGGCGGTCATGGCCAACATGGACCCGGTGGCCGTGTCCACCGGCAGCGCCTGCAGCGCCGGATCGATAGAGCCGTCAGAAGTCCTCGTGGCCATGGGCCTGTCCCGCGAAGCAGCCTTCGAGTCGGTGCGCTTCAGCCTCGGCCGCTTCACAGCCGCGGAGGACATCGACATCGCCGTCGAGAGCGCCGCCGCCGCGGTAGAGCGGGTCCGCGCCATGACCGCCTGACCCGCCTCGCCGCCATCCGCCGGAGGGCACCCGCCGTTGCCCAACCGTCGGAGAGGGTCGCCAACAGCCCAGCTCGCCGACGCCATCGCAAGCCCGACTCCGTACACTTGTATAAACTCACTTTGCAAAAGTCGAGTTATATTGCGGCGGGAGGGTCGCATGCATGTGAAGCCGCCGAGCCTGTTTGACCGGGAGCCGGAGTGGGACGACCTCACCGGCTTCGCCTCCGCGGCCGGGCCGCGGCTCCGGCTCGGCATCCTGTACGGGCGGCGACGCTACGGCAAGAGCTACCTGCTGCGCCGGCTCCAGGAATCGGTCGGCGGCCTCTACCACTTGGCGCTGCAGGAGGAGCGGCGGTCGGCTCTGGACAGGTTCGCGGCTGCCGTCGGCCGGCTGCAGGCGGGCACCCCGCCGCTGCGCTTCGACGACTGGAGGGCCGCGCTCGGCTACGCCGCCGCCGGGCTGGGCGATCGGGGCGCCGGTCCGCAGGTCCTCGTGCTTGACGAGTATCCCTATCTGCGCCAGGGCAGCGCCGAACTTGACTCGGCCGTGCAGGCCGTCATGGACGAGGCCGCCGGCGGTGACCTCGGCTCGGGATGGGCTGCGCCGGTGGCGGTGATCGTGTGCGGCTCGGCCATGTCGGTAATGACCGGCATCCTCAGCGGCACATCGCCGATGCGGGGGCGGGCCGCGCTCGACATGCCGCTCGCGCCATTCGACTACCGCCAGTCGCGCCGCTTCTGGGGCATCGAGGACCCGGCCGCCGCCTTCGCGGTCGATGCCGTCGTGGGCGGCGCCCCCGGCTACAAGGACCTGACCGCCGCGGCCGGGGCGCCATCTCGCCCCGAGGATTTGGCCGGGTGGCTGTCGGCCACGGTGCTCAATCCGTCGCACGCGCTGTTCCGCGAGGACGAGTACCTGCTGCGCGAGGACCCGCGAGTGACCGCCGAGGCCCCCTACTACTCGCTGCTGCAGGCCATCGCCGGCGGGCGGGCATCGCAGGGCCGGATCGCTGAGGCGGCCGGCCGGGCGCCCGGCGACATCGTGCACCACCTCAACGTGATGACCACCGCCGGTTTCGTGGTCCGCGACGAGGACCTGCTCACCGCCCGGCGGCCCGCGTACCGCGTCGCCGACCCGATCGTGCGCTTCCATCACCTCATCACGCGACGGCGCCGGGCGATGCTCGAGGACCGCCGGGCCGCCGAGGTGTGGGCCGGAGCCGGCGACACGTTCCGATCGGGGATCGTCGGCCCCCACCTGGAGTCCGTTTGCCGGCGCTGGGTCGACCGCTACGCCGGGCCCGAGACGCTGGGAGGGCCCGTCGGCCCGGCCCGCCGGGTGCAGGTGAACGACCGGAGCCGCCGCCAGTCCTTCGAACTGGACCTCGCCGCGGCCGCCGTGCCCGCTCCGACAGCCGGCGGCAGGCAGCCGACGGTCATCCATCTGCTGGGCGAGTCCAAGGCGTCCCGCCTCGACACCGCCGACCTGGCCCGCCTCGACCGCATCGCCGCCCTGCTCAACGAGCGCGACGGCGTCTCGGTGGCGCCCGCGGCCCGACGCCTGCTGTTCTCCCTGGAGGGCTTCACGCCGGAACTGGCCGCCGAGGCCCGCAACCGTCACGACGTGGAACTAGTGGATCTCGACCGCCTCTACGAAGGCGACTGACCCCGGCCCCAAGCTTCTGCGACCCCGCGACGGTGCGCTGGGGTCAGCTGGATGAGCTTCAACATAATATTATTGAATAAAAAGATGTGATATCTCAGCATCTGCCGTTAGGGTGCGTTCCATGGAATCAACGGCGGCATCGGTGTAGGCGTCATGTCTTCGGCGGAGACTGCGCGCAGCCAGTATGGCCATGGCCCAGTGATGTCCGAGCAGTTGAGTATGTTTGCTGCTTGTGGCACGAGAGACCGCGGAGACCGACGCATGAGGCTGACAGAAGCGGCCGAGCGGTCGTTCGCGCGGCATGAGACGTTCCATCCTCGCTACAGCTGGTTCCGCAAGGCGTACGCCCATGTCAACGACGACCCCAGGATCTTCGGCCGTCCAGACGCACCGGTGGAGATCGGAGTGGGCAAGAACATGGTGCGGGCCATTCGCTTCTGGGGGACGGCCGCGAGGCTGATCACCGACAGTCCTCACAACGCGAGAGGACGCGAGGCGCAGTGCGTACCAACCCGGCGGGGCCACGCGCTCTTCGGCGAGAACGGCTGGGATCCCTACATGGAGGATCCAGGCACGCTCTGGCTGCTGCACTGGCTGCTGCTGGCCCCGAGGAAGTCGAGACTGCCGATCTGGTGGCTGGCCTTCAACGAGTTCAACGCGGTCGAGTTCGCTGAGCCCGACTTGGAGAGCGCGGTCTCGACTTTGCTTGATACCGCCCCCGAGTGGCCTAGGCCACACCCGAACTCGATCAGCAAGGACGTCAGCGCGCTATTGCGCACCTATGCCCCCGCGGACCGAACCGGCCGGGCACGCATCGACGACATGCTGGACTGCCCGCTTCGCGAGCTGAGCCTGCTGAGCTACTCGCCTGCGACAGGCCGGTTCCGCTTCACGCTTGGCTCGAAGCCGACCCTGCCGTCGGAAGTCGTGGCCTACGCGGCGCTCGACTACGTCGCACTCACGGAGGTGCGAGGAAGCACGATCACACTGAGCCGCCTTACCCACGCTTCGGGCGCGCCGGGCAAGGCCTTCAAGCTCACCGAGTCTGAGCTGATGGACGCTCTGAGACCCTCCATTGCGGACGAGGAGGCGTTGAGACTCGCCACACCGACGGGTGCGGTTCAGCTCACCTGGCGGGAGGAACCGGCACGGATCGCCACAAGGATTCTCGACCGATACTACGAACCCTGTGAGCTACGGGCGCCCGAGCCGTGCGCCGGACCCGAGGGCGACGATCCCGCCGAAGACAACCGGTTAAGAGGGGCCGACGAGCATCGCTCTCGGGCCGGCGCCGCCACCAAGATCCTCGCCGGAGCCGGCTGATGGCCACGCTGGCGGACAGCATCTCTGTGCGTTCGAGGTTCGCTCGTTCCGCGAACCTCGAACGCGACCTGGCCCGACGCGAGCCCCTCGACGGCTACGTCGTCACGGCTCGGGCTCTGGACGTTGTCGAGCGCATAGCGGAGACCGCCTCAACGGGTGCGGCCGGGGGAGCATGGTCGCTGACCGGCCCCTACGGCTCCGGCAAGTCGTCGCTGGCCCTGCTCATCGACGCCGCATTCGGTGACGACTCCGACACTCGTCGAGCGGCAGTCGGGCTCATCGACGATGCCTCGCCGCCGGTCGGAGAGCTGGTCCGTGGCGCTCACCGGCGGCACGACACGGAGTCGCGCGGTTTCCATCGCGGCCTTGTCACCGCCGGGCGCGAGCCGCTCAACCGCACAGTCCTATGGGCGCTGTACTCAGCGGTGCTGCGTAGCTACGGGGAGGTTCCATCACGCAAGGAGTTCCGGGCCTCCTCCACACTCGAGAAGGCACTCAAGGACGCTGAGTCAGACGACCCGAGGCGAACGGGCCCTTCCCCATCGGCACTGGTGGACATAGCCCGCTGCCTAGCCGAGGATGCACCGCTGCTTCTCGTGATCGACGAGTTCGGCAAGAACCTCGAAGCCATTCGCGACGGAGGCGACGCCGATCCGTATCTGCTCCAGCAGCTCGCCGAGGCAGGCCAGGGCTCTGGCCTGCCCATATTCGTAGTGACGTTGCAGCACTTGTCGTTCGAGGACCACTTGACCGGAGCCAGCAGTACCCAGCGCCGCGAGTGGGCGAAGGTGCAGGGTCGCTTCGAGGACATCGCGTTCGTCGAGTCGGCCAACCAGACCCGCGCTCTTATCGGCACGGTCTTCGACGTCCACGACGACTTGCTCGGCACACAGATCAGCCGATGGGCCCACGACCAGGCCGAGACCATGAGGCAACTGGGTATCGCCGACCTCGCCGACCCACCGACGGTCGCGTCGTGCTACCCCCTACACCCTCTCGCCGCTCTTGTCCTGCCCGAGCTATGCAACCGGCACGGCCAGCACGAGCGGACGCTGTTCTCGTTTCTCGCAGGTCACCACCCGGCGAGCGCCGCGTCATTCCTAGCCGAGACAGGCCTGCCGACGAAGGGGCCCTTGCCCACGATGGGCCTCGATGCTGTGTACGACTACTTCGTCGACAGCAGCGCGCTGCAGATCGAGTCAGCCGGCATGTCTGCACGATGGACCGAGATAGCGACTCGCCTGCGGGACGCACACGGACTCACACCAAACCAGACTCAGCTGGCGAAGGCTGTCGCCTTGCTGAATCTCGTGTCGACTACCGGCACACTGAGGGCCTCCAGAGCGATACTGGCCCTTACTGCCGATGGCACCGACAAGACCCTCGCCGAGTTGGAGACAGCCGGCATCGTCACCTACCGGGACTTCGCCGACGAGTACCGGATCTGGCAGGGAACCGATATCGACATCAACCTGTTGCTCGACACGGCCAGACAACGTGTCGCGCAGCAGCCCCTCGTCGAGATCCTCAACAAGATTGACCAGCCCCAGCCGGTGGTCGCGGCCAGGCACAGCGCGAAGCACGACGTGCTGCGGGTCTACAGCAGGCGCTACACCGATGCCAGCGAACAAGTAGAGCCGCTCGAGGCCTTCTCCCGATACGACGGTGAGGTGCTGCTGCTCGTCGACCCCAGCGGCGACGTTCCGACCCTTGCACGGCCCTGGGCGGGGGCGAAGCCGATCGTGGCCGCAATGCCCGCGGACCTGACGGCTCTGGATGTCGCGGCTAGGGAAACGACAGCCGTCCAGGGTGGGCTCGACGATCCTTCGGTGGTCGACGACTGGGTGGCGCGACGCGAGTTGAGCGAGCGTATGGCCCAAGCGCGGGTTGCTCTTGATCAAGCCCTCGCAGAGACCTTCGGCTCGCGCGCATGCCGATGGGTGCTCCTGGGAGCCAAGGCCCGCGAACTCCCCGGAGGGCGAGGCAGCGCCGCCCTGTCCGACGCGGCCGACATCGCCTACCCCGACACCCCGCGGGTACGCAACGAGATGCTCAACCGCAGCGAACTCACCTCGCAGGGCGCCAAGGCCCGCGGGCTGCTCTTGGCAGCCATGATCGAGCATGGCACCGAACCCGGCCTAGGCATGCAGGGTCACGGCCCCGAGGTCGCGATGTACCGAGCCTTCCTTGAGCGAACCGAACTCCACGGCCCAGACAACCGCAATGACTCGATGGCATTCCAGAGGCCCGCGGACGGGTCGCTGAGGCCTGTCTGGAAGATGCTCCAAGAAGAGTTCAAGCGATCTACGAGCCAACGCATCAATCTGAGGGACGTCTATGCGGCGCTGCTGTCGCCCCCATTCGGCATGAAGGAGGGGGCGATACCCGTACTCGTCACCGCGGCTCTGATCGCTTCATCGGACGACGTGGCCATCTACCACCACGGCACCTTCAAGCCGCTGCTCACTCCCGAGTTGTCGGAGCTGATGGTGCGCAACCCGAGCCACTTCGACATCAAGCACTTCGCCAATACGACCGGTGCCCGACGGCAAGTCATTGACGCTCTCGTGAGCCGGCTCGGGCTGCGGCCCAGCTTCCGCAAGCATCGAGTCGCCAACGTCCTCACCGTTGTCGGACACCTCGTGTCGAGGATCAGCCGGCTCGAGAACTACACACGCCAAACCCACAACCTCAGCGTGTCGACGATTCGGGCAAGGGAGGTGCTGCTGGCAGCAGTCGAGCCCGACGAGTTGCTCTTCACCTCGCTGCCCGAGGCGCTCGGATTCCCTTCGGTCTCCGCCGAGTCGAGGGAGTATCTGCTCGCGGAGGCCTACGCCACCGGGGTCCGTGAAGTAGTCGATGAACTCAGCACCTGCTTCGAGCGGCTTCTTGACCAGCAGCTTGAACTCCTCCTGGAGACGAGCGCAGAGGTCTCCCGGCTGGCCGTCATGGGGCAAGCAGCGTCGCTCGACGGCGAAGTCCTTGATCCCGAGGTCCGCGCTTTCGTTCTCTCGTTGGCGAACGACGCCGTCGAGTCCGACACGGACTGGGTCAAGGCGGTCGCGACCGTCGTCGCCAAGAAGGCACCAGCCGACTGGGCCGACGATGACCTGTTGCGCTTCGGGCGGGAACTCCATGAGAAGTTCGCTGCGTTCCGCCGGCTCCTAGCCCTGCACCATGATCGCCGTGCTCACGGCGGCGACCCCTTCGACGCGTACCGGGTAACCGTGACGAGGTCCGACGGCGCAGAGCAGCCGCTGCTGGTCGGCATCGACCAAGAATTGAGACCCGATGCTGAACGTGCCCTCGACGACGCCCTGACGAAGTTCACGGAGATCACGGGCTCTCAGCGACGGGCGCAGCACGCTCTCCTGGCGCTGTTGGGCGAGCGCCTGCTGCCCGATCCGAACGAGCACGGCGAGATTTCGAATGTTCCCGATACGTTGGATCCCGGAGCGGCATATGGCTGAGTCAGTGCGTCACATCTGCGGGATCTCTGGAGGCAAGGACTCCAGCGCACTCGCTGTCTACCTGCGGGGCCGGGTGCCTGACATGGAGTATTTCTTCTGTGACACCGGCGCCGAGTTGCCCGAGACCTATGAGTACCTGACTCGGCTAGAGGTCATTCTCGCCAAGCCGATCGCCCGACTGAACGCGTCGAGGGGCTTTGACCATTGGTTCGAGGTGTTCCGGGGAGCGCTGCCGTCGCCGCAGATGCGCTGGTGCACGAAAAACATGAAGATCAAGCCCATCGAGGAGTGGATCGGCGACGAGCCCGCCGTCTCCTACGTGGCTATCCGCGCCGACGAATCCAACCGCAAGGGCTATGTCTCCACGAAGCCCAACATCAGCGCACGCTTCCCATTCGTCGAGGACGGTATCGATCACGCGGGCGTCATGAGGATCCTCGACGATGCTGGAATCGGCCTTCCCGCCTACTACGAGTGGCGGACCCGCTCGGGATGCTACTTCTGCTTCTACCAGCGCAAGGCCGAGTGGATCGGCCTCTCGGAGCGCCACCCCGAACTCTTCGCACGGGCCGTCGCGATCGAGCAGAAGGTCCTCCAGGACGCCGGCGTCAACGGCGACGCCGACTTCGGTGACCGAGCCATGCGCGGTCGCCAATACACATGGTCCGGCGGCGAGACCCTCGTCCAGCTCCGCAACCGCCGCGAGCAGATCCTCGAGCGCCATGAAGCCGCAATGACCCGCGCCAACAAGACAAGGTCAAACCTCCCCCTCATCGAGGCCCTAGCCGACGCCTTCGACGAAGACGACGACACCCAGGCCTGCACGGTCTGCGCCTTATGACAGACGGCGCGGCACTCGTGCAAGAGGACGCCGACGGCAACCCCTTCTGGACGTTCAGAGTCACCGACGCGCTGCTTCAAGCCAACCGCCGGATTGCCTTTCCCGAGGAGGTCGCCGCCTATCTCGGCTGCAAGCCGGGCGGACTGACTCGTGTCGCCGTCGACCACCCTGCGGGCTGCCGGAAACTCAAGGTGTGCCTGGAGCAGCGCGACCCGCCACACACGGTTGTGCTCAATATTGCTGAGCCCCTCTTGGGCATCGGAACCTCCTGCGGACAGTCGGTCGATCTGGTCGTTACGGGCCTGCGACGCGTGGCGCTGCGACGAAGCAGGGCATCAAAGCATCGGGAGCCAGCTGGGGAGCCTGACGACCGCGACACTTCCACCCGGGACCGACAGTCGAATTCGCCCCAGGGCCCGCCTGCACCATGGTGTTCGCCGCCCACCCCGCTCCTGCCGCGCTGGTACCTGCTGTCGCACGGCGAGGAGATGCTCCCGCAAGAGTTCACGAGCGCCTACCCGGCTGCGCACCGTATTCGGGACCTGGAACGCTTCTGGGAGCACCACGACGAGCCGGTCCGCGCTGACTCGGCCCGGTCGCTGCGTTACGTGGCACAGCGGTTGCTGCCACCCAAGGGTCTCCGCGTTCTTCCGCCCAGGCTGGACCTTGACGAGCTTGATCGACTGCCGCTGGCGATCCGCACGCGCAACTGCCTTCGCCGCGGCGCAACGCGAGGCTCGCTCGCCAAGGGCACGGTCGAAGAGTTGATGCAACTGCCCAACTTCGGGATCGCATCGCTACTTGATCTGATGTGTGTGATCGAAGCCGCCGAAGCGCATTACGGAAGTCTCGACGGATCGCCCATCAGTGCGGCGACGATTGGGAAGGAAGAGGACGAGACGGCGGCTGGCGAGGGGTGCCACTCGACAACCATCACCGATGGGGCGCAGACTTCGGATGCGGTTGACCTCATTGCGACAGCGGCTCGGGAGTTTCGCGGCGCAGCCACCTTCGGCGACCTGCTCCGGCTTGATCTGTCAGACCTCATCGCCGCAGCCGAAGGCGACGCAGAGGTTGACGACCTGGCGCTTGAGGCCGGAACACCGACTGTCGCGGAACGAGCCATCAAGCTCCTCGACGCGTGCCTTGCTCAGATGTCAGAGACGCAGCAGCTAGTGATCCTGAAGCGTGTTGTTCCGAACGTGCCGGTAACACTCGAAGTGCTCGGCCGGGCGACAGGACTGTCGCGAGAACGGGTGCGCCAACTCGACAAACAGGCTCGAGCCGCATTGGAGGAGGCGGCGGGCCGGACCCTTGGGCTGCTGCGGCTGATCGCTAGCCAGCGCCTCGGCGCAGTAACCACCGCGCCGGGCATCGACGACGTCGTTGGCGAACTCCTGCCCCAGCCAGACGACGAGGCGAGGTTGAACTCGCTCATGGTGGCCCGGCGCATGCTGCGATCCAAGCTCGACTACGAGTGCCGCGAGGGACTGTGCCTGAGTCGAGCCGCGGCAGATGCCGCTAAGGGCCTCAACGACGTCGCTCGTCAACTTGTCGACGACGAGGGCCTTCTTGACCTCGACACGGTGCGAGCGGCACTCGCCGAGCAGTGGCACGACAGCCTCGATGACCTGATCCGCTGGATCGGATGGCCTCGCGTGTCGGGTCAGATCGCTCTGCGCACAACAGCGCGAGCCCGGACCAAGGCGGCCCTACTCAAAATCGGCGCGCCGGCGACGAAAGCCGAACTTGCCACAGAGTCAGGACTCACCGAGCGACAAGTTGCAGGGGCTCTCTCGAACATCGAGTCGGTCGCACGCGCCGACAAACTCCGATGGGGCTTGCGCGAATGGATCGACGACGCATACGACGGAATATCGGCAGAGATCATCCAGCGCATCGAAGAAGACGGTGGCTCGACCCCCTTGAACCGTGTGCTGGACGAGCTCCCCCGCAAGTTCGGCGTTAGCGAGAACAGCGTCCGGGCATACATGGCGACACCAAAGTTCGTCATTGAGGAAGGGCGAATTAGATTGCGGGGTGAGCACGAGGAGTACCGCTACCAAAGGTCGGAGGTTCGGGATGCACCTGGCGTGTTTGCGCTCGGCGACGGCGTGGTCGGATTGTTGTACGAGGTGGACAGCGAGGTGACTCGGGGCAGTGGACGTCAACTCAGCCCAGCCGCTGGAGCGCTACTTGGCCTCTCCGTTAATGAACGATTGCGCTTCGACGGCCCACACGACACGTCAGTCACAGTGACCTTCCCCGGCACATCCCTCACTGGACCTTCGCTGGGATCTACCCGTGGCCTAGCAGAAGCAGTGAACGCCATGGTGGGAGACATGCTCACGGTAATCCTTCGCCGTGCCGAGATGACTGTGTCGGCGCAAGCAACCGACCTCAAAGAACACGACGCTGGCTGGGCGCTTGTGAGGCGTCTGACGGGCATCAGCGAGAACGCCGGAATGGACGGACTCGCGGCCGCGCTCCATTGCAGCCGGGGCGAGGTGCGGGCAACGCTGCGAGCGCGGAGGGACACGGCCGTGCTCGAGGCTCTCCCCGAGCGACGCTCGACGCCCGATCTGGAGGAGGCACTCGCCGCACTCGATGCCGAAATGCAACGAGAGGAGCGGCCGTGACGTTCGGACCACTCTTCGATTCAGTGCGCCCAACCTACGAGATTCCTGACGATGACCTCGTCGGTGAGATCCTCAACCCGGCACTCCGCTCAGCGGACGACGCAAGAGTCTCAGCAGGGTTCTTCACGTCGCGCTGCCTCGCTCAGATCGCGGGTGGTCTCGCCGCGTTCATCAACGACTCCGATGCAATCCTCGATCTGATGGTCTCGCCCGAGATTAGCGAGGAAGATCGCGAGGCGATCCGGAGGGGGATACGCGAGCCCGAGGTGGTCATCGCGGAAGCACTACAGCGGCTCTTTGTCGAGGCCCACCTATCAGATTCTGCCGTACAGCGGCACACGGTCGACACGCTTGCCTACCTGGTGGCCAGTGGTCGACTCCGTTTGCGCGTCGTGATCATGGAACGCGGCATGTACCACAAGAAGATCTGGCTCTTTCGAGCCGGTGACGAGTGGCTTGCGGTCCACGGCTCGGGCAACGCCACCGAACGCGGTCTACTCGTCAACGGCGAGCAGATGTCGATCGACCGGGCATGGCAAGACGGCCCTCGATCCGAAGCGCGCGTCCAGATCTTCTTGGAGCAGTGGGACCGTCAATGGGAGAACCTCCACCCGACAGCGCTCACCGTTGAGGTGTCACAGGCGTTGGAGATTCTCCGCGGCTACGCCGCCGACTCGCCGCCAACGGTTAGCGACTTCTGGGAAGCGTGGCAGCGAGATCATGCAGCTGGACTCGAACCCGACCTTCCACCGGCCATGCGTCATGCTCCTACTGACCATCAACTGCAGGTTCCGAACCGCCTCATATGGCGCGACGGCCGCTTCGGCCATCAAGGTAGGGCTGTTGACGCGCTCGTCAAGGAGGCCGGTGGCATCGTCGCGATCGCGACCGGCGGCGGCAAGACCGTCACCGCGCTCATCGCTGCAACAGAGATGCAGAACAGGGAACCACGACACATCTGCGTTGTCGTGCTCGTCCCATCAAGGCCGCTCGCCCGCCAATGGACCGAGGACATCCGCGCCTTCGGGGTCGATCCAGTTGTGCTTACGGGGACTGGAACCCAGGACCGACGAGCAGAGCTTGAACGCGTGGCTCTCGGTTTCGCCACCGAGCAGCCCAGGACGGAAGTAATCGTCATGAGCAACGCCCTCTTCGCCAAGGTCAACTCCTCCGAGCGACGCTGGTTGACGTCGCTGCCAGAGACCGTCGAACTCGTGCTGATCGCCGACGAGGTTCACAATCTTGGCACTCCGTCGTTCATCAACGATCCGCCAGACTACTTCACGCGCAGAATCGGCCTCTCGGCTACGCCGATCCGACAGTACGACCCCGACGGCACCGATCAGCTATTCGACTATTTCGGCGGCCCGCCCGTATTCGAGTTCTCGCTTGGAGATGCCATCGAAGCTGGATGCCTAGTGCCATATAGCTACTACCTACATGTCGTCAAGCTCGATGCTGTCGAGATGGAACACTACGAGTTCCTCACCGAGGAGCTCATCCGGGCTGGATTCAGGATCGACGACGACGGCGTCACAGTTGCGCTCAACCCGAGAGTCGAGCGGCTGCTCCGTGAGCGTCGAGGGCTGATCGAGCAAGCAGACGCGAAGCTCCCCGCGCTCGAGGCCGAACTTCGACGTATGGGCACCGACGCCGTGACCAAGACGCTCATCTACACGTCAGCGAAGCCTACAGTTCTCGAGAAGCCCAAGCAGATCACGGCTGTGAACGCAATCCTCGAGAGCCTCCATATCATTTCCCACCAGTACACGAGCCGCGAGACTGGGACCTCTCGCTCGCAGAGTATTCTCGAGCGATTCAAATCAGGTGACTATCAGGTGTTGACAGCAATGAAGGTCCTCGACGAAGGCGTGGACATCCCCGACACGGACACCGCATTCTTGCTCGCCTCAAGCACGGTCCGAAGAGAATGGGTCCAACGCCGAGGCCGAATACTCCGACAAGCTCCAAACAAGGACGTCGCCCATCTACACGACTTCCTCGTGATACCACCGGACAGCGAGACATCCATCGGCCAGTCCCTGCTGAAATCAGAGCTGAGGCGAGCGGCCGAGTTCGCCAGCATCGCCGATAACGAATTCGACTCAGACGGACCCAACGAAGTGATACGCGACCTCGAAGCAAGAATCTGGAAGGACGCCCATGTCTGACGCAACGAAGCTGGTAGCTGGCGCGGCCGGCGAGGCGGTACAAGATATCGCCGAGCGCTACGACGGGTACCACGCGCACCTAGTCAGCCGATTCGTCGAGGTGCTCCGCATACAGCACTCTGAGCCCGGCGACAGAGCGCGGCGCCGAGCCATCAACGAGCTTGTCACGTCCTTCGCTGGCGAAGTCTCAGCCCGCTTGGAGGACGCCACATGAGGCTCGAAAGCGCGCACATCAAGAACTTCAAACTGCTGGAGAACGTGGACCTGACGTTCTCAACCGACTCTCAACAGCCGCTCACGGTCATCCGAGCTGAGAACGGTTCCGGCAAGACTTCGATCCTGTATGCGCTGCGCTGGGCCATGTATGGCGCGATGGGCATACCAACCGGTATGCGTCTAACCGCCGCAGCGAAGCCGCCTGGCAGGCCCGTCACGGTTCAGGTGCGCGCCGAGTTCACCACTACAGATCCCTATTCAGGCGACAAGGTGCGATACCGACTTATCCGGAGCTGTGAGGAGACACCGGGTGAGGACGACAGCTTCCAGCGGAACCCTGAACAGCTCCGGTTGCTCCGCCGCACATCGGCCGGTGAAGAAGACATCGAAGACGGCAAAGAGGGCCTGATCCGCAAGCTCCTCCCTCCCAACCTGGCCGATGCCTTCTTCACGAACGGCGACGATGTGCAGCGATTCATCTCAAGCGGCCAGCAGGCCGACCGGGAACGCCAGGAAGCGGTCCACAGCGCCATACGACAGCTACTGGGCCTAGACGACGTCGAAGCCACCGAGAAGCACCTCTCGAGAATTGCGAAGAGCCTGAAACGGGAACTGGCAGACGATGGCGGGGAGGATCTCCAGGCCGCCAATGCCGAACTTGAGGCGACACAGGAGCGCGTCGCCGAAACCAAGCGAGAATTGGCCCTAATCCATGAGCGGATCGTCCGCGTGGACGGCCAGATCCGCGCCGATGAGCGAGAACTCGATGGAATTCGAGGCATCGGTGACCTCGACGCAATACAGGCTCGGATCCGAGAGTTGGAGGGGGACCTCTCGCAGTTGGGGGCTCAAGAGCGCGGCATTCGCGACCAGATGAGAGAGTTGCTCCAGTCCGAGGGGCTGTCCTGGCGACTCATTGGCCCACAACTCCAGCAAGGTCTCGACATCTTGGACGACCTCGCTGACCGAAAGGTAATCCCCGGCGCCGCCATCGAAGTGCTCACCGACCGTCTTGAACTCGGCATCTGCATCTGCGGCGAGGAACTGGGGGAGGGGAGTGAGCGCCATCAGCACGTCAAGGACCTCATTGAGCAGCAACATGAGGTGGCGCCGGAACTGCAACGTCTCTCCACGGTATGGCATCTGGCTCGGAACAGTTCCAGTGTCCAACTGGCGGCGGTTGCGGCGGGCCGATCATTCGACGACATCGCTGCAGATCTGCGACAGCAGTACACAGGGTGCCGCGATGCTCAGCGACGCAAGAAAGCCGATCTCGACAGTGAGCGAGAAAGGCGCACGCAGATTGACGCCGAACGCGTGCGAATGCTCACAGATCGAATCACACAGAATATAGGAAAAAGATCCGGCTTTGATCGCAAATACGGAGAAGTCGAGGGTCGACTTCGTGGTCTCGAAGAGGAGGAGCGTCTCACCGACGAACGAGTGCGGAGAGCTGAGGCAGAAACCACCCTTAACGAGACGATCCGGCTGCGGTCGGCTGTCGCTAATGACCTGCTCGAACTCGCTCGGGGAACCCTCGGCTCACTCAAGTCCGACTACGTGCAACGCGTGTCGGCCCGGATGAACGAACTCTTTCTTAACATCGTCGGATCCGATCCGGACGCGGAGGCTGCAGTCTTTACCGGCGTCACGATCAACGACCGATTCGACATCGTGATCCACACGCAGGACGGCAAGACCCTCGACGCTGACTACGAACTCAACGGTGCCTCGCAGCGCGCGCTCACCCTCTCATTCATCTGGGCGCTCATGGAAGTAGCGGGCCACGAAGCACCTCGCATCATCGATACACCTCTCGGGATGACCTCTGGAGCGGTCAAGCATCGCATGGTCGAACTCCTTACCAGTCCAGCCGACGCTGCTAGCCTCGCGTACCAAGTGGTGCTCCTCATGACCCGATCTGAGATTCGAGACATCGAGGATCTCCTCGACGAGCGGGCGGGATCGGTCTCGACTCTCTCGTGCTCCAAGGACTACCCAGTCGACCTCGTGAACGAGTGGGGGGACGGGGCTCCAGCGGTTCGGTCATGCGCATGCGACCACCGCCAGATCTGCTCCGTGTGCACCCGCCGCAAAGACGACAGCACACGGTTCACCCTTCGAGAGGAGGTGACGCCATGAGCAACGAGCCACGATACGGCAATCAAGACCTCTGGCTACCCAAGAGCTTCCACACCGAATTCCGGGAGCGCCTAGTCGATCGATCAGACTTCCGCACCGCCTTCCCGCGCCAAGTAGACCTTTGGTGGTACGCACTCGGTATCGGCGTCGTCGAGGAGCACCGCACCCCACTCCCGGAGCGCGACCAACTTGTCAAGTTCAACGACGGCGGAATCCTCGAATCAGACCCGTGGCGCATCACTCACCTCGAACTGCTTGCTCTCGCCGAAGAAGGCCAGACCGCGGCCACGAACGCTTCCACCGTGGTGCAAATTGCCAACGAATACGCCATCACGGGCTGCAGTGTCCTCACCGACAGTCTCCGAGGAGTCGTGGACACGCAATCGCACCTCATCAGCCTGATCGGCGACTCCACCGGCGCTTGACTCAAGGCCGAAGCCGCCGCGGACCGGCGCTTGAGCCTCACCGAGTGGGGCGTGAGAGGAACCCGTTGTGGAGACTTCGCGGACTCTGGGTGCGAGGGTCACGGCCATCGCAGCGAGACTGCTCGGCGTCACTGGCCGAAGCACTGCTAAGCAACAAAGCTGCGCCCGACGGCGAGCAGCGAGTGTGGTCCGCGCCGGGGTATCCGACCTACAACGTTTTCAACCGTGCTTTCCCCAAGCCTCCGCGCATGTGGTTGGGCCAAGACCAACCCTTTGGGCTCGCCGCCCGTGTCCCGACGAGGGTGACGAAGGGCTCGTCATCGCGGCCCGCGACGTAGGCCACGCGGGAGTAGTCCTCAATCGCGACGCGCAAGTGCGTGTAGCCCACCGAAATCACCCCATCCTCCTGAGCCGATCAGGCGAGCGCACCGTGACAAAACCCCACGTCAACGGCCATCTGCCATCACCAAACCGGCGTCGACCCGCCAAACTCGGGCCAGATGCTCGGCTGCCTTGGCGGTGCCGATTCTGGGGGATCCCTCGCGTTCAGCCGCGGACCCCCACCCTGCCGACTCCGACCTCAAACGAGTGCGAAGCGCCAGATTCGGTGGTTCGCTTGCGCAAGCGACTAGGTGTGCTCAGGCGGTAGGGCGGGGAAACGCGAGCCGCTGAATGCGTTCGTGCTCGGCCTCGTCGTAGCCGTCGGCGAGTTGGCGCAACTTCTCCCGGTCCGCCGCGGTGGGACGAAACGGCTCGAGGGAGCGATTCCACTCGTAAACGAAACGATTCGA
>JAPOQG010000017.1 GCA_026710865.1 Acidimicrobiaceae bacterium
ATCGAGCAGACCCGCCCCACCGGCCGCCAGGGCCTCGACCGCTGGGAGCCGGTCCTCGCCGGTGTGGCCGCGCTCCAGGGGGAGGTCCACGCGGGCCGTGCCAGTTCCTCAGGCGTGGGGGCCGGCCGCTTGGTCTGGGTGGAGAACTCCAAGCAGACCGACCATGTGCGGCCCCGCGACATCATCGTCACCCAGTACCCGCTGGCCAACTTCTCGCCGCTGTTGTTCGACGCGGCCGGGATCGTCTCGCTGGGCGGTGCGCCCACCGCGCACCTCTTCGAGGTGGCCCGCTCCCTGACCGTGCCCGCAGTGGTCGACTGCCCGATCGGCGACATAGTGCGGCAGGGACCGCGGCTGGGAATGCTCGACGGCGACGCCGGCCGGGTCGCGATCCTCTCTGCCGCCGATGGCTGACCCCGGTACGGAGCCCGTGGTCGGGATCGTCGGCCTCGGCGTGATGGGCGGGGCGATGGCCCGGCACATCCGCTCCGCAGGCCACGATGTCGTCGGCTTCGACACAGACCCCCGCCGTGCCGCCGGATGCGGCGCCCGCCTGCTGGCCTCGCCGGAGGAGGTGGCCGCCGAGGCCGGGGTGGTCCTGCTGTCGCTGCCCACCGTCGAGTCGCTCCGGGAGGCGAGCCGGGCGCTGGCATCGGCCCGCAGGCCGGGGCTGGTGGTGGTGGAGATGGGCACCTTCAGCATCGAGGCCAAGGAGCAGGCACGAGCGGTGCTGGAGGCCGCGGGCGCGGCCCTGCTCGACGCACCGGTGAGCGGCACCGGCCTCCAGGCCGCCGACGCCACCCTGGTCGTCTACGCCAGCGGCGACCCCGAGGCGTTCGCCGCGGCCGAGCCGATCCTGGGCCATGTCGGGCAGCGCACCTTCTACCTGGGCGAGTTCGGCAACGGCTCGCGCATGAAGTTCGTGGCCAACCTGCTGGTGTCGGTCCACACGCTGGCCGCGGCCGAGGCCCACCGGCTCGGCGCGGCCAGCGGGCTGGACCCCCGGGTCGTGCAGGAGGTGATCTCGGCCGGGGTCGGCACTTCGAGGATGTTCGACATCAGGGGACCGATGATGGCCTCCGGGGTCTACGAGCCGCCCTCGGCCCGCCTGGCCATCATCTGCAAGGACGCCGGGATAATCGCGGAGCACGCCCGGGCCGTGGGCGCGCCCACCCCCCTGCTGGACGCCGCCCTGCCGCAGTACCGGGAGGCTGCGGACCGGGGCCTGGGCGAACTCGACGCCGCCGCGCTGTACCGGCACCTCACAGAGCGGCCAGCGTGAGCCGCCCGAACGGCTCGCTGGAGGGTTACGCCAAGGGCCCCTTCGCGGTCGACTGGGAGGAGCGCTACGACATGGCCCGGCTGCGCCGCGACCGGGTCGCGGCCGCGCGGCGGGAGTTGGCCGCCGCGGGCGTGGATGCCCTGATGGTGTGGAAGGACGAGAACGTCCGGTACCTCACCTCGCTGCGGGCCCAGCTGATCGCGGGCAAGACCATGGCGCTCAACGGCGCGTTGCTCCAGGCGGGCGAGGCGCCCGTGCTGCTGTGCTCGGGAGGCGAGATCGACAAGGCCCGCGCGCACATGGGATGGATCGCCGAGGCCCACGCCATTCCCATCATGGAGCAGGCCGAGCTGGTCGACGGCTTCGTGCGCAGCATCCTGCGCCCGATCCTG
>JAPOQG010000096.1 GCA_026710865.1 Acidimicrobiaceae bacterium
CGAGCCCGCTGCTCGGGATCGAGATACTGCGACGACGGGTCGGAGGCTTCAGCAGGAGGCACGAGAAGCCATCGTAGGTGCCAGCTTTCGACAGCCCTACGAGATCCTACGATCAGTGCTGTCGTTGCTTAGCTTCGATGGACCGCACGGCCTTCATGAACAGTTCGTCTGCAACGCGACGACCGTACGCCTCTGGCGTCTCGTCTGATGAGTGATCGGACCGGTCCGCGGTACGGATCGCTCGTTCGAGCCGCTCACCAAATCCGTCATCGTGTCTAGCTGCCATTGCTGTCCTCCTCGACATTAGACGTAGTATAGAGCCTCCTATCTCGTTCAAAGTATCTCAGATTCAAGTTTCTGTCAAAGTAGTGCTTTCGCTTGACCCAAACCAGGCCGTCTCCCTTCGAAATGACTGCCACATCGATGGGTCCTCCCACTGTTTCAGCCTCGGGAGTCATTCGGCGCTTGAAGGATGTCAAGCTAACTAGGGTTTCCGCCATTTCAGCTAGTTCTTCCTTGGGTAGTAGACTAACAATCGACATGATTGGATCGGAGTGCTTCTTCTGTAGCAGATCGTGTAAATCCTGCTCAAAGTGTTCCACCACAGCCGACACGATCTCCAACAGTTCAGCGACGTGATCTTCATAGTCAGTGTCAGATAGGACACCGTGCATCTTGGTGTTCGAGCGTTCGACCAGAAGGTCAAGAGTGCGCTTTACCAAGCCTCTGAGAGCTTCAGGATACATGGGATGAAGACCATCCATGAAGGTTTGGACCATGTCACCCTGTGCAAAGGCTCGAATTTGTGCGGAGCTGTCCTCGTTGATCTGTGCACTATCTAGGTGTCTCGCACGAACACGGTTCGCGACAACCCCATCCACAACATAATGAGAGAAGGCGGGAAACAATTGATCAGACCCGAAGCCTACCACGACAACGCCACTCGTCCACGGATTTGGAGATACTGACCTCAATGCGGTACGGACGAGAGCTCGAGCCCTCCTGTTCAGCGACGAGTTCGTCGTGAATCGGGTGAAGGACTCCCTAAGGTAGTTGTTCCAGTCCGGTATAGCGGAACCGATCTGGCGACCTGCGACGGAAGCACTGACACGATCAATGCAGGGGACGGTTTGCAAATGAGCGATCTGACTCGCCATGACCTCCATGAGAATGTGGCTTCGATCCGCATCGTCGAATGAGTCGTCATCTTCATCGAGTTCATCGATGATCTCATTCGCTCTGTTGCAGACTTCAGCCAACGCGACGTGGGCTATACGACGAACGAGATCCGCTTGTGTCCTTGCAGAATAGTGTGATACGAGTGAGGACAGATCAGTGATGAAGCTACTAGCATACTGTTCCACGGTATCGAATGTCTCTGTTGCGAGTCGCCGCCGGTGTTCTTTGACTACTGTCTCCCATGGTATTGGTCCAAATGCTGCTGATCCATATACCATGATTGCGACCGGTTCCACGGCTGACAGTTGGAACAACTTGTTCGCTGTGTTGTAGATCTTCGGGTCGGGGTCGCGCAGGGTAACGGCGCTATCGGCAGCGATTGCAACGGCTTCGCGATTCAGTACTAACACTTCCGCTGTCATCTAATGATGTTTCCCTTCATAAGGGGTTCTTCTTGGGCGTAGGACGCACGCTATCCAGGCCGGTGAGGCAGGTGGTGGACCGACGCTGCAGCGCCTTCGATGGCGTCACCGCCTGGCGGTCGACGACCAGTACGTGGGCGGCCGGACCGGCCCCAGTGGGCACTTCCCACCCCGCCACGCCCCGACGCCGCTAACCGCGGCGTGTTCTTGGTCCTTCACCACCCAACCGAACGCGGCGAACTGCTCGCTGGCCTCCATCCGAGCTGCTGTTCGCAATCGAGGTACTGCGACGACGGGTCGGAGGCGTCAGCAGGAGGTACGAGTCGGGCGTAAGTGCGGCGGCTCGCAGGCGCATCAGCGATAGGCGTCCCTCCGGTGCGAGATCGCGAGGACGATGATCTCGGCGTCGCACGCGGTGTAGATGATGCGGTGGGAACGGCCGTGGCGGGCGGAGCGCTTGCCCCGCAGCGGGCCAGGGAGTTTCTTGCCTAGATGAGTAGTTCCAAGGGGTGGTCGTTGGTGTGGGTGGCGAGTTTTGTGTGGTTGTGTGTGTTGTGGGTGGTTTGGGGTGCGGGGTCCGCGATGTGGGGGGTGAGGGTGTCTGAGATCTGGGGGTCGAACAAACCCGATCTTGGAGGATCTCGGCATGAACCCGGACTCAGACACCCTCGTGACTGCACTTTATGTGCGCGTCGACGATTTGTTGGCGGCGCATCCCGAGTGGGCGCCGCGGCGGCCTGCGGTGGGGATCGCGCCGAAGCTGTCCGACGCGGAGTTGGTGACCCTGGCGGTGGTCTCGGCGCTGTTGGGGTTCTGCTCTGAGGCCCGCTTCATCCGCTGGGCCACCGCGCACCTCAAGCCGTGGTTCCCCTATGTGCCCCAGCGCAGCGGCTACAACAAGCGCCTGCGCCGCAGCGGCGAGCTGATGCAGCATGTGATCGCGGCGCTGGCGCGCGAGTGCCCGTCGTTCTTCGACGACGTGTGGCTGGCGGACTCCACACCGGTGGAGTGCGGCCGCAGCCGCGAGACCCAGCAGCGCTCTGACCTCGCCGGATGGGCCGCCTACGGCTACAGCGCCTCGCCCTCGCGGCACTTCTGGGGGCTGCGCCTGCACCTCATCACCACGCCGTCGGGGCTGCCAATAGCCTACGCGCTCGCCGGAGCCAAAGCCGACGAGCGCGACATGTGCCTCGAAATGATCGCCCGAGCCCAGATCGCCCGGCGCGGCCAGACCCTCATCGCCGACAAGGGATACCGCAGCGCCGCATTCGAAGACGCCCTCAACGCCGCGGGCATCGCCCTCATCCGGCCCGCCACCAAAACCGAACAACCCCGGCCCGGGCGACAGTTCCTGCGGCCGCTGCGCCAAATCATCGAATCCGTCAACCAAACCCTCAAAGCCCAACTCGGCCCCCAACGCCACCACGGCCGCACCCGCTCAGGCGTCGCCGCACGGATCCTGCAACGACTCCTCGCCCTCACCGCAGCCATCTGGCACAACCAAACCACCCAACAACCCCGCCCCGCCCGCTCCCTCATCGCCTACGACCACTGACCCCTTGGAACTAACCATCTAGGTGTGGTTCGTTGTCGAGCCGTCTGATGATTTCCCTGGCTCGGGTCGCCAGCGCGGCCGGCAGGGCATCGAGGTCCTTCCTGGCGCGGCGCGCGAGCCTGGCCACGGTGGTTCAGTCGAGTTCGGTCAGGTCGCCAGCCGCAACGTCGCGTTCGCCTTCAGCGATGGCGTCCATAGTCGTCTCATCAGCGAGGATGTTCAGTGTCTCGAGCAGTGATTCGTACTCGTCGCAACCTATGACGACGGCTACGGGTCGGCCGTGACGGGAGATCTCGACTGTCGAACACGGCCGCGAGGAAGCGGCTTGAGAGCCGGATTAGCAGACCGTGATGGTGTCGGCGATGGGGGAGAGGACTGCCAGGTCGCAGAAGGTGGTCTTCGACACGTACCAGCGGCCCTCGATCAGAACCGCTTCTCCCTCACGGCCGTCGAAGATGACCTGGCCGTCGAGCAGGATCGAATAGACGACACCGGCGGTGGTGGCCGATGTGCGAGAGATCGAGTCGACCTGGGCGCGCACGCCTGCTCCGACTTCCGCGGTCGCCTCGAACATCAGCCGGGCCGCCTCGCGCATCCCGGGAAAGTCCTCCGCCTGGTCGATGCGAAGCTCTGTGTCCTCGACCGAGCCGTCCATGTAGGTCTCGAAGGCGGCGGCGATGGCCTCGGCGGTGACCTCGTCGACCGGCTGGCCCCCCGCCGGCACGGGCTCATCGATGGCCTCGGGCAGTGCGAAAGCCGATGCGTCCACCCCGTCGGCTCCGGCGGCATCGCACACCAGCGTCAGGGCAACCGCGGTGTGGTCCGACGGGAAGGCCAAGTCGCCGGCCTCCGGCTCGGCGTTGAACAGGCCGGTGCCCTCGCCCACCGAGCAGTCCCGGTCCGGAGCCGAGTACAGCAGGTAGTCGATGCGGCTGCTCTGGCTGCTCGACGGGTCGGCCATGTCTGCCAGCGACGTGTCCTCCCGGCCCGCCGTGCAGCCCGTCCCGCTGGCCGGTTCGCATTCGCTGTGGCCCGCGGCCAGGTGCGAGTCGACATACCCGGCCTCGTCGAACACGGCAAGAGCGGGGCTGCCCGCGGAGTCGTTCAGGTCCCCGCCGACCACGGTCACGCCCCCGTCCAGCGCCACCTCCTCTGCGAACGCAGGGACCTGGCGGGCCTGGCAGGTTCGCAGGCTCCCGGTGGAGTCGCAGGGGGGCGGGCACAGCCCCGGGTTGCAGGCCCGATCATCACCGCCGGAGGCCAGATGCGTCGTCAGGAAGTCGATGACCCCGATCGGCGACGCAACCCGCACCAGGTACGCGGACCGGAACCGGTCGGCCAGCACCACCGCCGCAGCCGCGAACCGCAGTCCGAAGCGCCATTTGGAGGCACCGGGGCGGGTCGGGCCGAGACCGTGCGGCGACCAGCCCAAGCAATGACCGTCAGCGAGAGCCACCGAGGCAATCGTAGGACCTGGGGTCCAGGCGCGAACCCTCCCCGAGGCTGGCAGGACAGGCGGCCATAATCGTGGTCGTGGGGGGACACTCGCACGTCGGGCGGCCGGAGTCCGGTCCACGGGCCATGTTTGAGGCATGGCGAACCGACCGAGCACTGCGGGCCGTGCTGGTCTTCGTCGGCCTTGCAGCCGTCGCCGCCGCGGCGGGACTGGCGCTTCTGTGGCCCACCGGCGAGGGCAGGGACACCGCCCGGGAGCGGGCCGACGAGATCGGGCTGACATACCAGCGGCTGGCCGCCACCGTGATCGAGGTGAGCGACCGAGTCTGCAGCTACTCGGCACCCGACGACCCGCAGGCGTGCCGGTCCATCACGGTGCGCGCCGACGAGGGTCCCGACGAGGGCGCGCAGGTGGCCCTGCCGGAGTTCAACCTCGCGTACGACCGCACGTCCATACGGATCTCGCCGGGCGACAAGGTGATCGTCGGGTACGAGGACTCCAACGACTACTACTTCTTCGTCGACCGCGACCGCCGCGCGTCGTTGGTGTGGCTCGCCGCGCTGTTCGCGGTGGTGGTACTGGCGCTGGGGCGCCTACGAGGCGGGCTTGCCCTGGCGGGCATGGCCGTCACGCTGGTGGTGCTCATCGCCTTCGCGGCGCCCTCAGTGCTGGACGGAAACAACCCGGTGCTGGTGGCGGTGGTGGCTGCCGCGGTGATCGCGTTCGCCAGCCTCTACCTGACTCACGGCCTCAACGCGCACACCACCGTCGCGCTCGCCGGCACCCTGGCGTCGCTGGGGCTCACGTTGGGGCTGTCGTGGGTCTTCTTCGGGCTGGCCGACTTCACCGGACTGGCAACCGAGGAGGGCCTGACCCTGCCCCTGATCGCCGGCGACATCGACCTGGCCGCGCTGCTGCTGGGCGGGGCCATCATCGGCGCGCTGGGCGCGCTCGACGACGTGACCGTCACCCAGGTGGCCACCGTCGCCGAGCTGCGCTACCGCAGCCCCGATCTCAGCCGGCGTGAGCTCATAGCGTCGGGCATCAGGGTCGGGCGGGAGCACATAGCCGCCACCGTCAACACGCTGCTGCTCGCCTACGCCGGTGCGGGCCTCCCGCTGCTGCTGCTGTTCGCGGTGTCGGACCAGTCGCTGGCCATGGTGGCCAACTCCGAGCTCATCGCGGTGGAGATCGTCCGGACGCTCTGCGGCTCGATGGGCCTCGTCGCCGCGGTGCCGGTCACGACGGTGTTGGCCGCACTGGTGACCGGCGGTGCGGGCCCGCTCCGACCAGCCGAGCCGGCCGGCACCCCGCCAGACGACTCCCAGGAGCGGCAGCCCGGCGGGCATTACACGGTCGAGTCAGCCGAGGCGCGGGAGCCCGACCCGGCTCCCCGGTGGGAGGATTTCGCTCCCGAGGACGACCAGTCCCGTTGGTGAGTTCGTAGAGCCGGCTCCCGGCCCGCTTCGAGGCTGCGCCGGCTGGTGGCCGTCTCGCGCTGAGGCCGACTCATCCCTTGTCCGGCTCATTGCCCCGGCTCATTCCTGACGCAGTTGTCCCCATGTTGTCCCCATCTGATGTGTACAACTACGTCAACTTGCGGACGGGCATGCCCTACCGACTTGGCGTCGACCGTGTAGCCCCCAGTTGAAAGGGGCGGTTCGACCCGGGTCGCTCAGCCCCCAGGCTGCCAGATCATCAGCACCAACTGGACCGTGAACCCGATCGACAGCAGGGCCGATCCCGCCTCGAGGCGCTTGTCGGTGCCCGGCGACGGGCCGTCGGCTCCCTGAGCCTTCAGGGCGGGCCTGATCATTCCGTGCAGCACGCCGTTCATCACCACCCAGACCACGATGGCGGCGATCACCCACCCCTCGGTCATCGAGATGGCGTCCTCGGACATCTCGACCAGGGCGATGCCCAGCAGTCCGGCCACGATCAGCGCCGGCCCGTACAGGCGCCGCGCGTTGGCCGCCATGGCGACCACCAGTTGCTGCTGCCCGGCTCCGTCCGCGGTGCGCATCTGCCTGCGCAGCAGGGGATGGACGAACACCGGAGCCAGAGCCACCAGGACGGTGAGCACATGGAGCAGTTCGACGATGTTGTATGCCGTGGTTCCGGCTGCGAGGACCATGGGCCGACTCTAGCTGAGCGACCCCGTGCCCAGGGCAACCCACCCGGCGCGGCCATGATCGGCAACGGGCCGCGACTCGTAGCATGGTGGACGTGCCCGACAGTGCTGCTGAGGCCGACGCCGACCACGCGGGTCCCGTGCTCGACCGGGCCGCGCTGGCGGAGCGGGCCAGCGTTCCCGCCTTCGTCGTCGACCTGGCTGTGGACGCCGGGCTGATCTGGCCTCACTTCAACGGCGCTGACGGTGAGCACTTCGGCTCGGACCATGTCGAGATGCTGGCTGCGGCCCGGAACCTGATCGATGAGGGTGTGGCCATCGAGGAGTTGGCTGCGCTGGCCGTGCGCCACGCCACCAACGTCGAGAACCTGATCGACGACGCCATCGACCTGCTCAAGCGCACCGTCGACCGGGACAGACCCGATCAGGCCGCGCTGGTCGCCAGCGTGAACCGGCTCATCCCGGTGGCCACCAAACTTGTCATCGGCCA
>JAPOQG010000016.1 GCA_026710865.1 Acidimicrobiaceae bacterium
ATGACGCAGATCGTCGAGGCCGTCGGCGACGTCGCGGATGCGGGACTTGGCGCGCCAATGACCCTTGGTCGGGAAGTTGATGATCCAGCGTGGCGGCATGAGCTGGCCGTTGTCGAAGACGAACACCTCGCCAAGTCTCACAGCCTGCTTGTTGCAGGCAGCCTCGTAGGCCTTGAAGTTCGCTGGGAAGGCGTTCTTGAACTGGAGGGCAATCCCCTTGCCCATCACGCCGACCGTGTTGACGGAATTCGCAAGCGCCTCAACCTCCGCCTTCAGCAGGTTGCCGTGTGCGTCGATGAACTCAGCCATCAGAAGTACCACTCGGGTCGCGGAGTGACGAGGACCTTCGCACCGACGCTAGCCAGTGCGTGCTCGACCTGTTGGCATTTGTCGTCGTTGCAGGCAGCCACCCCGATGAACGCCGACCAGGGCACGTGGCCATGAACCAGGAACTCCGCCATTCCAGCCCGTCGATTCTCGGGCTCGCCGAGTCCGAGAATCAGCCGCCGGGCCTCTTGGACACCGGTACCCGGTGAGGCGACCAAAGCGACGGCTCGTCGGCGCCACACTCCCAGTAGTTCGTGGAACAGGTCTGGGATCAACGCCTCGCCGGCGGAGGCGAGCAGACCGTCCTCTCGCAGTCGGGACATGGCGTGGGAGAGGGCACTTGGGCTTTGAACTGGATTCTTTTGGAGCCCGAGACAGGAATCGAACCTGCGACCTGCTGTTTACAAGACAGCTGCTCTGCCGAACTGAGCTACCCGGGCGTGGGCTGGCCACCGATTGTGGCCGGGGCCATGGTACTCCCGGGCGGTGGTGCGGGTGCGGGGCACGGCCGGCTTTGGCCCCTGAGGTCAGCAGGCGCTGACCGCGGCGCGGGCCCGGTCCTTGATGTGGGCGCCCAGCCCGCGGTCGTAGGCCACGATGTGCTCTCCGGTGGTGGGGGTGAGGCGCTTCCAGATGATCGGGTCCCACGACACCTGCGCCGTTACTACAACCCCGGCGTCGCCGGCCGTGCAGACCTCGACATCCTCGGTCTGGGCTGGGTCGCACCCCTCGTGGGTGAGGCAGCTCGCCACGAACGCGTCGGCGGCGTGCTCGGCCCGCAGCTTGGCGATGTCCACGGCCGCGCCGTGGGCGGCGTGGTCTTGCAGCGACGCGCTCATTGCGGTCACCATCGCGGCGAGCATCAGGACCAGCAGTGGGACGGTCACCTCGGCCTCTTAGGGCGCTGGACAGGGGGTTTGAACGTGTCCGGTCGTCGCCGGCCTTGCCTGGACGTAGCCGGTGACGCACACCCGGTCGTGGGTCCCGGGGCCCGGCACCCGGCACGCGACGGTGACCGCGGCCGACTCTCCGGGATCGTGGTGGGCGAGCACGGCGTCGGTCAGGACGCACGCAGCCAGCGTCGCGCCCAGCGCGGTCCGCGCTGCGGTTTCGGCCGCTTCCGGGCCGGAGTCGACGGCGGCTCGGGCCGCGAGTTCCGCCGCCACCGCGGCCCGGGCCTGGCTGTTGGATTGCCCGCCGACGAAGGCCACAGCCCAGAGGGTCAGCGCCACCACCGGCGCGGCGATCACCAGCGCCACCGCCTCATCCACGGCGCGGCCTCACCAGCGCCACCGCCTTACCGACGGCACGGCATGGCAGACCCGCCCGATCCGCTGCGGGGCCCGCGGGCCTCACCAGCGCCACCGCTTTACCGACGGCACGGCCTTGCCTGAGATCCGGTTTCGGCTGGCGTTTGTCCGGGCCGTGGCGGTGTGGGTTGCGCCTTGTACCAGCCCGGGCTGTGACGCTGTGGCTGTGGCTGGGGTTTGTCCGGGCCGCGACGGTGTGGGTTTCGGCTGGGGCTGGCCCGGGCCGCTGCGGCCCGGCCGTGAGCGCTAGCACGTCGGTGTGAGCGCCCAGCCGGTCGCGGCGGCTGCCCGGGTGGGGGCGCAGGCGACCGCGGTCGCCTCCAACCACCTCCGGGCTCCGGCGGCTCCGACCCGCACCGAGGCCACCACCGTGCACCCGGCGTCGGTGGCCAGCGTGTAGTCGGTGGTCGTCGCGGCCGAACTTCTCGCGGTGCGGGCCGCAGCGGCCCGGGCGGCTGACTCCACCGCGGCTTCCCAATGGAGGCCGGAGTCGGTGCAGTCCCAGTCGGCGGAGTCGAGGGTTTGGGCGGCGGCCGTGGCTGCCGCCAGTGCCGCACTGGAGGCCGTGATGCGAGCGATGTGGTGGACGTAGGCACCGAACATGAGCGCCACGACGACGAACACCACCCCGACGGTGCGCAGGGTCCCGATCGCCGTCTCCATGGCCGCAGAAGTCCCGGACGCTCAGCAGCTCGGCTCGGGCCGGGCCGGTTACGAGCACGTCCCGGCTTTCCCCCCGGTTCCCGCGGTCCAACTGCCGCCGACTGCGTCGCACAGGTTCTTGTGCTTGATCTGGCCTTTCTGGGCTGCGGGGTCTGGGGTTGAGTTCGGGGTGTTCTCGCCGACCACCCCCCAGGTGAAGACCACGACGGCGGCGGTGATGGCGATGGTGGCGGCGAGCATGATGATCTTGGCAACGGGTGATTCCATCTGGATGTCTCCTTTGTGAGTTGTGGATTACTGTCTGGGAGGGCTGGAGCGCGGGGCTCACAGGCCGATACGCGTGCTGGCCAGCAGCGCGAGCACGACGACCGCGCTGGCGGTTACAGCTGCGAGGGTGGCGGTGCCGGTGACGGCCCGTCCGAGTGCCTCGATGCGGACCCGGCGGTCGTCCTCGAGGGCCTTGACGGCCTGGGCGATGAGCCGGTCGATGAGATCGGTGGCCCCCGCGCCGCCCCGGTCGGCGGCCGCGAGGGTGGCCACCAGTGTCTCGGCCGTCGATCCGGCGAAATGCCCGACCGCGGCGGTGAGGGGGTCGCGCCCGGCGGCTAGAGCGAGGTTGATGGCGGTGGCCGCTGGGGCGAAGGCGGGCGTCCTCACCCGCTCGGCGGCGGCCACCGCGGCGTCGTTGATGGGCCGGCCCGCCGCGCAGTACAGGCGGGTCCGGCGCAGCCACTCCAGCAGCGCCCCGTCCCGCTGGGATCGGAAGCCTGCCAGGACGAGGCCTCGCAGCAGCGAAGCCGTCGCCACCGGAGCCCACAGCGCGGCGGCGAC
>JAPOQG010000349.1 GCA_026710865.1 Acidimicrobiaceae bacterium
GACGATCAGCGTGCCCGACGATGTTGTGCCGATCATCGAGAGCCTCGATGTGCCCTTCTCGAGGTGGGTGACCGACCAGCTTCGCCGCCACTCGGCTCAGACGGCGACGACCTTCGCCCAGCAGCTTGTGGCCGACGCCGCGCTCGCAGCCGGCGAACCGTCGGCCGAGCGGGACGCGCTCGCCGTAGCTGAGCGGATGGAGCGATCCGCCCCGTGGTAGCGCGCGGCGCGGTGTACTGGATCAACCTCGACAGGCGTCGACCGTGTGTTGTCGTGTCGTCCCACGACGTCCTCGGAGTTGAGGTTTGGCAGACCCATGTCGTGCCGCTGACCTCGAACCTCGACAGAGCCGGCCTCGCCGGCAACGTGCTGCTCACCTCCGCGGCGACGGGTCTCTCCAAGGACTCTGTCGCGGTGCCTCTCGGGCTGGAGTTGATCGACCGGTCCTGGCTGACGGACCATGTGGGACAGCTGCCCCGCGCCCTCGCCGATGCCATCGACGACGGCCTCCGAGCCGTGCTGGGACTGTAGCGAGGGCATCCTCCCTGACCTTGGAGGCATCGTCTAGGGGGAGACGCCGTGCCCGAGATACAACGCTCTGACGGAGCCTCCTCCAGGGGGCGGAGCCGGTCGAGCATGTCGGAGCACGGCCAGGTGCCTCGACGCCTGACTCGGGAAGGCCCCGTTCCCCTTGCCGGGCTGCTCATCGCATCACATGCAACTACGGTGCCCGCATGCACGCGGCGCCGCTGGACGGCCGCGACGACACCGGCGGCGACGGCGGCGGCGACGGGCCGGACGGCCATGAGGACGGCGGCACCAGCGAGCACTCGCGCCGGCTGCCGGCCGCGGCCGGGCTGATCGGTGTGCTCGGCGCGCTCATTGCGGGGCTGTGGCTGCTGAGCCTCACCGGCGGTGGCGGAGGCAACACCGAAGGCGAGGGCTCGGACCCGCTGGACGAGGATCCTCTCGCAATTCCCACTACCAGCAGCCCTCTGCGAGAGCCCGAGAGCATGGTGGAGGCTGCCCCCGAGGCTGAGCAGCCTGCAAGCTCGACGCGCGCGAAGCCCTTCAGCGACCTGCACGGGTCGCTCGTCTATCTGAGCGGCAGCCACGTGGTACGCCTGGATCTGGGCACGGGAGCGGTGGAGCGTGTGCCCGTCGAGGCCAACGGGTCGATCCTGGCGCTCGCCGACCTGACGATCCTCACCGACGGAAAGCGCACGGTGGGACTGTCCCTCGCTGACGATCCGCCTACCGCGGTTCTTGTCGCATCTGATGCCCTGGTGGTGCCTTCGACCGAGCCGCTCGCGGACTTCTGGGTGATCAGCCGGCCCCACGGCCCCGACGGCGTGATCCGGCTGAATGCCTGGCAGGACTACGGGGTGCTGACCGGCGAGCTGCGGGCTCCTCCGGGCTCGGAGGTGTTGGTCATCGACGGTGCCGGTCCGATTGTCAATCCCCCGGTGGGCGGGACGTTCCGGCCGACATTCGCGGGCTTCCAAGCCGTGAGCGAGCACAGGCTGCTCGCTGGGAGCGGCGGGCTGCGGGTGGAGCAGCGCTGTGACGAGAGGCTCGCCTGCGCGATCGTGGCCGCCGACGCGGCCACCGATCAGGCCACCGAGCTGCCCCAGGAGTTGGTGGCCGAGGTGGCCGGGATGGCCGTGTCGCCCGACGGTCGGTGGCTGCTCAACGACACCAGCCCGGCGTGGCTCTTCGATCTCGACACGCAGGAGCTGCGCCTCCTGGACGTGGGCGGCTACGGCCGGCCGCAGTGGTCGGAAGACTCGGCCTCGGTGGCATGGCTGACCACCGACCGGACGCCGACACTGGTTGTCGCGCTCACAGAGCCGTCCGAACAGGAGAAGGGGTGGATGGTCGTCGAGCTGGCCGGTCTGGGCGCGGACCCCTCACCCGGAACGTCGTTCCTGCTCGACTCGACCCTCTGGAGCCCCACGGACAGGTGACGGCGCCTCGCTCTTGGGCGGTGCGCTTCCCGCTCCTGTCCGCTGCGCTCACGGGCCGCTCGGGCCACGGCCTCGCGCCGTATGGGCCGCGTTGTCCCGCCTATTCGCTCAGCCTCTCAGCCCGCGATGAGCTCGGCCGTCCCGAACACCACGCCGAAGCGCACGCACCAGATCGCCACTGTCGAGTAGCGGTCGAGGTCGAGTCCGGCGGGGATCTCGTAGTTCTGCGCGCCGACGTTGCCCTTGAGGTCGCCGAGGTCGACGAAGTCGTCGTCGAAGTCGCCCGCCGGCGCGTCACCGGGCGCGGCGGACAGGTACACGTTCAGGTCGGGGCCGTTGTCGGTGCGGAAGTCCTCGAAGCGCAGGAACCGCTGGCCGCTGCCGTCGCCGAGCACCGTGGCGCTGCCCTCGGTGGGATGTGAGCGGTCGATGAACGATCCAGCCGCCTCCACGATGATCCGGGGCTCGACGACCTCGGGCTGGGCGGGCTCCGGCTCGACGACCTCGGGCTCGACGACCTCCGGCTCGGTGCTCTCCGGCCCGGCGGGCTCCGGCTGGCTGCCCCCCGGCTCGGCGGCCTCTGACTCGACAGCCTCGGGCCGGGTCTCCCCGGCGGGCTGGGCCGGCTCGACGCTCCCGTCCGCCGACAGGCCCGCGGCGGTGCCCTCCATCTCGGGCATGGGCTCGTCGACCTCGTCGACCATCGGCATGTCCAACTCGGCCATCGCCTTGTTCATGGCGTCGGCCATCTCTGCCGTCGTCTCGTCGCCGGCCATGCCCGACGGGGCCGGGCCTGCGGTGAAGAACGGGAGCGCCTCGTCCACCTCGTCGTCTTGGAAGTAGGTCTGGAAGGCGAAGAAGCCGAACACCAGCCAGGCTCCCACCGCCGCCAGGACCACTCCGACCGGAAGCGCCCAGCGCCAGTGTCGTTTGATCCAGGATCTCATCACTCCAAGTATCGCCGCTCACGGCGGAGGATTTCAGGGCTTGGTCCCCGACAGCAGGTCCGGGGCCTGTCGATCCCGGATATGGCGGTAGTTTCGTGCCGATGAGCGCGCAAGCGGTGTGGCTGAACGGACGCATGGTCGAGCCTGAGGGTCCGCACCTGCGCGCCGACGACCACGGGGTGATCGTGGGCGACGGCGTGTTCGAGACCCTGCTCGTGGTGCGCCGCGACCAGGGGGTGGAGGCGTTCGCGGTGCGGCGCCATCTTGAGCGTCTGCGCCGCTCGGCCCGGGTCCTGCGCTTCGAGTGCCCCTACCGCGACGACGAGCTGCGGGCCGCCATCGCCCGGTGCCTCGACGCCGCCCCCTCCGCCGGGATCGTGCGGATCACCGCGACCAGCGGCGGGGGGCCCCTCGGGTCGGGGCGCAGTGGCGCTCAGGGCTCGGCCATAGTGATCGCCGGCAACCGCCCGCCGGACTACCCGCCGGGGACTGCGGTGGCGACCGTGCCGTTCTCCCGCAATGAGCGCGGCGCGATGGCCGGGGTCAAGACCACCTCCTACGCGGAGAACGTTCTGGCCCTCGACATGGCCCGCGAGCGGGGCGCGTCGGAGGCGATCTTCGCCGACACCCGGGGCCGGGTGAGCGAGGGCACCGGGTCGAACATCTTCTGGTCCGACGGCGAGCGGCTCCACACGTCGCCGCTGGACACCGGCTGTCTGGCCGGGGTCACCCGGGCCCTGCTGCTGGAGCGTCTCGACATCGCCGAGACGCACCTGGCCGTCGAGGACCTGCCGGGCGTGCCCGAGGCGTTCCTGGCATCGTCCACCCGCATCGTGCAGTCGATCGCCCGCATCGACGGAACCGAGTTGCCGGTGGTGGACGGCTCGCTGACCGCGAACGCCGCCAGGATGCTGACCGAGCTGATCGCCGCCGACATCGACCCGTGACCCTCACCGAACCCCGCCGGGCCGCGGCCGCGGGCACCGCCGCAGCGGTCCAGCCCTGGCTGCCACCCGACCCGTGACCGACGACGAGCACCGCCCGGCCGGGACCGCGGGCACCCCCGCAGCGACCCAGCACCGCCCCGCCGACACCACGGACACCCCCGCAGCGACCCAGCACCGCCCCGCCGACACCGCGGGCACCCCCGCAGCGATCCAGCCCTGGCTGCCAACCGACCCGTGACCGACGACGAGCTGATGGAGTTGGCCCTGGCCGAGGCCCGGACCGCACCGCTGCATGGTGACGTGCCCGTGGGCGCGGTCGTCTGGCACGACGGCGAGGTGATCGCCCGGCGCCACAATGAGCGAGAGCGCACCGGTGACCCGACCGCCCACGCCGAGATCCTGGCCGTGCGCGACGCCGCCTCACGCCTGGGCGGCTGGCGCCTGGACGGAGCGACAGTGGCCGTGACGCTCGAACCGTGCGCAATGTGCGCGGGCGCCCTCCAACAGGCCCGGGTGGCGCGAGTCGTGTTCGGTGCCGACGACCCCAAGGCCGGCGCCCTCGGCTCGCTCTACAACCTGGGCGCCGA
>JAPOQG010000015.1 GCA_026710865.1 Acidimicrobiaceae bacterium
CTTGTACGGAACCCGCACGGCGTCCAAGTCGAAGTAGGGCTTCGGACCCTTGGCGAAGTGGTAGACGTACTCAAAGCTGTCCTTAGTGCGCGGTCCGAAGCGACCGGGGATGGCGTTGGGCTTCGACCAGATGTAGGTCTCAATCCACCGCCAGCCCATCCGCTGCATGCTCAGCACCAACTCGTACACGTAGGGGTGTCGCTGTCCCCGGAGCGAACCGGCGCTCGCGACGCGGTTCTTGATGTTCAGCACGAACGACCCGGACTCGGCGGTCGCCTCAAGCATCGCGGCGGCGAAGGGCAGGAACCACTCGACGTAGTGGTCCGGGTGGATCTCCGAGTACGAACGAGCGTCCGCATAGGGTGGCGATGTGAAGAACAGGTCGACGCTTCCATCCGGCAGGCTCGGCAGCCACTCCCCGGCGTCCCCCCAGACGACAACCTCTTGCAGAAGCTGCGTAAGGGCGACATCCGGGGCAGACGGCACGGCCGGACGACCGTGGGGTACGCCTGGAGACTCCATGAGACCGACAGTAGCGGACCCCTGTGACAGGGCAGCGAACCCTCTTTCGCGCCATCGGTGGCGCCGCGGATTTGGAATTCGATGCGTCATGCTTTATGACCGCCGTGCCAGGCCGGGACAGTTCATCCTGCGCCGGTTCCCCGCTCGACGAAATCATGGGTTCGTGACCCGGGGCCCCGGGCGTGTCTGTGCATCGGGCCGACTGTGTAAACGTGATCGGGCCAGCGGAGGGCCAGACCGACCGGCTGATCGAGGTGGAGTGGGACACCGACTTCGTCGGGAAGTTCTTCACGACGATCTCGGTGCATGCGCTGGACCGGCCCGGCCTGCTGCGGGATGTGAGCAATGTGCTGGCCGAGCACCGGCTGAGCATCATCAGCGCCAAGGCCGAAACCGGCGACGATTTCATTGCCCGCATGGACTTCGAGTTCGAACTGGCCGACCTGTCCCAGCTCGACTCGGTGCTGTCGCTGGTCCTGTCCCTAGAAGCCGTCTTCGAGGCCTACCGGGTCCTCCCCGGCCGTAACCCGGGATCCGCCTGACCGCCTCCGGTCGACCTGAACTCCAAGACGGTCGCAGGGGCCAACCCCAGCCTGATCTCCCTGATCCAGCGCTCCGAAACTCAATATTTTCGCACTTGCAAGCACCATATTTTCGCACTTGCTGCCAAACTCGCTGTGGTCAGGTTCGCAGGATGGGGTTGTGTTGGGGTCTTGGGTGGTTGTCACGCTGGGGTTGGGTGTTGTGGCGGGGTCGGGTTGGTGTTGACGGCGGTGCGGGTGGCCGGAGTCTGAGTTGGCCGTTGTTGGGGTGGAGTTGCCATCCGTCGTCGTGTATGAGGTGGTGGCAGCGTTCGCACAGCAGTGCGAGGTTGTCGATGTCGGTGGCTCCGCCGCGGCTGAACCATTCGATGTGGTGGGGTTCGCTTCCTTCGGCGGGCGCGGCGCAGTTGGCGCAGCCGCCGTCGCGGGCTGCGAGCGCGATGCGCTGGCCTGCGCTGGCGTGTCGTTGGGTTCGTCCGAGCCACAGCGGGTCGCCGTCGGCGTTGAAGATGGCGGGCAGGATCTTGGCTTCTGCGGCGATGTTGGCGATCCGGTCCGCGGGCACGGGCGTGGCGTCGTCGTGGCGCAGGTTGTGAAGCTGGCGTGAGACGGTGTCGTAGTCGGCGATGACCAGAAGGGTGGTGTCGGGTCGGTTGTGGGGTCCCTCGCCGGTGATGAGGTTGGCCAAGGCGTCGGCGCGGCGCTGCGCCGGTGTGCCGCTGTCGGTGCGGTCTATGCCGTTGACGGCGACGCGGTTGCGGTAGGTGCGCACCATCTGGTTGAAGGCCACGCTGATGCGTTTGCCGGTGTCGTGGCCGTAGTAGGCCGAGAGCCGCCATGACCCGTCGGGGTCCTGCACCAGCGAGGCCCAGCGGTTGGCGTGCTGGCGGTTGTGCTCGGCACACGAGTCGCTCTGGGCCGCGTACTGGCGGGTCATGCGCCCGAACAGGTCGACAGGCACGCCCCGGGCCATCTGCAGTAGGGCGGGTTCGTCGGCGTGCTCGGGGTCGGCTCCGACTCTGGCGATGACCCGGGCTGCGATGATGAGGGCGGGGTTCCGAGTTGGGAGCGCTGCCACATGTGGTTGGGCAACCCGACCGTCGGCTGGTCGGGAGCACCCCTAATCGCGCATGCGCTCGCTCTGGGCGTCGGCTACCTTGTCTGGCGGCTCGTTGGGAGGGTGTTCCTACACTGTGTGGACGATGTGACCCAGCGGCCACTTGGGGTTGGCGAAGGGCTGTGAGGGCTGCCAGCACCCGTGTCGGTCCCATACTGGTCGTCTCCGTCGCCGTGAGCATCCTCGCTGCCTCGTGCGGGCGTGGCAACGGCGACACAAGCGGCCCGGATCCGTCCCAACCCACGACAAGTGAGATCCAGAGCAGCCCGGATCTGTCCCCAGCGACAAGAATCGAGATCCGGGCCCGAGCGTTGTCTGCGGCCTGCTTGGCGGCGTCCTGTGACACGAAGACCGTGTACGCGTACCTGCATGCGGGCCCCGACCTGAGGGCTGCGCTGGAGGATGCGTTCGGAACAGATGTCGAGTTTCTCTCGTTCGAAGAACTCCAGGATGCGACTGGGCCGAGTGGCACCTATGGCGGGGCCACTCTCTTTGACGTGGTCCGCACTCACTTCCCCGCGGACGATGTCGCAGCTGTCGATGTCTGGGTAGAGGAGGGTTTCGGCATCGGGAAAGCAACCACGTTCCTGTTCATGTGGAGCGGCACAGGGTGGGAGCCGGCCACGCCCGCCGAGACTGCCGTCACCGTGACGACCGCCGTGTCCTAGCAGCCGCTGACACCGAGGCTCAACCCGAGACCCCGCCGAACCCTGCGCCTCTGCCGACACCGCGCCGTCGGCGTGTTGGTCCCGCCTCGGCGGCTTCGCTTTGGCGGCAGTCCAGATGTCGCTCGAACTCGGGTCCGTCTCGGGGTCGTGACGCGGCTTGGAGCCACCCTTGCACGAGCGGGGCGGCGGTAGCCTCGGGGGTCGTGGCCCAGCCCTTGTTCCGTGCCCCTGCGGGCACCCGCGACATCCTGCCGCCGGCGTCGGCCCGGCGCCGTGGGCTGGTGCGCGTGTTCGCCGATCTGGCCGACCGCAGCGGCTTCTCGCTGCTGGAATCGCCCATCTTCGAGGAGCTCGGAGTGTTCCAGCGTCTCGGCGCGAACAACGACGTCGTCACCAAGGAACTGTTCGAGTTCTTCGACAAGGGCGACCCTCCCCGCCACCTGGCCCTTCGCCCCGAGTTGACCGCCGGCGTGTGCCGGGCCTTCGCCGAGCACCGGCCCACCCCTCCCTGGAAGATCTGGTACTCCGGCCCCCAGTTCCGCTACGAGCGCCCCCAGGCCGGCCGCTACCGGCAGTTCGAGCAGGTCGGAGTAGAGACCCTCGGCACCGACGACCCCCACGCAGACGTGGAGGTGGTCGGACTGGGTGTGCGCTTCTACGAGGCCCTCGGCATGAGGCAGGTGCGCCTGCTGATCAACAGTCTCGGTGACTCTGAGAGCCGCCCGGCCTACAACGCCGCGCTGGCCGCCTACCTGCAAGACCGGCGGGGCGAACTCTCCGAGCAGTCCCTGGTGACCCTGGAGCGCAACCCCCTGCGGGTGCTCGACTCCAAGCGGGAGCAGGACCAGCCCGTGATCGCGGAGGCGCCGGTGATGGCCGACTTCCTCTCGGGGGCCTCGGCCGAGCACTTCGCGGCGGTCAGGGCCGGGCTCGACAGCCTCGACGCGGTCTACGAGGTGTCGCCCCGTCTCGTGCGCGGGCTCGACTACTACACCCGCACCACCTTCGAGTTCGTGGCCGACGCGCTCGACACCGCCCAGAACGCGGTGGGCGGCGGCGGCCGCTACGACGGGCTGGTGGAGGAGCTGGGCGGGCCCCCGACCCCCGGCATCGGCTTCGCCCTGGGCGTGGACCGCATCCTGCTGGCCTGCGACGCCGAGGACGCCTTCAGCGGCACTGCGCCGCCGGTCGAGGTCTTCGTGGTGGACGTGGCCGACGGCCGCAGCGCGGTGGTGCTCTGCGACCGGCTCCGGCAGGCCGGCCTCGGCGTGGACCGGGCCTTCGACGGCCGCTCCATGAAGGCCCAGATGAAGCGGGCCGACCGCTCCGGGGCCACAGTGGCGGTCATCGTCGGCCCCGACGAGCAGGCCGCGGGCACGGCCACCGTGCGCGACATGCGTCCCGGCGGTGGCCAGCGGCAGGTGGCGGCCGACGATCTCGTGGCGGCCGTGACCGAGCTGTTGACAGGGGGCGTCCAATGATCACCCGAGTCCTCTTCGGAACTGGCAGCGTTTTGCCCGGTATGCGTGCAGATTGCTGCCAGTTCGGGTCGTCGGCTGTGGTCTCGGTGGGAACTGGCAGCGTTTTGCCCGGTATGCGTGCAGATTGCTGCCAGTTCGGGTCGTCGGCTGTGGTCTCGGTGGGAACTGGCAGCGTTTTGCCCGGTATGCGTGCAGATTGCTGCCAGTTCGGGGCAGGGGCCTCGGCGGGGGCCGCGACATGAGCAACATCGATGGAACGTCCATGAGGACCGATCTCTGCGGCCGTCTCGGATCCGGCGACGCGGGTCGCGCCGTCACCGTGTGCGGCTGGGTGGACCGCCGTCGCGAGCACAGCGAGCACCTCGCCTTCATCGACTTGAGGGACCACAGCGGTGTGTTGCAGTGCGTGGTGGACGGCGCCCGCGACCTGCGCTCGGAGTACGTGGTGCGCATCATCGGAACCGTCACGCTGCGCCCCGAGGGCACCGCCAACCCGGCGCTGGCCACCGGCGAGATAGAGCTCCAGGACTGCGAGGTCGAGTTGCTGTCGCGGGCCGAGCCGCCGCCGTTCCCCCTCGACGAGCGCACCGACGTGGACGAGACACTGCGCCTGCGCCACCGCTACGTGGATCTGCGCAAGTCCCGTATGCAGCGCAACCTGCGGGCCCGGGCCGCGCTCAACCGGGCCATACGCAGGGCCATGGACGCGCAGGGCTTCGTCGAGGTGGAGACCCCGATGCTCATCGCCTCCACCCCCGAGGGGGCCCGCGACTTCGTGGTGCCGTCGCGCAAGGAGCCCGGCTCGTTCTACGCCCTGCCCCAGAGCCCGCAGATCTTCAAACAGCTGACCATGGTCGGCGGAGTCGACCGCTACTACCAGATCGCCCGCTGCCTGCGCGACGAGGACCTGCGGGCCGACCGCCAGTTCGAGTTCTCCCAACTCGACGTGGAGGCGTCCTTCGCGACCCGCGACGATGTCCTCGGCTTCGTCACGAGGGCCGTGGCCGAGGCCACCGTCGCGGTAGCCGGGCACGATCCCGGCACCTTCGACCGCATGACCTGGCACGACGCCATGGAGCGCTACGGCTCCGACAAGCCCGACACCCGCTTCGGCATGGAGCTGGCCGAGCTCACCCCGGTCTTCGCCGACACCGAGGCACGGGTGTTCCAGGCGCCGTGCGTGAAGGGGATCTGCCTCATGGGCGGAGCCGAGACGCTGCCCCGCAGCCGGGTCGACGAGCTGGTGGCGACCTGCCAGCGCTGGGGAGCCAAGGGCCTGGCCTGGATGAGGGTCGTGGCCGCCGGTACAGGCGGCTCAGCCCTCGACGCCGGGGTGGCCAAGTTCCTGTCGGCCGCCGAAGGCGCCGCGGTGATCGATGCCCTGGACGCCAGCCCCGGCGACATGGTGTTCCTAGTGGCCGACGAGCGACCGCTGGTCCGCCACGTGCTGGGGCTGCTGCGCTTGGAGCTGGGCCGCCCGCCGGTCAACGACGGCCGCTTCAACTACCTGTGGGTGGTCGACTTCCCGCTGTTCGAGGCACTCAACGCCGAGGGCGAGCCGATCCCGTCGCACCACCCGTTCACCATGCCCCACGAGGACGACCTGCCGGTGCTGATGTCGGGACAGCCGCTCGACGGCGAGGCGCTGCTGGGCCTCCGCAGCCAGGCCTACGACCTGGTGCTCAATGGCTGGGAGCTCGGCTCGGGCAGCGTCAGGATCCACCGCCGCGACATCCAGCAGCGCATCTTCGAAGTCCTCGGGATCGCACCCGACGACGCCCAGGAGCGCTTCGGCTTCCTGCTCGACGCCTTCCGCTACGGCGCCCCGCCCCACGCCGGATTCGCGGTCGGCCTGGACCGCTTGGGCGCTCTGCTGGTGGGGGAGGAGAACATCCGCGAGGTGATCGCCTTCCCCAAGACCCAGTCCGGCGCCGACCCTCTCACCGACGCCCCCAGCCCCATTGCCGACACCCACCTGCAAGAACTCGGCCTGAGAGTCCTTCCCCCCGCCTGATATGGGGTACCGGGGCGCGTGCGTCGCGGATGTCGCGATTCAGATCGAGCCGCGGGGGGCCACCCACTCGGTGGCCTGGCCAGTCACTTCGGCGATCCGGTCGTAGTCACGGTCGTAGTGGATCACGGCAACACCATTGATCTCTGCCGTTGCTGCAATCAAGAGGTCGGGCAGAGCCACGCGGTGCTGGCCTCGTCGGGCTAGCAGGTGCTGCACTTCCAGCGCGCGGGTTCCAACCGTTTCAGTCAGAGGCAGCGTGGGAAGGCCTGCCCTCTCGACTTGGGTCGCCTCGTAGTCGCGGAGCGAGCGAGCGCTGTAGAGAACCTCCAAGTCGATGACGGCACAGGTAGCGACCTGCCGGGAGAGGAGGAGGGGAACGAGGCGCTCGGCCACCGGGGCGTGCGTGATTCGCGCCAGAGCGCTCTTGTCCGCCAGATAGTTCGGATTCACCGCCAGGCGTCGCGCATGATTTGGTCGTCGGCCAGATCGAGTCCGTCCATGGTCAGCAGCCGGCGGACATGGCGCAGACGCAGGTCGAAGTCGACCACATGCTGGAGGGCTCCGTTCACCGCCTCCTTCATGGTGGCCGCTCCGATCAGGCTGCGGACCTCCTCGAGCAGGTCGTCGTCAATGTCCACAAGTCGTTTGGTCACCCCGTCAGTATATCCACTGACTATCTAGTTGGATATATCCAGCTGCTCCCAATGGTGGCCGGGCTACCACAGCCTTGATTGACCTGGGATGTCCAGGGGCCTAGAATGAGGAAGTGGGCGGCGATGTCCAGGGCCCGGCTGCGGCTCACGATCTTGGGCCGGCGATTGGTGAGCCCCGGTCGTGGCCCCAGAGGCTCGAGGAGATTGCCGGCCCGATCTTCGTCATGGCCGGGTTGGGGCTGGTGGCGATCCGCTGGCTGGGCTCCGACGAGGGGCTTCCCAACGCGGAACTGGCTGCGCTGGCGGTCGGGCTTCCATACAGCGCCTTGGGTGTCCTGGCCTTCCTGGGCGGGCGCCGTGGCCGGCCGGCCCTCATGGCGACTTCGAGCGCGACGCTCGGGCTCATGTGCATGGTCACCGCGGTGACGATCCTGCTGTTGCCGGTCGCGATCCTCCTCTTCGCTAGGGGAGTGATCGGTCTCGGCGCCGGGCGGCAGCGGTATCTGGGCTGGGAGGAGCTCTGCCTGTCGACGGTGCTCCCCGCCGCGGTGCTGCTCGCCTTCGGATATCTGCTGCTCCACGAGGACCCGGCGTCATGGCGGCCCGACGAGTACACCTTCCACTCCACCAGCGACATCGTGACCGTCACCGAGTCTGTGTTGTCTCTCGGCGCGGTCACCTTGGCCCTCGGGGTCTCGTTGGTGTGGACCGGCGGGGCGCGGACAAGGAAGCGCAGTTCGGTCACAGACTGAGGGCGTAGGGTCGAGGGGTGGCACCTGACCTGTTCGATGCGGCTGCGGCTGAGCGCCTGCGCGGCCGGGCTCCGCTGGCGGCCCGGCTGCGGCCCCGGACCCTGGACGAGATCGTGGGCCAGGACCATCTGGTCGGGCCGGGGCGGCCGCTGCGGGAGCTGATCGAAGCCGACCGGCTGTCGTCGGTGATCCTGTGGGGGCCGCCGGGCACCGGCAAGACGACGCTGGCCCGGGTGGTGGCGCTCACCACGGCCAAGGCCTTCGAGGAGCTGTCCGCGGTGACCGCCGGGGTGAAGGACGTGCGGGCTGTGATCGAGCGGGCCCGGGACCGCCTCGGCACTCAGGGAACCGGCACGATCCTGTTCCTCGACGAGGTCCACCGCTTCAACAAGGCCCAGCAGGACGCCCTGCTGCCCGCCGTGGAGGAGGGCCTGATCGTGCTGATCGGCGCCACCACCGAGAACCCGCACTTCGAGGTCAACCCGCCGCTGATGTCCCGCTCGACGCTGTTCCGCCTCAACCCGCTCGAAGACGAGCCGCTCGTCGAACTGGTCCATCGGGGCCTGGCCGCCGAGAAGGCCACCGCCGACGATGAGGCCGTCGAGCATCTCGCGGCCCGCAGCGGCGGCGACGGCCGCCACGCCCTCACCGGCATAGAGGTGGCCGTGGCGCTGGCCGGCCGCCGGGTCGACAGCCGATCCGGCGCCGCGCCGCCCGGTCCGGTCCATGTGACGCTGGCCGACGCCGAGGCCGCCGCCGACGCCAAGGCGGTGCGCTACGGCCGTGACGGCCACTACGACGTGATCAGCGCCTTCATCAAGAGCATCCGGGGCTCCGACGCCGACGCCGGCCTTTATTGGCTGGCCCGGATGCTGGAAGCCGGCGAGGATCCCCGCTTCATCGCCCGGCGGCTGGTGATCCTGGCCTCCGAGGACGTCGGCCTGGCCGACGACGGCGCCCTGCTGGTGGCCGACGCCGCCGCCCGGGCCGTGGAGTACGTCGGCCTGCCCGAGGCCCAGCTCAACCTGGCCCACGCCGTTGTGCGCCTGGCCACCGCACCCAAGTCCAACCGGGTGTACGTCGCACTGGGACGGGCCGTCGCCGACGCCAGGACCGCCGGGGCGGGCGAGGTGCCCATGCACCTGCGCGATGCCCACTACCAGGGGGCCGAGTCCCTCGGCCACGGAGACGGGTACCGCTACCCCCACGATCACCCCGACGGCTGGGTCGCCCAGGAGCACCGGCCCGCCGAGATCGCCGGCAACGTCTACTACGAGCCATCGGATCACGGGGCCGAGGCCGCCCTGTCCGAGCGCAGGCCCGGCCCCGAACACCCGTAGGCAGCCGAGTCGACACGTTCCGGGCTTCGCGGTGAGGCGTTGCGTCTCCCGCTCTTGTTCGCCGCGCTCACGGGCCGCCCAAATCCGGAGACACTGCCCACGGCCTCGCTCGGCGCCTCGGGCAACCCGCGGTCCACCCGCTCGGCCTCCGGGCTACCCGGTATCTTGACGGGGTGACCGCTGTGGATCTGGCCGCCGTGATCGTGACGGTCGTCTGCCTGGCGACCGTGGCCGTCCTCACGGTGGCGGTGATCTCGCTGGTGAGGACCATGCGGGAGTTGCGCGACGTGGTCGACGACCTGCGGGACTCGGCGCTGCCGATGGTGGACGACCTCCATGCCACCGTCACCAAGGCCGACGCCGAGTTGCACCGAGTGGACCGCGTGATCGGGCGGGCCGAGCGCATCGCCGCCACCGTCGACCACGCCAGCCGGCTCACCCACCGGGCGTTCGCCCCGCCGCTGATCAAGGGCCTGTCGCTGGTGTCGGGCGCAGGTCAGGCCGGGCGCCGCCTGCGGGACCGGCGCCGCCATCGGCGCGCCCTCGATTTGGCATCGAGTCCGGAGACCCCGGCGACCGTGTCCGTTCCGGCCTCACCGCCGGGCGGGCCGGATCGACGGAGCCAACCCGGAGGCTCCCGCCCGACCCCGAGGCGACGGCGATGAGGCGTCTGTGGTGGCTCGGCGCGGGCTACGCGGCCGGCCTCGGCACGGCCGCCTGGGTGCGCAGCAAGGCCCGCCAGACCGCCGAGCGGTACGCGCCCGCCAACGTGCGCAGCGCGGTCGCCGACCGGTCCAAGCAGGCCGCCCAGCGGGCCCAGCAGACCGCGGCCGACAGCGCCAGGAACCTCGGGCGCGAAGCCCGGCGGATCGCCGAGGACATCAAGCACGCGGTCGCCGAGGGGCGCGAAACCATGCACGACACCGAGTCGGAGCTGCGCGACGACGACGTCACCGGACCGGACTCCGGAGCGCGCGATCGATGAAGGCGATGACCGCGGCGGAGGTTCGCAAGGCCTTCGTCGACTTCTTCGTCGAGCGGGGCCACACCCACCATCCCTCGGCCAGCCTGATCCCCCACGATCCCACCCTGCTGTTCACGGTGGCCGGCATGGTGCCGTTCAAGACGTACTTCACCGGCGAGCAGCCGGCCCCCTTCCCGCGGGCCGTCACCGTCCAGAAGTGCGTGCGGGCCGGCGGCAAGCACAACGACCTCGACGAGATCGGGCGCACCTCCCGGCATCTGACCTTCTTCGAGATGCTCGGCAACTTCAGCTTCGGCGACTACTTCAAGTCCGACGCCTGCGCCTTCGCCTGGGAACTCGTCACCGGCGTGCTGGGCCTCGACCCCGAGCGGCTCTGGGTGACGGTGCACCACAGCGACGACGATGCCGAGGCCATCTGGCGCGAGGAGGTGGGCGTGCCCGCCGAGCGGATCCAGCGCCTCGGCGAGGACAACTACTGGCGCATGGCCGATGTCGGTCCCTGCGGGCCGTGCTCGGAGATCTTCTGGGACAAGGGGCCCGACTACGGCCCCGACGGCGGTCCCGCCCACGGCGGCGAGGAGCGCTTCGTCGAGGTCTGGAACCTGGTGTTCATGCAGTTCGAGAGCACCCCCGACGGCGAGGAGGTTCCGCTTCCCAAGCCCTCGATCGACACCGGCCTGGGCCTCGAGCGCACCGTGGCCGTGCTCCAGGGCGTGGACTCGGTGTGGGAGACCGACGAGTTCGTGGCCCTGCTCGACGCGGCCCAGCGCCTCACCGGGGCCAAGCTGGGCGCCTCCGAGGCCGGCGACGTGTCGCTTCGCATACTCGCCGACCACGCCCGGTCCACGTCGCTGCTGGTGAGCGACGGGGTGTTCCCCTCCAACGAGGACCGCGGCTACGTGCTGCGGCGCATCATCCGGCGAGCCGTGCGCCACGCCTACCTGCTCGGCGTGGAGGAGCCTGTCATGGGCGGGATGGTCGACGCCGTGGTGGAGGTGATGGCCGAGGCCTACCCGGACCTGGCCCGCAACCACGGCTACGTACGCGACGTGATCGACCGCGAGGAGCAGAGATTCCGCCAGACGTTGCGCACCGGACAGGCCATCCTCGACGGGCGCATGGCCGGCCTGGCGACCGGCGAGCGGATCGACGGCGACGTCGCCTTCCTGCTGCACGACACCTACGGCTTCCCCCTCGAGGTCACCGTGGAGATCGCGGCCGAGCGGGGCGTCGAGGTTGACACCGAGGGCTTCGCGGCCGCGATGTCCGAGCAGCAGGAGCGGGCCCGCAGCGCCCGCTCGGTGGCCGCCGCCGACGATGTGACGCCCTTCGTGGCCCTGCTGTCGGCCGCGGGTCCGACCGAGTTCTGTGGACGGGCCGAGCTGGCGTCTGAGGGCGAGGTGCTGTACGCCTCCGACGGCCGGGTCGTTCTGGATCGCACGCCGTTCTACGCCGAGAGCGGTGGCCAGATCGGCGACACCGGCGTGATCTCATGCGAAGCGACCGGGGCCAGGGCGCGGGTCGTCGACACCGTGTACGCGGTGGACGAGCTGCACGTCCACATCGTCGAGCCCGTCGAGGGAGAGCTTCAGGTCGGCGACAGGGTGACCGCGGCCGTGGACTCCGAGCGCCGGGCCGGCATCCGCCGCAACCACACGGCCACCCACATCCTGCATTGGGCGCTGCGGGAGATCCTCGGCGAGCACGTCAAGCAGCAGGGGTCCTGGGTCGGCCCCGACCGGCTCCGCTTCGACTTCAGCCATTACGAGGCCCTCACACCCGAGCAGATCACCCGGGTGGAGGACCTGGTGAACTCCGAGGTGCTCGACAACTCCTCATGCCGCCACTTCGAGACGACCTTCGACCGGGCGCAGCAACTGGGTGCCATCGCCTTCTTCGGCGAGAAGTACGGCGAGGTGGTGAGGGTGCTGGAGGCCGGCCGCCATTCGGTGGAGCTGTGCGGCGGCACCCATGTGCGGGCTCTGGGCGACATCGGTGCCTTCCACATCACGTCGGAGGCATCGATCGGTGCCAACATGCGCCGGCTGGAGGCCATCACCGGCCACGACACCCTCTCCCTTCTGCGCAGCCAGCAGTCGCTCATAGCGGATGTGGCCCGTTCGCTGGGGGTGCCCCCGGCCGAGCTGGCCGACGGGGTGGCCAAGCGCCAGGGCGAGACCAAGGCGCTGCGGGCCGAGGTGAGCGAACTGCGGCGCAGGGTGGCTCTCGGCCGGGCTCCGGAACTGGCCGCAGGGGCGGTGGACGGAGTGGTCGTGGCCCGCGTGGACGGTGTTGGCCGCGACGGCCTGCGCGATCTGGCAGTTTCGATCCGCGACATCGACGGCGTGCGGGCGGTCGTCCTGGGCACTGCGCTCGACTCCGGTGGAGCCGCCCTGGCCGCCGCCGCGGCCGACGGCAGCGGGTTGCACGCCGGCGACCTGATCAGCGACGCCAAGAAGACCATCGGCGGCGGTGGAAAGTCGGCGGCCGCCCTGTGCGTCGCCGGGGGCCGGGACGCCGGCCGCCTTGACGAGGCCCTCGACCTGGCTCGGGCCGCGGCTGGTATCAGTTGACGTGCGGGCCCTGGGGCTCGATCTGGGAGAGCGCAGGGTCGGTGTGGCGGTCTGCGACTCGGCGGGGAGGGTAGCGACTCCGGTCGAGACGCTTGTTCGCAGCGGCGATCCCGAACGCGACCTGAGGGCCTTCGCTGACCGGGTGACCGAATGGCAGGCCGAGATCGTGGTGGTCGGGCTGCCGATCTCCCTCGACGGCACCGAGGGTCCCGCCGCGCTGGGAGCCCGCGCCGAGATCGACCGTCTCGAGCGGCTCCTGGCCGTGCCCGTCGTTTCCTACGATGAACGGCTGACTACCGTCATCGCGGAGCGGAGCCTCATGGAGCAGCAGATGAAGGGCCCTGAAAGGCGCGGCGTTGTCGACCAGGTGGCGGCCGCGGTGATGCTGCAGTCCTGGCTCGACGCAGGAATGCCCCGTGGCTGACCGTGGCTGAGCACAGCAGCCGCCGTCGCCGCCCGTCGAAGCTGTCCGACTTCATCACGGGCCGCCCCGACGCCGATCCCCGGCCACCGGCCGCGCCGCCTCGTCCGCCGGGAGCCCCGCCGGATAGACCCCCCAGGCCCCCCAGGCCGCCCAAGACCCCCAGGCCCCCCAGGCCGCCCAAGACCCCCAGGCCCCCCAGGCCGCCCAAGACCCCCAGGCCGCCCAAGACCCCCAGGCCTCCCAAGGCTCGACCCGATCGCCGGGCCCAGCGGACCGCGGTTCGGGCCGAGCGGTCCTACCGGAAGGCAGCCCGCAAGGGGGCCCGCCGCGACGAGCAACGCACCGTTGCTGCTCAGCGCGGCTGGTCGACCGTGGACCACGGCGCGATGGTCGTGGTTGAGGAGGAGCTCGGGGACGACCCGCTCGTCGATCCGGTCTACGACGCTGACGACCGCAACTGGGTCCGCTACCGACCGTTCTGGGGCGGATTCATCCGCCTGGTGGTGCTGGGGGTGATCGTCATCCTGGCCGTGCTGTGGGTGCGAGGCCGCGTCTACGGGTGGATGGACGCCCAGATCACACCCGAGGGCCTGCCCGGCGACGCCATCGAGCTGACCATCCCCCAGGGCGCCTCTGTCAACGAGATCGCGGGAGATCTGCAGAGCGAGGGCGTGATCTCCAACGCCACCGTCTTCCGCTACTGGCTGCGCTGCGACGGCGAGATCACCATCACCGGGTTCCTCGGTTGCGACTCCGTCGTCGCGGTGGAGGCCGGCGACTACATCCTCTACGAGAACATGGACTTCGCCTCGGTCCGCACGGTGTTCGATGCCGGGCCGCTGCCGGAAGTCTTCGAACTGGTCCGCATCCCCGAGGGTTTGCGGTGGATCGAGATGGTCCCGCGCCTGCTGGAGGAGAACCCCTCCTTCGAGCGGGACGACCTCGAGGCGGCCTACGTGTCGCTGGTCAGCGAGGCGTCGTACCTTCCCGACGACGCTCGCGCCCGGAGCTTGGAGGGAATGCTGTTCCCGGCCACCTACGACATCAACGCCGACGACCTCTCCGACGAGCAAGGCTTCCTGCTGAGGATGTCGGACGAGTTCGACCGGCGGCTCGCCCGCTTGCTGGAGGATCCCGGAATCCACCCCGACATCGTCGAGTTGGGCCTGCGGCCCTATGACCTGGTCATCGTGGCCAGCCTCGTCGAGGAGGAGGCCCTGCTGCAGCAGGATCGGGCCAAGATCGCCCGGGTGATCTACAACCGGCTGGAGGAGGGAATGCGCCTCGACATCGACGCCACCGCGTGCTACGCGGCCGGCAAGTCGTGCGCCGACCTCACTTCGGCCGACATCCAGCGGAACTCGCCGTGGAACACCCGTGCGGTGACCGGTCTGCCGCCCACCCCGATCTCCGCGCCGGGCGAGGCGTCGCTGATCGCTGCGTTGCAGCCCGAAGATGGGAGTTGGCTCTTCTATGTGCGCACCGACGAGGAGGGAGTCCGTGGCGCCCACCACTTCTCGGACACCTACGAGGAGCACCTGGAATACGTGGAGATCTGCCGCGAGCTGGGGTACTGCTGATGCCGGCGCGGCGGGTGGCTGCGGTGATCGGCGACCCGGTTCGCCACTCCCGGTCACCGGCTGTCCATAACGCCGCGTTCGCGTCGGCGGGCATCGACTGGGTGTTCACCGCCTTCGAGGTCCCCGCGGGAAAGGGCGCCGAGGCGCTGGAAGCGATGCGGGTTCTCGGCCTGGCCGGCATGTCGGTGACCATGCCCCTTAAGGCCGAGGCGGCGGCGGCGGCGGACACCGCCGATGCTGAGGTCGAGATCCTGGCCGCGGCGAACTGCATCGTGCCGCTGGCCGATGGCCGCCTCCGTGCGGCCAATACCGACGCCTCCGGTTTCGTGGCCGGGCTGCAGGCCGACACTGGGCTCTCGCCGGAGGGTCTGCGGGTTGCTCTGATGGGCGGCGGAGGGGCTGCCCGGGCGGTGGCCTGGGGGCTGGCCGCGGCCGGCGCGGCCGACGTGGCCGTCATCAACCGCACGGGTGCCAAGGCGGAGGCAGCCGCGTCCATCGCCGATGCCGCCAGCGGGTCGGGTCGCCGCGGACGGGTCGGGTCGATGGAGGACATCGCGGCCGCGGACCTCGTCGTGAACGCGACCTCCATCGGCATGGGGTCCGACGCCTCGATGCCCTGTGACCCGACTGTGCTGCGTCCGGGCCAGGTGGCCGTGGATCTGGTGTACGAGCCGATCGAGACGGCCTGGCTGGCCGCGTTGCGCGAGCAGGGCGTGGAGGCCCACAACGGGCTGTCGATGCTGGTGCACCAGGCCGCCGCGGCCTTCGAGTTGTGGACCGGGACCGAGGCGCCGGTGGAGGCGATGCGCCGAGCCGCCACCGGCGCCTAGGGAGCCCGCCCTCCCGATCCCTATCGTGCGAGGGGTGAACGCGGCGAACCTCGTCCTGGCTCTCGTCGGCGGTTTGGCTGCCGGGCGGCTGGCGGCGGTGGTGGCCGGTCGCTTCGCGCCGCCCAGCGGCGTTCGCCGCCCGATCGGATTGATCGAGGTTTCGGCCGCGGTCCTGCTGGCCGCGGTGGTGGCCCGCTTCGGCTTGGGCTGGAGCGCGGTCCCGCCGCTGGTGGCCGCCGTGTCCCTGCTGACGCTGTCGATCGTCGATCTGCGCTGCGCCAGGCTGCCCGACGCCATCGTGTTCCCGGCCTCGGCCGCGAGTCTGGCTGCCGTCGTGGCGGCGTCGATCGCCTCGGCCCGGCCCGGCGCCATCGTCGCGGCGGTGGCCGCCGGACTCGGCTACGGCGCGGTCCTCTGGGCCGCTCACGAGATGAGGCCCGGCGGGCTCGGCTTCGGCGACGTCAAGCTCGCCCCGCTGCTCGGGCTGCACCTCGGCTGGGCAGCGTACTCCTCGCACCCGGAGTGGTGGGCCGTGGTGAGCCTCACGGTCCAGGCGCTGCTGTTGAGCTGCCTGATCGGCTTGGCGATGGGCCTGGCGCAGGCTGTGCTCCGCCGCAGGCGCCCGGAACCGCGGCCCGGTCCGGGCTGTGAGCGGGCCTCCCCGCCATCCCCGGGGCTGCTCCAGACGGTCTTCCCCTTCGGTCCGGCACTGGCCGCGGGCACGATGATCTCGGTGCTGTTTCCGGAGGCGCTGATCCTCTGAGTCCGCGATCGTCGCAGAGGCCGAGCGAACAGGCGGGACCACGCGGCCCACACGGTGCGAGGCCGTGGCCCGAGCGGCCCGTGAGCGCAGCGAACAAGAGCGGGATTCACGCCGCTGCGACGCGACAGGATCTCACCTGCCTGCGGACGCTCGCAGGCGCTGGTCACGGAGGCGCTCTCGCCGTTCGAGGCCGGGGCGACGAAGTGGGCGAGGACGGTTCGCCTGTGGCTCCCGCCGTCCCTCGAGAGCCCTGTCGGCGCGTCGCTAGGCTGCTCGGGTGTCCTCGAACGCCCCCGATCCCCATGTCGTCAGCGTCGACCTGGGCGACCGCTCCTACGACGTCCACGTGGGAGCCGGGGTCCGGAGCTGCCTCAGCTCAGTCGTCCCGACCGGTGCCCGCCGCGCCGCGGTCATCACCCAGCCCAACGTCGGCTGGCACGTCGAGAGCGGACTCGACCAGTCCGTCCTGGAGGTGCCCGACGGCGAGGAAGCCAAGTGCCTGGCCGTGGTCGAGCGGCTCTGCCGGGACATGTCGTCGGCGGGGTTCACCCGCTCCGACGTGATCGTTGCCGTCGGCGGCGGGGTCGTCACCGACGTCGCCGGCTTCGTGGCCGCGGTCTACCACCGGGGCATGCGCTACGTGTCGGTGCCGACGACGCTGCTGGGCCAGGTGGATGCGGCCATCGGCGGGAAGACCGGTGTGAACCTGCCCGAGGGCAAGAACCTCGTGGGCGCCTTCTGGCAGCCCCACGCCGTGCTGTGCGACACCGAAGTCCTGGCCACGCTGCCGCCGCGGGAGATGCGCAGCGGCCAGGGAGAGCTGGCCAAGTACCACTTCCTCGGCGGCGACGGCCTGGACGCCCTCGACCTGGCGCAGCGGATCGCGGCCGCAGTGCGGATCAAGGCCGATGTGGTCGCCGCGGACGAGCGCGAGGGAGGGCGCCGGGCCATCCTCAACTACGGCCACACCCTTGCTCACGCCATCGAGACCGCGGGACGGTTCGACCTGCGCCACGGAGAGGCGGTCGCCGTGGGCCTAGTCTACGCGGCCGAGGTGGCCGCCGCAATGGGCCGCATCGACGACGACCGGGTGGCCTACCATCGCCGGGTCGTGACCGGCTACGGGCTGCCGTCCCGGCTGCCGGCGCTGCTCGACGATGACGAGTTGCTGGCCCTGTTCGGCCGGGACAAGAAGGCCGTCGACGGCCTGACCCTGGTGCTCGACTCGGCCCGGGGGGTGGAGCCGGTCACCCCGGTGCCCGAAGCGGTGCTCCGGCAGGCGCTGGCCGCGATTCGATGAGCGGGCCGCCGGGCGGGCCGGACCGCGAGGCCGGCGTGCTTGCGAGCCTGCCTCCGCTGCGCACCGGCGGGCGGCTCGGTCGGCTGTGGGACCGGGTGGCCGGCTCCGACGTCGACGCAGCGGTGATCGTCGAGCCGGCCAATGTCCGATGGCTCACCGGCTTCACCGGCTCCAACGGCGTGGTCGTGGTGCTGGGGGCGGATGAGGCGCTGCTCGTCACCGACGCCCGCTATGAGGAGCAGGCCCCCGCCCAGATCGGAGAGGCCGGCTGCTCGGGCGAGATCGAAGTCGTCGTGGCTCGCGACCCGGCCAAGGCGGCCGCGCCCCGGCTCGGGGCCTCGGCTCGGGTCGGCATCGAGGACCGTGTCGCCTGGGGCGAGCAGATCCGCTGGAGCGAGGCGGTCACCGCGGAGACGGTGCCGGTGTCGGGGATCGTCGAGAGGCTGCGCGCCGTCAAGGACGGGGCCGAGCTGGCCCGTATCGAGGCGGCCGCCAACATCGCGGATGGGGCCCTGGCGTCGGTGGTGCCCATGCTGCGGCCCGGCACGACCGAGTCGCACCTTCAGCGGGCTCTCGACGGCGCCATCCGCTCGGCCGGAGCGTCGGGTCCCGCCTACGACACCATCGTCGCGTCGGGTCCCAATGCAGCGCTTCCCCACGCCGCGCCGACCGGCCGGCGGCTGGAGTCCGGCGACCTGGTGATCATCGATGTCGGGGCGCTGGTGGACGGCTACCGCAGCGACATGACCCGCACATTCGTGCTGGGTGATCCGAGCGATCGGGCTGCGGCCATGCTCGAGGCCGTCGAACGCAGCCAGGCGGCCGGCGCGGCCGCGGTGGAGCCCGGCGTCGAGGCGGGTCGGATCGACACGGCCTGCCGGTCGGTCCTCGACGGCGCCGGCATGGGCGACGCCTTCGTGCACGGCACGGGCCATGGCGTCGGGCTGGACATCCACGAGCTGCCGCGGGTGGCGTCGGGCTCGGCTGCGGCGCTCGAGCCCGGCAATGTGCTGACCGTCGAGCCCGGCGTGTACTTTCCCGGGTTCGGGGGTGTCCGGATCGAGGACCTGCTGGTGGTGACCGACTCGGGGCATCGCCCGCTTACGCTCCATCCGAAGACTCCCCTGGTGCCGCTGCCGGCCTGAGAGCGGCGACCGTCCCCACTACCGAGAACCGACAAGGAGCAGACCTTGCCCACCATCACGACCAACGATCTCCGCAACGGCATGACCCTCGAGATCGATCAGAACCTGTTCAGCGTGGTGGAGTTCCAGCATGTCAAGCCGGGCAAGGGACATGCCTTCGTGCGCACCACCCTCAAGAACGCCCGGACCGGGGCCGTGGTCGACCGCACGTTCCGGGCCGGCGAGAAGGTCGAGCGCGCCACCATCGACAAGCGCGAGATGCAGCTGCTCTACCGGGAGGGCGAGGACCTCGTCTTCATGGACAACGAGTCCTACGACCAGCTCACGGTGGAGCCCCAGGTACTCGGTGACGCGGCCCAGTTCCTGGTGGAGGGCTCGGTGGCGGTGATGCTGATGCACGGCACCGAGATCGTCGGCACCGACCTTCCCGCAGCCGTCGAGTTGGCCATCGCCGAGACCGAGCCGGGTATCCAGGGCGACCGGGTCTCGGGCGCCACCAAGCAGGCAACCTTGGAGACGGGACTGGTGGTGCAGGTTCCGCTGTTCGTGTCTCCCGGGGAGCGGGTGAAGGTCGACACCCGGTCCGCGGCATACATCGGGCGGGCCTGACCCCGGTCGGGAATGCGGCGACCCCCTTGACCAGCGTTCCCGGCTTCGGGACCCGCCGCGAAGCCCGCGAGGACGCGCTGGCCGTGCTCTACGAGACCGAGATCGCGGGCGGTTCGTCACAGGAGGCGCTGGACCGCCGGGCCGTCCCGCCGTCGGGATACGCGGTCGAGATCGCGCTGGGGGTGGACGCCGACCGCGACCATCTCGACAGCCTGCTGCGGACGCATCTGGTGGGATGGCGCGTCGAGCGCCTCGCGGTGATCGATCGGGTGCTGGCCCGGATCGCGGCCTGGGAGCTGGCCCACCGTGACGACGTTCCGACCGGTGTCGTGCTGTCCGAGGCGGTGGCCCTGGCCACCCAGTACTGCGGCGGCGACTCGCCCCGCTTCCTCAACGGGGTGCTGCGGGCGGTGGCCGACGAGGTCCGTGCCGAGCAGCCGAGCGGGTAGGCGCACCAATGCCGGGGGTCCGCGAGGGGTGGAGCGGGGCCGCCGGAGCTGGTGGGACTGCCCGCATGGTCTTTGACGTGCGGCGCCTCGCCGGTCCGACCACCCTGCTGAGGCCGTGGCGGGCCGCTGACGCTCCCGTGCTGGCCGGGGCCTGGCGGGATCCGGCGATCCGGGAGCGCCTCGACGTGCCCGAACCGGCCGACGAGGCCGCGGCGGCACGCTGGATCTCGCAGCGCGAGCTGGCCTGGGCCGAGGGGCGCTCGGTGGACCTGGCCGTGACCGACCCGCCGTCGGGCGAGGTGATCGGCGAGGTGGGGCTGAGCCGGCTCGACCCCGTCCGGCGGGCGGCCCTGATCGGCTGGTGGATCGCGGAGGGTTGGCGGGGCCGACGGCGAGCCTCCGAGGCGGTCCGGCTGGTGCTGGACTGGGTGCTGGCCGACGGGCCGCTGGACGCGGTGATGGCCGAGATCGACTCCGAGAACCCGGCGTCGGCGGCGGTCGCCCGCCGGGCCGGGATGCGCAGGGTCGACGCCTCCCGGCGGGCCGCCCACGGTCCGGGGGATGCGCCGCGACTCGTCTTTGCCCGCACCCGCATCAGCGAGGGCTCCGGCTAGCCGTTGTCGAGGATGTCCTCGAGGTCGATGGCACCGACGTCGAAGACGTCGTAGTCGGTCGCGACGCGGGGCTCGGCGGTGCGGGCAAGGCTCCGGTAGTGCCGCTTGGCGAACCACCAGCGACCTTCGCCGTCGCGCTCGAGCCGGTCGTGGTACACGCCGTAGGCGTCGGTGCGGCGACCGTCCGAGACGTTCTGGCGGATCTCCTGCATGTACACCCTGGCGGCCGCGACGCCCGCCTGGGCGTCGATGCGCATGACCGTGTTGAGCAGCACGAACTCGAACAGCGAGAAGCGCTCGATCTGGCGGGCGATGAAGTCGCCGTACTCGGACGGCCCGGTCAGTTCGAACCTCCGGTGGCGCACGTCCACGACGATCGGGCAGTCGGGGCGCACCATGGCGGACAGCTCGCCGAAGGCGCGGCGGGTCACCACGTCCGCGTACCGGCTCTGCAGGCGCTGCAGGGCCACGTACTCGACGGTCTCGGACAGCCGGTGCTGGTCGTGCATCGTGCCGGCGAGCGTACAACCCCGCCTGTTGCCCGGGCACTCGACGCTCGCGGACCGATCGGACGCGGTCGGCTCACCGCCGGCCGACGGCCCCAGGGCCGGTTGCCCGGGCACTCGACGCTCGCGGACCGATCGGACGTGCTAGCGGCGATCTGGCTCCGCGCGGGCGATGAGAGCGATCAGGTCCTCCAGCCTGTCGATGAGGTGGTGCGCCCCGCCGTCGTGCAGCGCGTCGGCGGCGTCATAGCCGGCGGTGTATCCGATGGCGATCGAGCCGGCCCCGCGGGCCTGCACCATGTCGAACCTGGTGTCGCCCACGTACCAGACCGCACCGGCCGGCGCGCCCTCCACGTAGCGACTGACCACGTCGCCCTTCTGGATCACTCCGCAGTGGATGCTGTCGAATCGTCGATCGAGACCGTGGTCTCGGAGGTCGCGCCGCACGGCCTCGTCGTTGGCCGAGCTGACCACCCCGATGGTGATGCCCTCGTCCAGCAGGGCCTCGAGCGTGGCCGACGCTCCGGGGGAGAGGGGGGCGTCGAGAGCTGCGAGGTGCGTGCTCCAGGCCCGGGCCGCGTCCTCGCGGCGATCGTCGGGAACGCCCAGACGCCTGACGTGATCCGAGAGCGGCAGGCACCAGGCCTCCCGGAACTCCTCGAGCGTGAGGCCTGGAAGTCCGGCCCACTGCTCGCGGATCAGGCTGCTTGCCATGCGGGCCCGTTCCATGTCGTCGAGGAGGGTCCCGTTCCAGTCGAACAGGACGACCGACGGGGAGCCGGCGGCAGTCACACGTGCCCGTTCATCGCCATGGCCACATGGTGGGACCCGAGGATGTCCTCGGGGCGATCTCGTCGCGGCGAGCGCATTCTCCGCCTGACCCGCCGCGAGGCGTGAACGAGGCGGTTGAGTGGAGCCTGACCGGGTGCCGGCCTTCCAGGTGGATGCAGTGACGGTCGGTGATTGCCGCGAAGCCCACGGATGAGATCATGGTCTGTGCGGGTGCGGGATGCACGGATGGACCGCCGCGGCAGCCTCTGCGCCTCGGAGCGCCGACCCGCGACCTTCGGGTTCTCGATGGTCGGGAGAGCGCTGGTGCGGCGGAAGCAGGATCGCTGCGAGACAGGGCCGGCCGCGAGGGCATGCGACTCATGTGCTAGCATTCTGCAACATGAAGACGCTGTACCTGCGAAACGTTCCCGACGATGTCCTGGACCGTCTCAAGCTGCTGGCTGCTCGAGAGGGCCTTTCCGTCTCCGGGATGGCCGTCCGAGAACTGGCCGAATCGACTCGCCGAGCCCACAACGCCGCCCTGCTGGGTGACCTTCCCGACCTGGAGGTTCCCATGTCCGAGGTCATGGCCGCGCTGGACGAGGTCCGCGCTGAGAGGTGATAGTCGTCGACGCGTCGGCGGCCGTGGGGGCGTTGCTGCGCGACGGCGAGGCTCGTCGGTACCTCAGTGCGGACAGTCTCGCCGCGCCGCACCTGATCGACGCAGAGGTTCTCCAGGCCCTGCGCAAGCTGGCGGCTAGCGGCTCGGTGGAGTCCGCAGACACCGAAGCGGCGGTGCGACAGTGGAGCCGGCTCGGATTGACGCGTCTCGCAGTTCACGGACTGACCAGCAGGATCTGGGCTCTGCGCCACAATCTCTCCGCCTACGATGCCAGCTACGTGGCCTTGGCGGAGGCCCTCGAATGCCCGCTGCTGACCGCGGATGCGCGGCTGGCCGGAGCGCCCGGGCCGAATTGTCCGATCACCCTGGTGCGACGGTGAGCTGCTCAGGCGGTTTACGACGGCCAGACCAGTGATACAATGCAATGTTGGAATTCGCCTTGTAAGATAGAGGGATATGGTGGAGGGATGGCGGACACGGGAGACTTGAGGGTGTCGGCCCGGGGGCAGATGAGCCTGCCGGCGTCCGCCCGCCGGCGCTGGGGCCTCCAGGACGGCGGCGAGGTGGCGTACCTCGACCTCGGTGACGCTGTGGTGATCGCGCCCGGCGACATCGCCAGCCTCCGCCGCCAGCTTCTGGAGTCCCTCACCGAGGACGACTGGGCCATGGCCCGAACCGGGTTCGGCGACCGGGAACTGGCGACTGAGTGACGCTGCTCGTCGACGACAGGATCCTGGCTGGGCTGCTTCGGGGCGGCGACCCGCCCTGGCCGGACGAGCCGGTCTACACCACCGGATGCTGGTACGTCCGCCTGTGCCAGGCAGTGCTGGGCGCATCCGAGCGTGCCGGAGCGCTCTCCAGCGTGTTCGCCGACCAGCCTCCGGCGTTGCGGAGCAGAGCCCTCGCCAAACTGCTCGAACTGCCCCCGGAGATCGGGTTGGAGAGCCTGGGAACCCTGGGACCTCTCATCGGGAGTCTCCGGCACCGCCACCGGCTCAACCTGCTCGGCATCGAGGTTCTGGCGGCCGCGGTCCACCTCCAAGCCCGTGTGTGCCTGTCGTCGCCGTACCCGCGCCTGGAGGAGGCGCTCAGGATCGAACGCCTGCGGGTCGAGTCCGTCCAGTAGCGCATCACGGGCGCGCCAAAGAACGAGGTCACAAAGCTCGAGTCAGCCATGCGCGCGACTGGCCGCGACCGGTGATACCGTCGCCGCCCGACCGTGAAACGGGTCCGGTGAGGCCCGAACGGGGAGGACAGCATGGCCGAACGAGAACGCCGCTTCACGGTGCCTCACACCAGCGGCACGTTCCGTGCCCGGACCCGGGTCATGACCGCCGACGACGTGGAGCGGGCCGTCCGGCGCATGACCCACGAGGTGATCGAGCGCAACCACGGCACGCAGTCCCTGGTCGTGATCGGCCTGCAGACCGGCGGTGTCCCCATCGCGCACCGCATCGCCGAGACCCTGTCGGAGATAGAGGGAACCAACGTGGCGGTGGGCTCGCTCGACGTGGCCCTGCACCGCGACGACATAGGCCTGCGGCCCGTGCTGCCCCAGGCCGTCACCGACATTCCCACCGACCTCGACGGCAAGGTCGTCGTGCTCGCCGACGATGTCCTGTTCACCGGTCGCACCGTGCGGGCCGCGCTCGACGCGCTGCACAGCTGGGGCCGGCCCCGGGCCGTGCAACTGGCGGTGATGGTGGACAGGGGCCACAGGGAGCTGCCCATCCGTCCCGACTATGTCGGCAAGAACCTCCCCACGAGCCGGTCCGAGATGGTCGACGTGGGCCCCGACGGGGTGTACCTGGGGGAGCTGGAATGAGCGTTCCCGCGGCCCGCAAAGGAGCGACTCCATGAGCCCGCCAGGCCGCGACCGGCCGCGGCGGCACCTGCTGTCGATGAACGATCTGGTCCGTCCCGACATGGAGCGCATCCTCGACCTCACCGACTCGTTCGCGGAGGTGAGCGAGCGGGCCATGCCCCGGGTCCCGGCCCTGCGGGGCAAGACCGTGGCCTGGCTGTTCTACGAGGACAGCACCCGCACCCGGCTGTCGTTCGAGGCGGCCGCCAAGCAGCTCTCGGCCGACACGCTGAACTTCACTGTTCGCTCGTCGTCGGTGAACAAGGGCGAGTCGGTGCGCGACACGGTGCAGACCATCGACGCCATGGGAATCGACGCCATCGTGGTGCGCCACTCCTGTGCCGGGGTTCCCCACCGGGTGGGGGACTGGATCGACGCCTCGGTCATCAACGCCGGCGACGGCCGCCACGAGCATCCCACCCAGGCGCTGCTCGACCTGTACACCGCCCGGACCCACCTCGGCGGTCTCGACGGCGCCCGGGTGGCCATCGTCGGGGACATCCTGCACTCCCGGGTGGCCCGCTCCGATGTGCTCGCATTCGCGGCCATGGGCGCCGAGGTCACGCTGGTGGCCCCACCCCCGCTGCTTCCCTCCAGCCTCGACGGATGGCCTGTGGCCGTCACCCACGACTTCGATTCCATCCTCGGCGAGATCGACATCTGCTACCTGCTGAGGATGCAGATCGAACGTCAGGCCAGCGCCCTGGTGCCCTCGCTGAGGGAGTTCCGGGCCGAGTACGGCCTCGACTCGTCCCGGGCCGACCGCCTCGCCGAGGGCGCCCTCATCATGCACCCCGGGCCCATGAACCGGGGCGTGGAGATCGACGGCGACGTGGCCGACCGGCCCAACGCGGTGATCACCGAGCAGGTCGCCAACGGGGTGGCCGTGCGCATGGCGGTGCTGTTCCTGCTCCTCGGCTCGGGCCTCGACCAGGCTGAGGGACAGCGGGAGGTGGCTGCATGAGCGCCCGGCTCACTGCCGTGACTCCCCTCGGCACGATCGCGATCCGGGGCGGGACCGTGGTGGACTCCGCGGGCAGCCGCCGCGCCGACGTGGTGGTGGGCGACGGCCGGGTGACCGCGGTCGGCCCGGACACCGACGGCGGCCCGGCCGCCCACCGCACGCTGGATGCCTCCGGCTGCATCGTCGCCCCCGGGCTCGTCGATCTGCACGTCCACCTGCGCCAGCCGGGCCGCGAGGACGCCGAGACCATCGACACCGGAGCCAGGGGAGCCGCCCTCGGAGGCTTCACCGCGGTGGTGGCCATGCCCAACACCGACCCGCCCATGGACTGCGCCGCAGTCGTGCGCGAGGTTCAGGAGCTGGGCGCAACGGCCTGCTGTGACGTGTATCCCTCGGCCGCCATCACGGTGGGGCGCCGGGGCTCGGAGCTCGCCCCCATGGCCGAGCTGGCGCGTCTGGGGGTGCGCGTGTTCACCGACGACGGCGACGGCGTGCAGGACGCCCAGGTCATGCGCCGGGCCTTGGAGTACGCGGGCGGCCTCGACCACCTCGCGGGCGGCGGGCGGGTCGTGCTGGCCCAGCACTGCGAGGTGGCCGAGCTCAGCGCGGGCGGGCACATGCACGAGGGCGCCTGGTCGAGCCGGCTGGGCCTGGGCGGCCAGCCCTCGGAGGCCGAGGAGCTGATGGTCATGCGCGACATCGCCCTGGCCCGCCTCACCGGATCACGGGTCCACTTCCAGCACCTGTCCACGGCCGGGTCGGTGGCCATGGTCAGAGCGGCCAAGGAGGCCGGCCTGCCGGTGACCGCGGAGGCCACCCCCCACCACTTCACCCTCACCGACGCAAGCTGCGCCGGCTACGACACCGTCTTCAAGGTCCATCCGCCGTTGCGCACCGACGACGACGTGGTCGCCATACGGGCCGGGCTGGCCGACGGGACCATCGACGCCATCGCCACCGACCACGCCCCCCACACCAGCACCGACAAGGAGAGGCCGTTCGACTCGGCGCCCCCGGGAATGCTGGGTCTGGAGACCGCTCTGGGGTTGGCCCTGACCGAGCTGGACCTGCCCGTCGAGCAGGTCCTGGCCCTCATGTCGTGGCAGCCGGCCGCCCTCGTTTCCATCGACGACAGCCACGGCGGGCCGATCGTGCCCGGAGCACCGGCCAACCTGTGCGTGATCGACCCCCAGGCCACCTGGACGGTGTCGGGCGCGGCCATGGCCAGCCCGAGTCGCAACACCCCGTACGAGGGACGGACGCTGCGGGGCCGGGTCCGCCACACTCTGCTGGCCGGCGAGCCCGTAGTGATCGACGGTGAGCCGCAGCGATGACCCGGCTCGCCGGCAAGCCGGTCGTGATCGACGGTGAGCCGCAGCGATGACCGCGCCGGAGCCCGCCCTGCTGGTGCTGAGCGACGGGGAGGTGTTCGAGGGCGAGGTCGCCGGCGCGCCCGCCGCGGTCGCCTCCGGCGAGGTCGTGTTCAACACGGTCATGAGCGGGTACCAGGAAGTGATCTCCGATCCCTCCTACGCGGGGCAGATGATCGCCTTCACCTATCCCCATATCGGCAACTACGGCACCAACGAGTCCGACTCGGAGTCGCCTCGGCCTCATTGCCGGGGTGTGATCGTGCGAGATCTGGTCCGGCGGGCGAGCAGCTGGCGGTCGACCGGCAGCCTCGACGACTACCTGTGCCGCCACCGCGTGCCCGCCATCACCGGGATCGACACCCGCCGGCTCACCCGCCGCATACGCGATGCAGGAGCCATGCCCGGAGCGTTCGGCACGGCCGACGAGGGCACTCTGCTGGCCGCGGCTCGCGCTGAGCCCGGCACCAGCGGCGTCGATCTGGTCAGCGAGGTCACCACCGGGCATCCCTACACAGTGGGCAGCGGCCCCCGCCACGTGGTGGCCTACGACCTGGGCATCAAGTCCACGATCCTGCACTGCCTGGGGGAGCTGGCCACCGTGACCGTCGTGCCCGCCCACACTCCCGCGGCGGAGGTGCTGGCGTCAGAGCCCGACGGCGTGTTCCTCAGCAACGGACCGGGCGACCCGGAACTGGCCGGCCCGGTGGTCGAGGCGATAGGGAGCCTCGTCGGCGAGGTCCCGGTCTTCGGGATCTGCCTGGGCCACCAGCTGCTGGCGCTGTCCCTCGGCGGGCGCACCTTCAAGATGCGCTTCGGCCATCACGGCGGCAATGTGCCCGTGCGCTGCACCGCCACCGGGCGCATCGAGATCACCAGCCAGAACCACAACTTCGCGGTGGAAGCAGGGTCGGTGCCGAACGTGACCGAGACCTACCTGTGCCTCAATGACAATGCCCTGGAGGGCCTGGCGGTCGACGGCGAGGCCGCCTTCGGCGTCCAGTACCACCCCGAGGCCGGACCGGGGCCCCATGACGCCCGGCACCATTTCGCTGACTTCGCCGAGATGATGGACCGCTGCCGTGCCGCGGCGTGACGAGATGAATCAGACCCCCGGAGGCCGATGCCGTGCCCCGGCGTGACGACATCGAGTCGATCCTGATAATCGGCTCCGGACCCATCGTCATCGGCCAGGCCTGCGAGTTCGACTATTCCGGGACCCAGGCCTGCCGGGTGCTCCGGGCCGACGGATACCGGGTGATCCTGGCCAACTCCAACCCGGCCACGATCATGACCGACCCGGACGTGGCCGACTCCACCTACGTCGAGCCGCTCGACGCCGCGGTTTTGGCCAGCATCATCGAGCGTGAGCGTCCCGACGCCGTTCTGCCCACCCTCGGAGGCCAGACCGGGCTGAACCTGGCCATGGAGCTCGTCGCCGACGGCGTCCTGGAGGCCGCCGGCACCGAGTTGATAGGGGCCGACGCGGCCGCCATCGCCACCGCCGAGGACCGCCGGCTCTTCAAGCAGGCCATGCTCGAGATCGGCTTGGACGTCCCCCGCTCGGGAATAGCCAAGAACGTCGAGCAGGCCCGCGAGGTGGTCCGGTCCGTGGGCCTTCCGGTGATCGTGCGCCCCGCTTACATCCTCGGCGGCCGCGGCGCGGGCATCGCCACCACCGCCGAGGAGTTCGAGCGGGTGGCCGCGGCCGGGCTGGACGCCAGCCCCATCTCCGAGATCCTGGTCGAGGAGTCGATCGTGGGCTGGAAGGAGTTCGAGCTCGAGGTGATGCGCGACCGGGCCGACAACTGCGTGGTGGTCTGCTCCATCGAGAACCTGGACCCGATGGGGGTGCACACCGGCGACTCCATCACCGTCGCCCCCGCGCAGACTCTCAGCGACCCCGAGTACCAGCGGATGCGCGACGCGGCGTTCGCAGTGCTGCGTCGGGTGGGGGTGGAGACCGGCGGGTCCAACGTGCAGTTCGCGGTCGATCCGGCCACCGGTCGCCAAGTGGTCATCGAGATGAATCCCCGGGTGAGCCGCTCCTCGGCGCTGGCCTCCAAGGCCACCGGCTTCCCCATCGCCAAGATCGCGGCTCGCCTGGCGGTGGGCTACACGCTCGACGAGATCCCCAACGACATCACCGAGGTGACTCCGGCGTCGTTCGAGCCGACCCTCGACTACGTCGTCACCAAGATCCCCCGATGGGCGTTCGAGAAGTTCCAGGCCGCCTCGACCGAGCTGGGAACCTCGATGCAGTCCGTCGGCGAGGTGATGGCCATCGGCCGCACGTTCTGCGAGTCGCTGCAGAAGGGCCTGCGCTCACTGGAGCAGGGCCGCCTGGGACTCAACGCCGACCCTGCCGAGGCGGCCTGTGACCGCCTCGGTGACGCCGACCTGATGGCGGCCGCCGCCGTCCCCACACCGGAGAGGATCTTCCAGCTGGAGGCGCTGCTGCGCCGGGGCGAGTCGGTCGAGGCCGTGCACGCGGCCACCGGCGTGGACCGGTGGTTCCTCGACCAGATCGCCCGCATCTGCGCCGAGAGACGGGCGCTCGAGGCCACGGAGCCATCGGCGATGAGTCGGGCCACGTGGCGCCGGGCCAAGCGGCTCGGCTTCTCCGACGCCCAACTCGCATACCTGTGGGACACCTCGCCGTCCGACGTCAGGGCGGCGCGGGAGGCTGCCGGGGTGCTGCCCACCTTCAAGACGGTCGACACCTGCGCGGCCGAGTTCGAGGCGACCACCCCCTACCACTACTCCACCTACGAGGACACCGACGAGACAAGGGCGGCCCAGAAGCCCAGAGTGCTGATCCTCGGCTCCGGCCCCAACCGGATCGGCCAGGGCATCGAGTTCGACTACTGCTGTGTCCACGCCGGGCAGGCCCTGCGGGCCGCCGGTTACGAGACCGTGATGGTGAACTGCAACCCGGAGACGGTGTCCACCGACTACGACACCAACGACCGGCTCTACTTCGAGCCCCTCACCTCAGAGGACGTGGCCAACGTGATCGCGGCCGAGGATCCCGTGGGCGTGATCGTCTCTCTGGGCGGGCAGACGCCGCTGGCCCTGGCCGCCCGCCTCCCGCCGGAGCTGGTGCTGGGCACCCCGCCGGCGTCGATCGAGGCGGCCGAGGACCGCGAGCGCTGGAACGCCCTGTGCGCCCGCCTGGGCATTCCGCAGCCGCCGGGCGGCGCGGCCACGAGCCGCGCCGAGGCCCTGGAGGTGGCGGGCCGGGTCGGCTACCCGGTGCTTGTGCGCCCGTCCTATGTGCTCGGCGGCCGGGCCATGGCCATCGTCTACGACGAGGATCAGCTCGCGGCCGCGATCGCCGAACTGGCCGACTTCGGCTCCCTCGGCCGGGAGGGCGGGCCGGCCTCGCAGCGTCCCATGCTGGTGGACCGCTTCCTGGAGGACGCCACCGAGGTGGATGTGGATGCGGTGCGGGACCGCACCGGGGAGGTTCAGATCGGCGCGGTGATGGAGCACGTCGAGGAGGCCGGCGTGCACTCGGGGGACTCGGCTTGCACCATCCCGCCCACTACGCTGAGCGACGATGTCGTCGCGGTCATCTGCGAGCACACTCGCCGCATCGCGGCCGCCTTGGACGTCACCGGCCTGCTGAACGTGCAGTTCGCCGTGAGGCGAGATGGGGACAGCCCACTGCGAACGCCGTCGCGCTGGGGCGGATCCGGACCCGACGACGTCTTCGTGATCGAGGCCAACCCGAGGGCGTCGCGTACGGTGCCGTTCGTCGCCAAGGCCACCGGAGTGCCGCTGGCCATGGTCGCGGCCCGGGTGATGGTCGGGGCGACGCTGGCCGAGCTGAGGGCCGAGGGCATGCTGCCGGCCGCTTCCGGCGGGCTGCCTCACACCTCCGACTACGTGGCGGTCAAGGAGGTCGTGCTGCCCTTCAACCGGTTCCCCGACGCTGACGCGGTGCTCGGTCCCGAGATGCGCTCCACCGGCGAGGTCATGGCGCTGGACACCACGCCGGGCCTGGCGTTCGTCAAGGCCCAGCTGGCGGCGGGCACCCGGCTCCCCGCCGAGGGCACGGTGTTCATGTCGATGGCCGACCGCGACAAGGAGGCCGGGCTGCGGGCCGCCCGGATCTTCGACCGGCTCGGCTTCCGGCTGGCCGCCACGACGGGCACCGCCCGGTTCCTGCGGGGCGGCGGCGTGCCCGTGGCTGTGGAGGTGGCCAAGCTGGGCGACACCGAGGGTCGCCATGCCGTCGACCTGATCGAGGCGGGTGAGATCCATCTGGTCATCAACTCGCCCCGGGGGCGGGGCCCGCGGGCCGACGGAGCGCACATCAGGTCGGCTGCGGGACGCGCCGGACTGCCGCTGGTCACCACCGGGGCCGCGGCGTTGGCCGCGGCCTACGGCCTGCGCGACCTCCACGGCCTCGATCCCACCGTGCGGAGCCTCCAGGAGTATCACCGGAGCCTCCGGGGCGCGGCCTAGATGGCCGACCTGACCGCGCAGGTCGGCAGCATTGTGCTGCGGGCACCGGTCATGACGGCGTCGGGTGCGTCGGGCCACGGAGCCGAGCTGGCGCCCTACGGGCCGCTAAGCGACCTCGGCGCGGTGGTGGTGAAGTCGCTCAGCGACGGACCCTGGCCGGGCAACCCGCCGCCCAGACTGCACCCGTTGCGCTCCCCGGCTGCGGGGATGATCAACAGCGTGGGGCTTCAGGGCCCGGGGGCGGAGGCCTGGCTCGCTGATGACCTGCCCGCCCTCGTCGACGCCGGCGCCGACGTGGTGGCCAGCATCTGGGGCGACACTGTCGACGCCTACCGCCGTGCTGCCGAGCTGCTGGCTGCAGGGCCTCCCCAGATCGTTGCGGTCGAGGTGAACGTGTCCTGCCCCAACACCGAGGACGGCATGCGGATGTTCGCCCACTCGGCGGAGGCGACCGAGGCCGTGCTGGCCGCCACCGCGGGATGCGGGCGCCCCCGCTGGGCCAAGCTCAGCCCCAACACTCCGGAGCTGGTGGCTGTGGCCGCGGCTGCGGTGCGGGGCGGTGCGGAGGCGGTGGTGTTGACCAACACGCTGTCCGGGCTGGTCATCGACATCGAGAAGCGGCGCCCGGCTCTCGGCGGGCTGCGCGGCGGCGTGAGCGGCGCCGCGCTGCATCCAGTGGCGGTACGGGCCGTCTTCGACGTTCACGAGGCGCTTCCGGCGGTCCCCATAGTCGGTGTCGGCGGTGTGGCCGGCGGCGCGGACGCGGTCGAGATGCTGATGGCCGGCGCGTCCGCGGTGCAGGTGGGCACGGCCATATTCGCTGACCCCCGGGCTCCGTGGAAAGTTCTCGCCGAGTTGCGGCAATGGTGTGACGGCAGCGGCGTGGCGAGCCTGGCCGAGCTGATCGGAGCAGCTCACTAGCGGCTGCCGAGGGTTCTAATGAGGGGATGGCCGGCGCCATGGAGAAGAATCGAGGCATGGAGGAGCTGCCGATGGACGAAGCGGTGCGCGATCGGCTCGCGGTAGCGCTCGATGTTGACGACCTGGTGGCGGCGACCCGTCTGGCCCGATCCCTCGCTGGATACTTCCGCGTCGCCAAGATCGGCCTGGAGCTGTACACGGCTGCGGGTCCCGAAGCCATCGGGGCCATGATCGATCTCGGCTACGACGTCTTCTGCGACCTGAAGCTCCACGACATCCCCACCACCGTGAACAGGGCAGCCCGCGTCGTGGGCGAGTTCGGCGTGTCATACCTGACGATCCATGCCGCGGGCGGCACCGAGATGCTTCAGGCCGGCGTTGAAGGGCTGGCCGAGGGAGGGGCCCGCCCCGCGGGAGTGCTGGCCGTCACCGTGCTCACCAGCGAGGCCGAGGTCGCCGCCACCCGGGATCTGGTGGCCGATCGCATGGAGGTCGCGTTCGAGGCCGGGTGTGCCGGCGTGGTATGCGCCGCCCCCGATCTGACCGCGACCCGCCACATCCGACCGGAGTTGATCCGGGCCGTTCCGGGCATCCGGCTGGCGGGTGACTCCGTGGACGACCAGCGCCGGGTGGCCTCACCGGTCCAGGCCCTGGCTGCCGGCGCGGACCTGCTGGTCGTGGGCAGGCCCGTGACCAGGGCGGCCGATCCCGTCGAGGCGGCCGAGCGCCTGCATCGCAGTTTCCGGCAGTAGCGCTGCTGGAGTTCCTGCGCTTGAAGCGAACGGCGCGTACTGGTGGCGCGATAGCGCTAGCTCAGCTAATCTCGTACCCCATGGCTCAACCCTTTTCCATTTCAGACGAGGTTCGCCGCGAGGCGCTGATCAAGGCTGCCGCGGTCCGGCGGGAGCGTGCGGAGCTTCGCAACCAGCTCAAGGCCGGCGACGTCTCACTGTCGGATCTGCTCGGCCGCGTCGATGACGACACCGTCGGCAAGATGAAGGTGCTGGCCGTGCTCGAATCGCTGCCCGGTGTGGGCAAGGTGAAGGCACGCAAGGCGATGGAGCGGATCGGGATCTCCGACAGCCGCCGCCTGCGCGGGCTGGGGAGCAGGCAGAGGGGTCAGCTGCTCGAGGACTTCGGCTGATCGACAGGAGGTCCCGCGCGCCGCGGTCGATACGGCCGATCAGCGCTGACCTCGGTAGCCTCGCGGGGTGACCTCGCTAAGAGGCCGAGCGAACAGGCGGGCGAATCCACCGCATACGGGCGAGGCCGTGGCCCGAGCGGCCCGTGAGCGCAGCGAACAGGAGCGGGAATCGCCGCGCCGCGACGCGACGAGTTCTCGCGTGTCCGCGCATGCTCTAGAGGGCCGATCGGTCATCATCGTCTCCGGCCCGGGGGGTGTGGGCAAGGGCACGATCGTCGAGTTGCTCCTGGACCGCGACCCGCAGCTGTGGCTGTCGCAGTCGTGGACCACCCGTCCCCGCCGGCCCTCAGAGCCGGCCGACGCCTACCGGTTCGTGGACCGCGCCACCTTCGAGGCCGCCATCGCGGCCGGTGGCTTCCTCGAGTGGGTGGAGTTCCTCGACTACCTGCAGGGCACCCCGGTTCCGGACCCTCCCGAGGGAGCCGACGTGCTGCTCGAGATCGACGTGCGCGGGGGGTGCCAGGTTCAGGGACTGCTGCCCGGTGCCCTGCTGGTCTTCGTCGACGCGCCCAGCCCTGAGCATCAGCGGGCCCGGCTCGAGCTCAGGGGCGACGATCCCGAGACCATCGCTCGCCGGATGAAGAAGACCGCCTCCGAGCGGGCCGAGGCTCTCAAGATGGGCTACGAGATAGTCGTGAACGACGACTTGATCCGGGCCGTGGAGGCGATCGAGGGCATCATCGCCTCGGACCGGGCGCGGCGCCGGTCGATCTCGGCGCGAACCTGACCGCCGCGGCTCGATCGCGGCTCCGGTCAATCCGCCCGGAACTCCCGGTGCCGCTGGTAGCGTGAGGCTTCCCTAGTCGGCCGATCCAGCGGAGCGCGCCATGGCCCACGGCTACGACACGATGATGACACCTGCCATCGAGGACCTGCTCGAGCGGACCGAGTCCAAGTTCGTGCTGGTCACCCTGGCCGCGCTGCGCAGCCGCGAGATCACCAACTACTTCGGTCAGCTCGGCGGGGGCATCGGTGCCTCCGTGCCGCCCCAGGTGGTCTCCACTTCATCCAAGCCGCTGTCGATCGCCCTCGAGGAGGTCGCATCCGGCAAGATCGAGGCGGTCGAGGTAGCCCCCGACGCCGAACCGCCGGCCGACGGGACCGGTTCGTTCGAGGGAGCCCGCCTTCAGGATGTGAGCGCCCCGGAGCAGGGCGGCGCTGGGGGTGACTCCCCGGAAACTGCCGGCGACGCCGGCGCCTGACAAGAGGCCGAGCGGCAGTATGAGCGCGCTCAACGGCCGCTGCGTGGTGCTCGGCGTGACCGGCGGCATAGCGGCCTACAAGGCCGCCGAGGTGTGCCGTCGGCTGGTCGGCGAGGGGGCCCATGTCGTGCCGGTGCTCACGGCAGGCGCGCTGCGGATGGTGGGGGAGACCACATTCTCGGCTCTGGCGTCGGAGCCGGCGGTCACCTCGCTCTGGAACGACCGGTCCGGACCGATCCCGCACACCGCGGCGGGCCGGCGGGCCGACGCCGTGGTCGTGTGCCCTGCCACTGCCCGGCTGGTATCGGATCTGCGCGCCGGCCGCTCCGGCGACGTGCTGACGGCCACCCTGCTGGCCACCCGCGCGCCGGTGGTGCTGGCGCCGGCGATGCACACCGAGATGTGGGAGCAGCCGTCGGTGCAGGAGAACCTGGCCGTGCTCGCGCAGCGAGGGGTCGCCATTGTGGGTCCTGCCGAGGGGCCGCTGGCGGGAGGTGACTCCGGGCCCGGCCGCATGTCCGAGCCGGAGGAGATCGTTGCCGCGGTGGAGGCCGTGCTGACCGTTCCCGATCTGGCCGGTTCCCGGGTGCTGGTCACCTCGGGCGGGACCCGCGAGCCGATCGACGCGGTGCGCTTCGTCGGCAACCGGTCCTCGGGCAAGCAGGGCGCGGCCATCGCCGAGGAGGCCGCGGCCCGCGGCGCGGAGGTGGTCCTGGTGACCACGCAGAGCGAGCGGGCCCCGGCGACGGCCCGGGTGGTGGCCGTGGAGACGGCGGCTGAGATGGCCGCCGCGGTGGAGCTCGAGGCGCGGCTCGCCGATGTGGTGGTGATGGCGGCGGCCGTCGCCGACTTCCGCCCCGCACAACCCTCGGGCACCAAGCTCAAGAAGGACCGGGGCGTGCCCGCGGTGCAGCTGGAGCCCACGGCCGACATCCTGTCCGCTCTGGGCGCGTCGAAGGGACCCGGTCAGGTGCTCGTCGGATTCGCGGCCGAGACCGAGGACATCGAGTCGAACGCCCTCGCCAAGCTGCGCAGCAAGAATCTCGATGTGATCGTGGCCAACGACGTCTCCAAGCAGCATGTCGGCTTCGCCCACGACACCAACGAGATCGTGATGTTCACCGCCGACGGCGCCCGCCACCATGTGCCGCTGACCACCAAGCGCGAGGCGGCCCGGGCGGTGCTCGACATGGTCGTCTCGCTCATGGGCTCCGTCGATGGCCGCCCTGTCGGCGATCACGACACCTAGGACAGCAGGGAGCGGCCGTGGACACCTGGACCTTCACCTCGGAGTCGGTGACCGAGGGCCATCCCGACAAGCTGGCCGACCAGATCTCAGACTCCATCCTCGACGCCCTGCTCGACGCCGATCCCGCGAGCCGGGTCGCCTGCGAGACGCTGGTCACCACCGGCTTGGCGGTTGTAGCGGGCGAGATCCGCACCGAGGCCTACGTGGAGATCCCCAACATCGTCCGGCGCACCATCTGCGCCGTGGGCTACAACGACGCCGCCTTCGGCTTCGACGGAGACACCTGCGGCGTCGTGGTCGCGATCGGCGACCAGTCGCCCGACATCGCCCTCGGCGTGGATCGCCGGGATGAGAATCCCGACGATCAGGGTGCAGGCGACCAGGGGATGATGTTCGGCTACGCCTGCGACGAGACCGACGTCGGCATGCCGCTTCCGATCCATCTCGCCCACCGGCTGGCCGAGCGCCATGCCCAGGTGCGCCGGGCCGGAACGATCCCGTACCTGCGGCCCGACGGCAAGACCCAGGTGACCCTGGAGTACGAGGGCAGCCGGCCCGTACGGTTGCGCACCGTGCTGGTGTCGACCCAGCACGGGCCCGGCATCGACCGCGACAGGATGATCCTCCCCGACGTCACTGAGCAGATCATCGAGCCGGTAATCGCCGAGCAGTGCCCGCAGTTCGTCGATGACGCCTACAAGGTGATCGTCAATCCGACAGGCAAGTTCGAGACCGGCGGGCCCAAGGGCGATGCCGGCCTCACCGGCCGCAAGATCATCGTCGACACCTACGGGGGCATGGCCCGCCACGGCGGCGGCGCCTTCTCGGGCAAGGACCCCTCCAAGGTCGACCGCTCCGCGGCATACGCGGCGCGGTGGGTGGCCAAGCACGTCGTGGCCGCGGGGGCCGCGTCGCGGTGCGAGCTTCAGGTGGCCTACGCCATCGGCATGGCCGAGCCGCTGTCACTGATGGTTGAGACGTTCGGCACTGAGACGGTGGACCGGGCCCGCGTCGTCGAGGCCATACGCGAGGTGTTCGATCTGCGCCCTGCGGCCATTGTGCGGGATCTGGGCCTGCTCAAGCCGGTCTACTCGCCGACCGCCTGCTACGGGCACTTCGGCCAACTCGACTCAGAGGGGCTGTTCAGTTGGGACAGGACCGGCCGCAGCGCTACCACCGCCAGCCAGTCTTCTGGCCGCATGCTCAACCGCGACGAACTGTTCAATTGGGAGCGAACAGACCGCTTGGCCGATCTGAAGTCGGCTCTCGGCCTCTGAGCCCCGGAAGTCAGGGCCGGCTCTCCTTCGAGGAGCCGCCGGAGGAGCGTCCGGTGCCCGTCGCGCCCGCGGCGGATCCTGACGAGGGGCCCGAGCAGGCCGCTCCCGCGGCGGATCCTGACGAGGGGCCCGAGCAGGCGGCGCCCGGCGACTCTGCGGTGGAGTCCGCTCGGAGTGTCGCCCCGGTGCTCGTAGTGCGGGTGGTGCCCGACATGGTGCAATTCGACAAGGATCTCTACTACGCCGTTCCCGATGCGTGGCATGCCGACGGTCGCGCCGACCGGCTGGCGGTGGGCTCGATCGTGCGCATCACCCTGCGCGGGCGCCCGATGCGGGGCTGGATCACCGAGGTCGGGGTCGAGCCGTTGGCGGACGTCGGGCTCAAGCCGCTGACCAAGCTCACCGGCATGGGTCCGCCCGCCGATGTGGTGAGCCTGGCCCGCTGGGCCGCGTGGCGGTGGGCCGGTCGCACGGTGCATCTGCTGCGCGCCGCGTCGCCGCCCCGCGTCGTGACCCACCCGGCTGGGGCTCGAACGGTCTCACGCTCTGGTGACGGTGTGCCGCGGCCCGACGACCGAGGCGGTGGGCGGCAGGAGCGAAGTCGGCAGGTCGCGGTTGCGGGCGGCGGCCCCCTCCAGAGGTACGACGACTTGTTCGGCCGCTCCGGTTCCGTGACCACTCTGCGGTGCCCGCCCGCTGACAGCGGTACGGCGGTGGCTCGGGCGGCCGCACGGCGGGGTGACTCGCTGATCGTGGTTCCTACGCCGGCTGACGCCCGCCGGCTTGCGGCCGATCTGGGGAGTCGGGGGGTCCGGGTCGCGGTGGGCTCCGACGACTGGGCCGTTGCCGCCGCCGGCGCAACCGTGGTCGGCACACTGACCGCGGTGTGGCTGCCCATGCCGCGCCTGTCTGCGGTCGTGGTGCTCGACGAGCACTCCGAGAGTCTCCGGAGCGAGCGGACGCCCACATGGCATGCCCGCGACGTGGCCCTGGAGCGCGCCCGAAGAGTCGGGGCGCCGGCCGTGCTGGTGTCGCCGGCGCCGACGCTGGAGGCGCTGGAGGCGGGTGAGCTGAGGACGGTGGGGCGGGTGGCCGAGCGGGATGGTTGGCCGATCGTCGACGTGCTGGATCGCCGTCTCGACGACCCGGTCCGGGGTGGCCTGTTCGCCGCGGGCCTGCGCGATCGCCTGGACCGGGCCGGAGGCAGGGTCGCAATCGTTCTGAACCGCAAGGGCCGCGGCCGGCTGCTGGCATGCAAGGCCTGCGGCGAGCTGCTCCGCACCACCGACGGGCGGCTGCCGATGAGGCTCGCCGACGAGGAGCTGGTGGCCGCCGACGGCAGCGAGCGCCGGCCGGTGGTGTGCGCCCGGTGCGGCTCGACCGTGTTGCGCAATCTGCGCATGGGGGTCACCCGGGCCCGGGAGGACCTTGCTGCGCTCACCGGAGAGCCGGTGGGGGAGCTGACCGCGGATTCCGACAGGTTGGGCACCGAGCGGATCGTGGTCGGCACCGAGGCTGTGCTGTGGCGCCTGCAGTCGGCGGCCGCGGCGGTGTTCCTGGACTTCGACCAGGAGCTGCTGGCGCCGCGACAGCGGGCCTCGGAGCAGGCGTTGGCGCTGCTGGCCCGCGCTGCCCGGCTGGTGGGTGGGCGCCGCGACGGGGGCCGCTTGGTGGTCCAGACCCGCCAGCCCGATCATCCGGTTGTACGAGCGGCGATGCTGGCCGATCCGTCGATCGTGGCCTCCGTCGAGCGTGAGCGCCGCCAGGAACTGGGCCTGCCGCCCTACGGCGCCCAAGCCAAGGTCTCCGGCCCGGGCGCGGAGGCCTTCATCGAGGCGTTGTGTGAAGCGGCCGGCCCGGCGGTGAGCGTCCGGGGCCCGTGGGACGGCCAGTTCCTGCTTCGCGCCCCGTCACATGAGCCGCTTCTGGGCCTGCTGGGCCGCATCCCCCGTCCAGCCGAGCGCCTGCGGGTCGAAGTGGACCCGCTGCGGGTCTGAATGCCATGCGGGATCGGTTCTCGATGTAGTCGACCCCACGAGAGGGGAACAACTACATCAAGAATCGCGGACGGGCGTGCACTTCCAGGAGCCGGTAGCCCCTCTTGGACACCAGCCGGGTGACGCGGTGGCCCCGCTCGGCCAGCCACCGGGCCAGCGAGTCGCTGCCCAGGTGACGTTGCACAACCAGATGGGCCCGCCCGCCGGGCGCGAGCCGGTCCAGCCATGTGGCCAGCAGCTCGTGCAGGGCCGGCTTGCCGATGCGGATCGGGGGATTGCACAGGATGCGGTCGAAGCGTCGGTCGGGGTCCACATCGTCGGGGTGGCCCACGGTCACGTTGGCCGCACCGTTGGCTGCGGCGTTCTGAGCGGTGAGAGCCAGAGCCCGCTCGTTCACGTCCACCGCCAGCATCTCGACGGTGGGGGAGCGCAGGGCTGCGACGCAGGCGATCGGGCCCCAGCCGCAGCCCAGGTCGAGCACCTGCGGCTCGCCGGCTGTCATCGCCGGCGCCTCCGCCAGCAGCAGCCGGGTGCCCGCATCCAGCCCGTCGGGCGAGAACACTCCCGAATCGGTCGTGAAGCTCAGCTGCATCCCGTCGATGTCCACCACCAGGGTCCGGGGCGAGGACACGACGGCAGGCTCGGCCTCGAAGTACTGGCCGCCAGCGGGCTGGGCAGCGGGATCGGCCATGTCGCGACGGTAGCCTCGACGGCAGTGGCCCCCTACGACATACGCATCATCGGCGACCCCGTGCTGCGCCGCCGCGCCGCTGAGATCGACGACGTCGATTCCACCTTGGTGCGGATCGTCGAGGGGATGGTCGAGACCATGTACAGCGCGGACGGCATCGGTCTGGCCGCTCCCCAGGTGGGGGTGCAGAAGCGCCTGTTCGTATGGGACATGGGCGACGGACCACGAACCATCGTCAACCCGCACATCGTCGAGTCCGACGGCGAGTGGGCCTACGACGAGGGGTGCCTGTCGGTGCCCGGGCTGACCTGGGAGATCGTGAGGCCCAAGGAGGTCCACATCGTGGGCCGGAACCTCGACGGCAACGAGGTCTCGGTGGAGGCTGACGAGCTCGAGGCCCGGCTGTTCCAGCACGAGCTCGACCATCTCGACGGCACCCTGCTGATCGAGCGCCTCGACGACTCCACCCGCAAGGCTGCCCTGCGAACGCTGCGCGAGATGGGGGTCGGAGCCGGCTCGACACCCTCGTCCCGGCCGGCGGACACCGGAGGCGACGGGCCCTCGGGCGGTCTGCGTCTGCTGTGACGGCGACGTCGGCCTCCGGCTGGCGCGTCGTCTACTTCGGCACCCCGGAGGTGGCGGTGGCGCCGCTGCGTGCGCTGTGCGGCGCCGGGCACGACGTGGTGCTGGTGGTCACCCGGCCCCCGAAGCGGCGGGGACGGCGCCAGGCGCCGACGCCCTCGCCGGTGGAGGACGCAGCCGCGGATCTGGGCCTGGAGGTCACCTACGACCTTGATGACGCGGTCGGGGTAGAGGCCGACCTGGGCGTGGTCGTCGCCTACGGCGAGTTCATACCCGAAGACGTCCTCGAGCCGCGCCCCACGGTGAACCTGCACTTCTCGGCGCTGCCCCGGTGGCGCGGGGCGGCGCCGGTGGAGCGGGCCATCATGGCCGGCGACGCCGAGGCCGGGGTGTGCCTCATGGACGTGGCCTCAGAGATCGACACCGGTGCCGTGTACCGCCGCGCGTCCACCGAGATCGGGCCGCACGAGACGGCCGACGAGTTGCGGACCCGGCTCTGCGAACTGGGCATCGGGCTGCTGCTGGGCGCCCTCGCCGAGGGCTTCGGCGAGCCGGTGCCGCAAACGGGAGAGACGACCTGGGCCGACAAGATCAGCCCAGAGGACCTCCGCATCGACTGGTCCGCCCCGGCCGAGCATGTCCTGCGGCTGGTGCGGGTAGGGGGCGCATGGACGACTCTCGGCAATCGGCGGTTGAAGATCCTGGAGGCCGAGCCGGCGGCCGGTGCCGCCGACTCCGGTGCTGACGGTTCTGGCGACTCCGGTGCCGACTCCGGTTCTGGCGACTCCAAGGCCGCAGGCACGATCTGGCAGGTGCTGGGGTCGGGCAACAGGTCGGCGGTGCAGGTTGCCACCGGCCGCGGCGCGCTGATGCTGGTGACCGTGCAGTCGGAGGGGCGGCCCGCGGTATCGGCCCGCGACTGGATCAACGGCGCCCGTATCGCCGACGGCCAGCGTTTCGACGCGTGAACCGGCCCGGTCGCCGCGATGGCGCCTCCACGACGGGCGGCAAGTGACTGAGGACGCCCGCAGGGTGGCGCTCGACGTGCTGGTGCGAGTCGATGCCGATGGCGCCTACGCCAACGTGACCCTTCCGGCCGCTCTGGCCCGGACCGGCCTCGACGAGCGCGACCGGGCCTTCGCCACAGAGCTGGTCTACGGTGTCACCCGGCGCCGCCGGGCCCTGGACTGGGCGCTGGACGCCTTCCTGCAGACACCCCCGCCGCCGCGGGTCCGGGCCGCGCTCCGGCTGGGCGCCCACCAGATCATCGAGTTGGGCACCCCGGCCTACGCGGCGGTGTCGGCCACCGTCGCGGCCGCGCCCCGCAGCCACCGGGGGCTGGTCAACGCAGTCCTGCGGCGGGTGGCCGAGGCCGGGACTCCGGACTGGCCCGACGACGCCACCCGGTTGAGCTATCCCGACTGGATCGTGGAGACCCTGGTCAGCGATCTCGGCCGCGCCCCCGCCATGGGCGTGCTGGAGTCGATGAACACCCCCGCGCCCGTGCACCGCCGCGAGGACGGCTACGTGCAGGACCTGAGCTCGCAGATGGTGGTCGACGCCATCGACGTGCAGGCCGGCGATCTGGTGGCCGACGTGTGCGCCGCGCCGGGCGGCAAGGCCACCGCGCTGGCCGCGCTCGGCGCCCGGGTGGTCGCCTGCGACTCGCACCTGGGGCGGATCGGCTTGCTGAAGGCCAACCGGGCGTCGCTGGACGCCGACCAGATGCACGTACTGGCCGCCGACGGCCGGCAGCCGCCCCTACGACCCGGCAGCTTCGACGCCGTGCTGGTGGACGCACCGTGCAGCGGTCTGGGGACGCTGAGGAGACGGCCCGACGCCCGCTGGCGGATCGAGCCCTCGTCGATCGCCCGCCTGGCCGAACTGCAGACCGGGCTGCTCGACGCGGCCGTCGATCTGGTGCGCCCGGGCGGGCAACTGGTGTACAGCGTCTGCACGCTCACCGCGACAGAGACCCTGCAGGTCGCGGCGAACGTCACCGAGGACGGCGGCCTGGAATCGCTGCCGCCTCCCTCGGAGCTGTGGGTGCCCCACGGCGACGGAGCCCTGCTCCTGCCGGGCGCCGACCACGACGGCATGGCCCTGTTCCGCTGGCGCCGGGCATGAAATGGCAGCCGTGGGGTCCGTTCTTGGCACCGGTGGCTGCCAGTTCGTCGGGGAGCGGGGGATCGGGCTGAATTGGCAGCGGTGGCGTCCGTTCTTGGGGCTGGCGGCTGCCAGTTCCTCCTGAGCAGGCGCCTGTGGATAAGGTCGGTGCCGTGGGGAAGGGTTCTGGCGACGGCCATTCCGGACTGGAGGCCAAGGTGCTGACCGTGTCCGACGGTGTGGTGCAGGGCACCCGGCAGGACCGCAGCGGCGAGGCGCTGGAGGACTACCTCACCGGGGCCGGGTGGCGCGTGGTCGAGCGAGCCGCCATCGCCGACGGCGTCGACTCGGTCGCGGCTGAGCTGCGACGGCTGGCCGACGGCTTCCACGGACTGATCGTCACCACCGGCGGCACCGGTTTCGGGCCCCGGGACTCCACCCCGGAGGGAACCAGGGCCGTGATCGACCGGGAGGCGCCGGGACTGGCCGAAGCCATGCGCCTGGTCAACCCTCTGGGTCGCCTGTCGCGCGGGGTCGCAGGAACGCTCGGCACCGCGCTGGTCCTGAACACCCCCGGCTCCTCCAAGGGCTGCGTGGAGACCGTCGACGCCGTCATCGACGTGGTCGGCCATGCCGTGCGGCTGCTCGTCGACAACTACGACCCTCATCCTCACGGCGGGTGAGCCGGCCCCCGAGTCCGTGACCCCTGCTGAGCGGACCGCCAAGCCCCGCACCGTGACCGCGCCCGATAGCCGTGAGGGCGGCCGCTGGGAGGGGGCCATGGACAAGGCCATCGAGGCCGCTGCCGCGGTGCGCCACCTCACCAGCCCCAATCCGTGGGTCGGCTGCGTGGTGATAGCCCCCGACGGAAGCGCCTTCACCGGGGCGACCAGCCCACCCGGCGGTCCCCACGCCGAGCGCCATGCCCTGACCTCAGCGGGCGCGGCAGCCCAGGGCGCCACCCTCATAACGACGCTCGAGCCGTGTGATCATCGGGGCCGCACCGGCCCCTGCACCGACGCGATCATCGAGGCCGGCATACGCCGGGCGGTCATTGCCGTGCTCGACCCCGACCCCGCGGTCTCGGGCGCCGGCGTAGCCAGGCTGCAGTCGGAGGGAGTCGAGGTGCAGGTCGGGGTACGGCAGGCCGAGGTCGAGCGCCAGCTCCTGGCGTACCTGCACCACCGGCGCACGGGCCGTCCCTGGATGGTGGCCAAGCTCGCGGCCAGCATCGACGGCCGCACCGCGGCCCCCGACGGAACCTCGCAATGGATCACATCGCTGGAGGCCCGCACCGACGCTCACCGCCTGCGGGCCTTCTCGGACGCGGTGATCGTGGGCGCGGGCACGGTGCGCGCCGACGACCCCAGCCTCACCGTGCGCCACTGGACCCCGCCCGGTGGCCGGGTCTGGAGCGACGGCCGTGAGCCCAACGGGGTGGTCCAGCCCCGACGGGTGGTGGTGGGGTCGGCTGCGAGGGGGGCTCGGATCCATCCGTGCCTGCAATGGGAGGGTCCCCTCGACGATCTGGTGGTCCGGCTGGGTGCCGACGGCGCCACTCAGGCTCTCATCGAGGGTGGCCCGGCGGCGGCGGGCGCGTTCGTGCGGGCCGGGCTCGTCGACAGCTTCGTCGTGTATCTGGCGCCGGCCCTGTTCGGAGGCGACGACGGGGCGCCCATACTGTCGGGACCGGGAGCCCAGTCCATACACGACATCGTGCGGGGCTCGATCACCGCGGTGGAGCGCCTGGGACCCGATGTGCGCATCGACGTGGCCGTCACCGATGCTGCCTGAAGGGACCCTGCGAGGAAGCGCTCGTCCCGCACGCCGGTAGCCTCAGCGCCGTCGTCAGAGGCTCAAGGAAACGCGGATGCTCAAGCTCGTTCTTCCCAAGGGATCGCTGGAGAAGGCCACACTCGAGCTGTTCGAGGCCGCCGACCTGCCCGTGCGGCGATCCTCGAACGTGGCCTACAGCGCCACGATCGCCGACCCCCGCATCAGCGACGTGAGGATCCTGCGACCACAGGAGATCCCCGTCTACATCGCCGACGGCCTCTTCGACATCGGCATCACCGGCCGGGACTGGGTCACCGAGACCGGCAGCGATGTGGTCACCCTCGGCGAGCTGCAGTACTCCAAGGCGACGTCGCTGCCGATCCGGGTCGTGCTGGCCGTGGCCGGAGACTCGCCCTACCAGAGTGTCGGCGACCTTCCGCAGGGCGTGCGGGTCTCGACCGAGTACCCGGAGATGACCCGGCGGTTCTTCGAGAGTGCCGGCATCGAGGCCCAGATCGCGCTGAGCTACGGCGCCACCGAGGCCAAGGTGCCCGACATCGTGGATGCGGTGGTCGAGATCACCGAGACCGGGCGGGCTCTGCGGGCAGCGGGGCTGCGCATCATCGACACCCTGCTGACCTCCTACACCGAGCTGATCGCCAACCCCGCGGCAGCGGCCGACGCCGACAAGCGCCACGCCATGGGCCAGATCTTCACGCTGCTGCAGGGCGTGCTGGAGGCCAGGGGCAAGGTGCTGGTGAAGCTCAACGTGGGCACTGACGCGCTCGACGATGTGATCGAGATCCTGCCGTCCATGAAGGCACCCACCGTCAACGAGCTGTTCCGGGGCGCGGGCTACGCGGTGGAGACGGTCGTGCCCCGCAGCGAGATCAACATCCTGATCCCCGCCCTGCGCGACCTGGGCGCCACCGACATAGTAGAAATGCCGATCTCCAAGATCGTCCCCTAGGGGGCCTTGCCATGAGATGGTTGAAGTTCGGAGTCGGGCCTGCGATCGGCGTGGGCGCGGGTGGCGGTGCAGGTGTGGGTGCCATCTTCGGGGATCCGGGCGTGGGGGCGGCCGTCGGAGCTGCTATCGGCGTCGTGGTCGGACTGGTGATCTCCAGGCGAGGAACGAATCGCTCGGCCTGCTGACCGGCGGCCGCGGTCAGGCGGCGGGGTCGTCGTCTGAGTCGCCGTCGCCAGATTCGGTGGTAGCTGGGTCCTGGGGGCGCTTCTTGAGCTGGACGAAGGCCAGTTGGATCTGCGACATGGCCTCGCGCAGGGTGGCCTCGGGCTCGCCGAGCCGGCCCTTCATCCCGTCGAGCAGCGCTCCGAGGGCGTCGATGGCCACCGTCGCCTCAGTGAGGTTCGGCGGCTGGTCGGCCAGGTGCAGGGCGGCCAGCTCGTAGAGGCCCATGGCGTGGTTGGCCACCACCACCGATGCGGGCACCGACTTGAGCCGCTCCCGGGACTCGGCCAGCTCCCGTATGTACTGCTCGGCCTGCTCGCGCTCCTCGGGGGACAGGCTGTCGAGATCGAAACCCTCGGGCGCCTCGGCAGCAGCGTCGGCCGCGGAGGAGCCGGAGGGACCGGCAGTCGAGGGGCGGTCGTCGACGGGGACCTCCCCGCCGGGTGTCCACAGCGTGCTCATCCGAACGCCTCCCGGTTCGCGGCCAGCTACTGATCTTGGCCGCTTGCCGCGACCGGCTGCTACCCTACCGGGGTCAATCCAGCGGACCAGCGTCCCGGTCGCGGCCGGTGCGTTCCGCCCGAATACGGAGGTTCCGTGCTCACGAGGAGTGAACGGCGATAGCACCGCCAGGCGACGAGCCCAACATCAACGACCAGATCCGAGCCACCGAGGTGCGCCTCGTGGGCGAGGATGGTCAGCAGATCGGCATCAGGACGCTTCAGGAGGCGCTGAACCTGGCCCGGGCCGCAGGACGCGATCTCGTCGAGGTGGCGGAGTCGGCCAACCCGCCCGTCTGCCGCATCATGGACTACGGCAAGTTCAAGTACGAGGCGGCCCAGCGGGCCAAGGAGTCCCGCCGCAAGTCGTCCAGCGTGATGGTCAAGGAGATGAAGTACCGGCCCAAGATCGGCCGGGGCGACTTCGACACCAAGACCCGCAGAGTCGAGAAGTTCCTGGGCGAGGGCAACAAGGTCAAGGTCACGATCATGTTCCGGGGCAGGGAGGTCCAGCATCCCGAGCTGGGCAAGAAGATCCTCGACGATGTGGCCGCGACCGTGGAGCACGTCGGCAAGGTGGAGTTCCAGCCCCGCCAGGACGGTCGCAACATGGTGATGGTGCTCGCGCCCGACAAGCAGGCGCAGGCCCGGCACCGCCGTAGGCTGGAGGCCGAGGCTGCGATGGCGGCCGCCGAGCCGCCCCCGCCCGGCGCCACCGACTGAAGCCGTCACCGCCTCGCACGCACACCGCCGCGAGCACCAGCACTCCCAAGTCAGTCACCGGAAGGATCGAGAGCCGGCCATGCCCAAGATGAAGACCCACCGGGGTGCGGCCAAGCGCTTCCGGCGTACCGGCTCCGGCAAGCTGCGGCGCCGCCGGATCAACAAGAACCACATCCTCGAGAAGAAGTCCCCCAAGCGCAAGCGCCAGCTCCGGGCTCCCGCCGAAGTGTCCTCGTCGGACAAGCGGATGCTGCGCGACCTAGGCGTGTAGCCGACGCGAGCCCCATCAAGGAGACACGACGATGTCGAGAGTGAAGCGACCCGCCCAGTCCAGGCGCCGCCGCCGGGAGGTTCTCTCGCGGGCCCGGGGCTACTACGGCAACAAGTCCCGTTCGTGGCGGGCCGCCAACGAGCAGCTCATGCACTCCGGCAACTACGCGTTCCGGGACCGCAGGGCCCGCAAGAACGATTTCCGCCGGCTCTGGATCCAGCGGATCAACGCGGCGTGCCGCCAGCGGGGAACCTCCTACAGCCGCTTCATCGCCGGCCTGAAGGCAGCCGGAATCGAGGTCGACCGCAAGATCCTGGCCGACCTGGCCGTCAACGACCCCGACGCATTCTCCGCGCTGGTCGAGACAGCCACCGAGGCCGCGGCGTCCCAGGCCCAGGCCCAGAGGCCGAGCGAATAGGCGGAGCAACGCGGCCCATACGGCGCGAGGCCGTGGCCCGAGCGGCCCGTGAGCGCAGCGAACAAGAGCGGGAATGACACCCCTGCGACGCGACGGACTCTCAGCTATCAGCGCAGCCGCTCAGGCCAGCTGACCGGACCCCAACCGCTCGGACCGCGCCACAAGCGGGCCGGTGATCTGAATCGGCAGCGGCTCGGGCTGTGCCACATGCGGTCCGGCGATCCGAATCCGCGGCGGCTCGGACCGCAGCTTGAGAGGCGGCCAGTATGAGCGCACCTGCCGCGCTCGGGCCGCGCCATCGGCGGGTCGTCGAGCTGCGGCGCCTCGTGCGCCGGCGCGCGCCGGGCGACGCCACTGCCGTGCTGGAAGGGCCGCGCACCGTCTCGGAGGCCCTGGCGGCCGGCATCGAGCCTTCGGTCGTGGCCGTTCCCGAATCGGCGGCTGGCAACGCGGCCGCACAGGAGGTGGTGTCCCGTCTCGGTTCTGGCACCGAGGTGTTGGTGCTGTCGGAGCGGGCCTTCGACTCGGTGGCTCCCGCCAAGAGCCCCCAGCCGATGCTGGCGCTGGTGGGCAAGCCGCGGGCCCGCCTGCCGGAGTCGGTGTCACAGGACGACCTTGTGCTGGTGCTCGCCGGTGTCTCCGATCCCGGCAACGTCGGCACCATCATCCGCTCGGCCGAGGCCTGCGGGGCACGCTGCGTCGTGGTGGCCGGCGGCGCCGATCCGTGGTCACCCAAGGCGGTGAGGGCCTCGGCCGGCTCGGTGCTGCGGGTGCCGGTGGTCTCCGAATCAGGCGCCGGTGCCGCGCTGGAGGTACTGCGAGCCGCCGGCACGCGGGTGGTGGCCGCTGACCCGAGCGAGGGGGAGCCCCACGATTCGGGCGTACTCGCTCGTGGGAGCGGACCCGTGGCCCTCGTGCTGGGCTCGGAGTCGCAGGGGCTGGATCCATCGCTCCTCCAGCATGTGGACCGGCGGGTCAGGATCCCGATGGCGGGCGGTGCCGAATCCCTCAACGTCGCCATGGCCGCCACCCTGCTGGCCTTCGAATATCGCCGCAGGCCGTGACATCCGGCCCGGCGAGGGTCGGCGGGCTCTAGCCTTGCTCGGGTGATCGAGGGCTACGAGCAGGCCGCCGCCGAGGCCGAGGAGCGCCTCGCTGCGGCCGCTGATCTTGACGCCGTGTCCGGCATCGAGCGGGAGCTGCTGGGGCGGCGCTCGCGCTTCGCCGACGCCAAGCGCCACCTCGGCGATCTCGACTCCGGCGAGCGGGCTGCCGCCGGTCGCCGGCTGAACGCGGCCCGGGCCCGGGTGGAGGCCGCGGCCGCCGCGGCCCGCGAGCGTCTCGCAGCCGCCGACCGCGACGAGCGCTACGCGGCCGAGCGGCTCGATCTCACCGAACGGCTTCCCCAGACCGTGCCGCTCAGGCGCGGCCGCCTGCATCCGGTGACGCAGGCCCGCGACCGCCTCGAGGACGTGTTCGTCGGCATGGGCTACACCGTCGCCGAGGGCCCCGAGGTGGAGAGCGCCTGGTACAACTTCGAAGCCCTCAACATCCCCGACTGGCATCCGGCCCGGGGCAGCTTCGACACAATCTTCGTGAACCTCGGCGAGCCCGAGGAGGTGATGCTGCGATCTCACACGTCCCCGGTCCAGATCAGGGTGATGGAGGTGCGCAAGCCGCCCGTGTACATCGTGGCGCCGGGACGGACCTTCCGGACCGACACCGCCGACGCCACCCACCTGCCGGCCTTCAACCAGATCGAGGGGCTGGCCGTGGACCGCAACATCACCATGGGCGACCTCGCGGGCACCATCGACGAGTTCGTCAGGGCCTTCTTCGGCAGGGAGGTCAAGAGCCGGCTGCGCCCGTCCTACTTCCCGTTCACTGAGCCGTCGGCCGAGTTCGACATCTCCCGGCCCGACGGATCGTGGCTGGAGCTCGGCGGCTGCGGGATGGTCCACCCCAACGTGCTGAGCAACTGCGGCATCGACCCTGAGGAGTGGCAGGGCTTCGCCTTCGGCTTCGGGATCGACCGTCTGGCGGTGATGCGCCACGAGATCGACGACATCCGCGAGTTCGTCAACAGCGACACTCGCTTCCTGAGGCAGTTCTGATGAGAGCGACAGTGCCGGCCGCCGGGGCCCGCCCGGGCCAGCGGGACGGGAGTCCGGGCGCTCAGGGGGCCGGCGCGCCTGAGCCAGTTCTGATGGGAGGGCCGGCGGTGCAGGGGAGCCCGCGATGAAGGTGCTGCTGTCGTGGCTCCGGGAGTTCGCGCCCGGTATCGAGGGTGATCCGGCTGCGATCAGCGACGTGCTCACCGCGCTGGGACTGACGGTGGAGGAGATGACCGTCACCGGCTCGGTGCCCGACAGCGTCGTGCTGGGCCGGGTGCTGGCGCTGCGGCCCCATCCCGACGCCGACCGGATCCAGCTCGTCGATGTCGACGACGGCTCGGGCACGACCCTGCAGGTGTGCTGCGGGGCGTTCAACATGGCCGTCGGCGACGTGGTGCCGGTGGCCCGGGTGGGCACGGTGCTGCCGGGCGGGCTGCAGATCGCCCGCCGCAAGCTGCGGGGCCAGGCCTCCGAGGGCATGTGCTGCTCGGAGATCGAGCTGGAGATGGGCGGCGACGCCGACGGAATCATGATCCTCAACGACCGGATCGCCGCCGGCGCCGGGCCGGGCACGCCCCTGGCCGAGGCTCTCGGCCTGGAGCCCGACGTGCTCTGGGACCTCGAGGTCGGCGCCAACCGGCCCGACGCCCTGTCGGTGATGGGCGTGGCCCGCGACCTCGCGGCCGGGCTGGGGGTGGCCTTCGAGCCGCCCGACTGGTCCACGGACGCCTCCGGCGGTGACATCGCAGAGTCGGTCGCGGTGGAGATCGTCGACCCCACGCTGTGCGGCCGCTTTGTCGGGCGGGTGCTGCGCAACGTCGGGGCGGGTTCGTCTCCGCCGTGGATGGCCAACCGGCTGACCGCGCTGGGCCAGCGTCCCATCAACCTCATCGTCGACATCTCCAACTACGTGATGCTCGAGTTGGGCCAGCCCAGCCACACCTTCGACCTGGGCCGGGTGAGCCGATCCCGCATCCGGGTGCGCCGGGCCCTCGACGGCGAGACCGTCACCACCCTCGACGGCGTGCATCGCAGCCTCGCCGCTGGTGACGGCGTCATCGCCGACGGCGACGACGGCGTGATCGGCATCGCCGGCGTGATGGGCGGGGCGTCCACCGAGATCCACGCCGGCACCACCGACGTGCTGGTGGAGATGGCTTGGTGGGACCCGCCGTCGATCTCGCGCACGGCCAAGCGGCTGAACCTCTCCAGCGAGGCCGCCACCCGCTTCCGGCGAGGGGCCGACTGGGGCTACAGCGTCGAGCGCTGCATGAACCGCTTCGTGCAGCTGGCCGCGCAGCATGGTGCCGAGGTGGCGCCCGGCCTGATCGACGAGCGCGGCGACCTGCCCGATCGCCGCCCGCTGCGGGTGCGCGCCGCCAGGGTCAACAGCCTGCTCGGCACCGGCCTCAGCGCGGACCAGATGGCGGGCCACCTGCGGTCCATCGGCTTCGGCGCCACGGTCAGCCGAATTGCGGAGATTCCCGTTGGTGACCGGGCGAAGCGTGCTGGCTTCGATCCGAACGTCGAGCTGTACAACCTGGAGGTGACCATCCCGACCTGGCGCTGGGACACCGAGACCGAGACCGACATCGCCGAGGAGGTGGCCCGGCTCCA
>JAPOQG010000119.1 GCA_026710865.1 Acidimicrobiaceae bacterium
CGGAGCGACAGTGGCCGTGACGCTCGAACCGTGCGCAATGTGCGCGGGCGCCCTCCAACAGGCCCGGGTGGCGCGAGTCGTGTTCGGTGCCGACGACCCCAAGGCCGGCGCCCTCGGCTCGCTCTACAACCTGGGCGCCGACCCCCGGCTCAACCACGAGTTCGAGGTGGTGCCGTGGGTGCGGGCCGACGACTGCGCCGCCCTGCTGCACGACTTCTTCACGGACCTGCGAGGCTCCGGCGCTGGCCCAGCAGGCGAGCCGGAGGACCGCCGGTAGCCCAGATCTTTCAGTAGGCCTGTGCGGCGATGCCACAAATCGCCTCGCCGCCCTCGCCGCTCTCTCAATTTCCGGTGGTTTTGGGCGACTATCGACCCTAACCGCCGGAATATACGGCCGACGCCCCGCCCCCCGGCGCCTCACTCGCTCTCGACGTCGCCGGATGGGATCGTCGTGTGAGGGATGCACATCGGTGCCCCGGTCCAGGGGTCCTCCATCACCGAGGCCTCCACCCCGAAGCACTCCCGCAGCAGCCCCGGCGTCAGCACCTCGGCCGGTGTTCCGTCGGCTACAACCTCGCCGTCGAGGATCGCGATCATCCGATCAGCGAACCGGGCGGCGTGATTGAGATCATGCAGCACCATCACGACGGTGACCCCGTGTTCCCGGTTCAGGCGGGACACCAACCCCAGCAGGTCGAGCTGATGCCCGACATCGAGGAACGTGGTCGGCTCGTCGAGGAGCAGCAGGTCGGTCTTCTGGGCGAGGGCCAGCGCCATCCAGGCTCGCTGCTGCTCCCCACCCGAGAGGGTGTCCACCGAACGGTCCATCAGGTGCTCGAGACGGGTCAGCCGGATGGCTTCCCGGACGGCTTCGTCGTCCTGGTGGCGGAGCATCTTGAGCGCACCGACATGAGGGAATCGACCTTGCGATACCAGCTCCAGCACGGTGAGCTCGGGAGGCGCCTCGTGAACCTGGGGGAGAATCGCCATCCGGCGGGCGACCTCGCGGGTGGGAAGGCCGCTGATGTCCCGGCCGTTCAGATAGACCGCACCGGACAGCGGCTTGATGAGCCGGGCCAGGGTCTTGAGGATGGTGCTCTTGCCCGACCCGTTGGGACCCACCAGTGCTGTCCTGCTGCCTTGCTCGATGCTCAGGCTGAGACGCCGCGACACCTCGTGGCCCCGATAGCCGGCCGTGACGCGGGCTACCCCGACCGACGGATGATCGATGGTCGGCTCCCTGTCAGTCACGCTCGCGCCCTCAGCAGACAGATGAAGAAGGGCGCACCCACCAGGGCGGTGAAGGCACCTACCGGTATGCGGCTCCCGCTCTCGGTCTCCACATTGAGGAGCGGGATCCAATCGAGCGAGAACGTCCGGGCCATCAGATCGGCGGCGACCAGGATGATGGCGCCGACCAGGGCTGAACCAACCACCAGCCGACGGAGATCCGAGCCGACCAGGGTCCGAGCCAGGTGCGGTCCCATCATGCCCAGGAAGGCGATCCCCCCGACAACGGACACGGCACCGGCCGCCAGCACCACCGCGGCGGCGAGGACGCCGGCCCGGGCGAGTTCGGCCCGAAGGCCCAGACTCCCCGCCGTTGCGTCTCCCAGCTGGAGGACATTGCCCACCGGCACGGCAGCCACCACCAACGGGACGGCCAGCACCGCCACCGGAACCAGGAACCGCAGGTGCTCCCAGGTCCTGGTGCTGAGCGAGCCCACCAGCCACCTGATGATCGAGTCGGTATGGCTGCCGGACACGAGCACGAGAAACGAGGTCGCCGCCGACAGGGCCGCCGCCACAACGACCCCGGTGAGGATGAGCCGCAGGGGGTCGGCGCCCGCTCGCCGGTAGCTGAGCCCATACACCAGGCCCCCGGCCGCGAGGCCCCCCGCCATCGCAGCCAGAGGAACCAAGGTGTTGAGATCGTCGAGCGCGCCTTCGGAGCCGAAAGTGAGCACCAGCGCGAGGACGGCTCCCAGAACCGCTCCCTGGGTGATGCCGACCGTGGCCGGCGCCGCCAGCGGGTTCCTGAGCACCGACTGGAGCAGTGCTCCGGATGACGACAGCATCGCTCCGGCCACCGCTGCCATCAAGGCTCGCGGCAGGCGCACTTCCCGGACGGCTATGCGGTGCAGGGGCTCCTCGGGTCGACCGGCAAGGGCCTTGAGGACCAGGTCGGGAGAGAACAGCACCGGCCCCAACATCACGTAGAGCAGCATGAGAGCCACGAGCACGGCGGCCAGCACGGCGACCGCCAGGCGATAGCGGAGGGTTGAGCGGGCCACCCCCTCCCGTCGGGCGAGCCCGGCAGCTGTGGCGGTCATGCCGACGGCCCCCTGCGGAACACGCCCCGGTGCATCAACACCAGCAGCGCCGGGGCCCCGAACAGAGCAGTCCACAGTCCGACCGCCACCTCGTGGGGATGCAGGACGAGTCGAGCGGCTGTGTCGGCCGCCAGAACCAGCACCGCCCCCGTCACGGCAGCCACCGGCATCACCACTCGGGCGTCGGATGTTCGCAGCAGGCGGCGGACGATGTGGGGAGAGACCAACGCTATGAAGCCGATCGGGCCGGCGATGGCGACCACCGGCGCCACCAGGATGACCGCGGCAGCGAAGAGCACCGCCCGGGTGCGGCGCACGCCGACGCCCAGACCCTCGGCTACCTCGTCGCCGAACTTCAGGATGTTCAAGGGGCGCCCCGCCAGCAGGACTACCAGCGGAAGGGCGATCGTCCACGGTGTCGCCAGACGCACCTCGTCCCACTGGACATCCGAGAGGCTTCCCACCAGGAAGCGGTAGATGATGGAGACACCGCCGAAGTTGGGCGCCAGCGTTATCACCGCGATCACCAGCGAATTGATCAGCGCCGTGAGGGCCGCTCCCACCAGCAGCATGTGCATCGGGTTGGTCTTGAGGCTCACCAACGCAAGGATGAGTGTCCCCGTGATGAGCCCGGCCACCAGGGCGGCGACGGGTAGGGCGATCCCGGGAAACGGGAGCCGGAATGCGACGATGGTGGCCACCGCCAGGGAGGCCCCGGCCGACACCCCGATCAGTTCCGGCCCGGCCAGAGGATTGCGGAGCGTGTCTTGCATCACTGCGCCCGAGACGCCCAGCATCGCCCCAGCAAACGCTCCCCCGATGACGCGGGGAAGCCGGAGGTTTCGCACGATGAAGCGGTGGCTGTCCTCCACGCCCGCTGAACCGAACAGGGCGTCCACGACGTCCATTGCCGAGAGAGTGGGCGTTCCCCACGCCAGCGAGCAGAGCACCGCTCCTGCGGACAGGCAGGAGAGGACGATCACGACCGCGACCGCCTGCTTCCAACGACGGCTCCGGTACAGCGAGGTTCCCTCTCAACTCATGGAGGGCCGCCGTGATGGCGGCCCGGCGTCGTCGCGCCGGTTCTCGGGGTCGTTCAGTGGTCCTCTGGGAGCCACACAGCGAGGTCGCCCGGATGATCGTAGATGCTCGGCCATCCGGCGTTCAGGTAGCACTGGGAGGCCCACTGGAGCATCAGCAGTCCATGGCCGAAGGAACCTGCTGAGTCCTCATTGCAGATCCGGCCCTCCCGGTGGGCGGTGGTCTCGAACCACGCCTCCTCGGTCACCGAGTCGGCGCGGGCGCTCCCCGGCCAGGTGATCATCACCCAGACCTCAGGGTCGGCATCGACGACGAACTCCCAAGAGAACTCGCTGTCGGGCGAGCCGTACTCGGACTCGGGCTGCGCGGGAAAGACGCAAGTACCGGCGCCCGCACCGGCGAGGAATCCGCAGAATGAGGAGGAGTCCCAGATCATCCAGTTGGAGTCGCCGAACCCGACCGCCACTCTCGTGTCGGCGGCTCCGGCGGGGAGATCCTCGGAGAGGTGCTCGACGTTGTCCTCGAACCGGTGGATGGCCTCTTCCGCCTCGGCCTGCCTGCCGGTGAGGACGCCGATGTCTGTCCACCCTTCCTTGAGGGTCTGGACGCCGCTGATGTCGACCAGGTAGACTGGGGCAACCATCTCGAGAGCGTCGCGCACCTCTTCCTCGCCGACCCGGCCGATGATGAGATCGGGCTCGAAGGCGGCCACCTCTTCGACAGAGGTGCGATCGCCGAGCACCGGGATTTCGCCGGCGCCGGCGCCGTAGTAGGCAGCAGCGGTTCCCCAGTCACCGCCTCGATGCTGGGCGACCGGCACGATTCCCAGGTCCGCCGTCAGGTCGGTGCAGTTGTCCTGGACGCACACGATCCGCTCTGCGGGATGGTCGAGCGTTATCTCCCGCCCGCTGCCGTCCGTAACCGTCAGCGAAGGTGCCTCGGCGGTCGCGGGCGCGGCGGTCGCGGTCGGCGCCTCAGTCGCCGCGGGCACGGCGGTCGTGGTCGGCGCCTCAGTGACCGCGGGCGCAGAGGTCGTGGTCGGCGCCTCAGCGGTCTCAGTGTCCGACGCCCCTCCACAGGCGGCTAGCGCCACTAGGGCGACCACCAAGCCGGCACACTGGACCAACTTCCTGCGGTGGTTAAGAGGTGATGTTCGATACGCCATGCGGCGGGCCTCCTTCTCTTTGTGCGGCCGACACCGTATCAATAATGAGACTCATTCTCAACTTTAGCCTGCACGACTTCTTCTCGGACCTGCGAGGCTCCGACCCGGGCGCGGCAGGAGGGCCGGAGGACCGCCGCTAGCCTCTGCGGCGGAGAGTTGCCAGAGCGGACGAATGGGGCGGCCTCGAAAGCCGTTGTGGCCTCCGGGTCACCATGGGTTCGAATCCCATACTCTCCGCGCAGCATAGACCAAAATATGCCCTTTGACCTATTATTGTTCTAGAGTGTGTGCTGAGCTTCGCCGCCTCACGCTGCGTCTCGCAGCCGAGAATCCAACTTGGGCTACCGCCGCATCCACGGTGAACTCGCCAGGCTCGGCCACGGCCTCGCTGTCTGCTTACTGGAGTGGCCGGCGTCACCATCGCAACCATCCGCTGCATGCTCTGTCCTGCCACTCATCTGTCACCGTCGTCCTGTCGTACCCCAGTGATGAATTGATGCGCTCGCAACGGAATCGCAGAAGGAGGAATCCGTGTTCAATGGTGAGCGTTCGTTCGTCCGGGTGCTCGTCGGGGCACTGACGGCCTCTTGCGTCAGTGAGGGTGCTGTGCCGCTCGGTGGAGCTGCCCCGGAGGCAGTCGGACACTGCTCTGAGACGGGCACGAAGCCCGAGCGAGCCCCGGCGAGGCGGCGTCGCACCCTGCTGCCGCGGTGCGAGCAGCGCCAACGCTTTGCTACCGTCAGCGCCGTCCGTGCCGCTACCCGAGGTGATTCAGATGATCGCACCGCTCCTCCCTGAGGAACGCGATGGGTGCTTGAGCTTCAGCTTGGGCGGGGAGGTGACGCTCAAGCTGCTTCAGGACGCACTCGGACGGTTCTCGGGGGTTCTAGATGTGCTGCGTGAGAGCCACGACGTCAACATCGATTGGATGGTCGCTGGCCTCGACCACGGGAGCGTCTCGGCGGCAGTCCGAGCGGTCCCGCTTGATGACAGCGCAGCGTCGAGGGTTTCGACTCTGTGCCACGAGTACCTCGACGCCGCGACGTCCATACAACGCGGCCACGCCGACTTCACCTTTCCGCTGCATCGGCAAATGTACCAACTGGTCCAACTCGCGGATGAGGCTCACCCCCTGGTGATCGCGACGGATGGTCAGCAGGTGGACATCCGGGCACCTGTCAGTCTCAAGGGATTCGAAGGTCCCAAGCAGTACGTCACGTTCGGCACTCTACGCGGCCGGATTGAAACGCTCTCTAGGCACAAGAAGCTCAACTTCAGACTCTATGAGTCGGCGACGGGCGCTCCTGTCACCTGCCACATGAGCCCGGAAACCGAAGAGACCATGCGGGACGTGTGGGGCTACATCGCGGATGTGACTGGCACCATCAGCCGAGACTCCGATACCGACAGGCCCCGGTCGATGAGGAGCATCACCAACGTGGAACCTGTAGAGGAAGGAGGTCCCGGCGGGTGGCGCAGAGCGCGGGGCGCGCTGCGGAGCAACACGCCTGCGGAGGTACTGATCAGGCGCCTGCGGGATGACGGCTAACCCCCCTCGCATATACCTGGATGCCTGCGTCCTTCTCTCCTATGTGAACGACGCGCCCGACCGCGCCGACGTAGTCCAATCACTGTTGGAAGACGCCGAGGATGGCAAGGTTCACCTGCTTACGTCCAATCTCTCGATTGCCGAGGTCGCCTACATCGCGTCAGACCAAGAACCGAGCGACGGCACAGACGATGAAGCAACCATCGATGAACTCTGGACCCCGGACTCACCGGTCATGCTCGCAGAGTTCACTCGCCTTGTCGCACACAGGGCGCGGTCCATCATCCGGAAGGCACGCGACAACGAGACCGCGCGTGTTCGTTCCGCCGATGCCGTTCACTTGGCCACCGCTGAAATCAACGAGTGCGACCGCTTCTACACATACGAGGGCGAGAGCAGACGCAACGGCTGGGACCCTCTCATACAGGCCGATGTCTCAGAACCCTATGTGGACGCACCGCGCCTTCCCAGCGTCGACTACTGAGCAATGCAGTGCAGCCACACGTCCGCTTCAGTACCCGCGCGGCGGGACAACCCGCACCCAACTGGCCGACATTCTGCGGCTCTCATGTGAGCCGACAGTGGCCCGCGTCTGCCTGCGGCAAGACCTGGACCGCTCGCAGGTTCGCCCGAAGCGAGGCCCGCCTCGATCGTCGCGGCGATGTCTTCGGCCAGGCGGGGGGCGTCGGCGTAGGTGAGTGCGTAGGTGAGTGCGTAGGTGAGTGCGTGGGTGGCCGCGGTGGCCGTTGGGTGGGCGACGGCCTCAGCGTCGGAGCGCCGGCGGCGCTGGTCGTCGCGGTCGGCGTCGAGTAGGACAGAGAAGCGGTGGCCGCAGGCGCTTCATGGGAGGAGCGGGTTATTGTGGACGTGAATGTCCGCCCCGCTGCCCGACGACAAGACGACGGAAGCTCGGACCTGCGCCTGCCATAGTTCGCCGCTGCGATGACGATGGTCGTGTGCTCGCGGGCATGGCTTGCATCGCTGGCTGTTCTTGCCTCGGCCTGCAGCGCGGTGTCTGCTGCCGTGCCGCCGGCGCAGAACACAGTGGCGGGCACGGCCTCTGTCCTGGAGCACGTCTCGACCGCGGTGCTGGAGGGAACCCGACACGCCGGGCGTGGCTCGGCCTCGGCGCCAGAGCCGCGCCTGCCCGCGACCGGCGGAACGAACGATGCCCCCGGTGCGGAAGTCGCGCTGTCCGCCGCGGAGCCGGCCGGCGTCTCCTTGGACCCGACGCTCGACGGCGGCGGGGTGATCTCCTCGGGAGGCGGTCATGGCTGCGGCGTGCGAACGGACGGCTCCGTCATGTGCTGGGGAGACGACCTCTTCGGGGAGACCGACGCCCCGGCGGGGCGGTTCATCTCCGTCTCAGCAGCCGTCTGGGAGACTTGCGGGCTGCGCGTCGACCGGACCATCGAATGCTGGGGCTTGAGCAGTATCGACCGTCATGTCCCCGAGGGCCGGTACGCAGCAGTCTCAGTCGGCTACGACCAAGCCTGCGCGGTGCGCGTCGACGAGACCATCGAGTGCTGGGGCGACAACGGGCCTGGACGGACCGAGTCGCCCGACGGGCGGTTCGTTGCCGTGTCGGCTGGATTCGATCACGCTTGCGGGCTGCGTGCTGACGGCACCATCGAATGCTGGGGCAGCAACACCCACGGCCAGTCCGACCCGCCCGACGGCCGGTTCCTGGCTGTCACGGCCGGCTCGCAACACTCCTGCGGGCTGCGCATCGATCAGACCATCGGGTGCTGGGGCGACAACGGGCAGGGAAGGAGCGAACCGCCGGCGGGCAGGTTCATCTCGGTAGACGCAAGCGCCTTCTATGCGTGCGGCCTGAGAATCGATGGGGCGGTCTCCTGCTGGGGCCAGAAGCCTAATGTGGGGGGCCGCTTCGTTGCCGCGCATCGGATCGAGGGCCCCTTCGTGGCCGTGACCGCCGGGGGCAGCCCTTGTGGACTGAGACCGGACAACTCCCTGCGCTGTTGGGGGTTTGTCCATGCGGACCTCACAACCGCGCCGGAGGGCCACTTCGTCGAGTTGACCGCCAATGAGCTCCACACCTGCGGGCTGCGTCTCGACCGCAGCGTGGTTTGCTGGGGGCATCCCGCCACCAGCCTCGGAAGCCCCCCGGTGGGGGAGTTCAAAGATGTCTCTGCAGGGTCGCGTCACACCTGCGCGCTGCGCAGTGACGTCTGGGCAGTCTGCTGGGGATGGAACACCGACGGCCGATCCGACGCTCCGGGCGACGCGTTCGCAGCAGTGTCCGCAGGCGGGTCGTTCTCTTGCGGCCTGAGCGCCGACATCACCGTCACATGCTGGGGCAGCAACCTCGACGGTCAGCTCGACATGCCCTTGGGCCGGTTCATCAAGATCGCCGCCGGGCACTCTCACGTGTGCGGTATTCGAGTAGACCACACTGTCGCCTGCTGGGGACAGAACCGCGAGGGGCAAGCGGATCCGCCTGACGGCGACTTCCGGGAGCTCGCGGCCGGTGAGTTCCACACCTGCGGACTGCGCACCGACGGGACCGCCGAGTGCTGGGGATACCTGCTACCCGACGAATTGTCCCACGAAGGCGTCGTCGACGCTCCGGTCGGCAAGTTCGAGACGATCTCAACGAGCAACGAGCACACCTGCGGCGTCCGGCCCGACGGCACCGTCGACTGTTGGGGACCGAACGGCTTCCTGCAGTCGACGCCGCCCGAGGGAGCGTTCTCGATGGTCGCGGCCGGGAAGTCCCACACATGCGGGATCCGCACTGACATGACGGTGCAGTGCTGGGGCGGCTCGTATCCCGACGGTCCCTTCGGACCCGCCGGTCTGGCCGCCCCCGACCCGGCGGCCGGCACAGAGCCCGAGCCGGAACGGGAGCCTCTGCCCGACCCGCCCAGTCCTGTGAGCCCGGAGGTCGACGGGGGCGGCATCATCTCGGTCGGGGAGTACCACGCCTGCGGCGTGCGCGTCGACCGCAGCGTCGCCTGCTGGGGAGACAACACCTACGGCGAGACCGACGCCCCCCGGGGCCTGTTCGAGTCTGTGGCCGCCGGCGAGGGCCACACCTGCGGGCTGCGGATCGACAACACGGCAACCTGCTGGGGCGCCAACAGCCGGGGACAGTCGGACGCGCCCAACGGGCAGTTCCAGACACTGGTGGCCGGCAGGGACTACACGTGCGGGCTCGCGACCGACGCGACCGTGTCGTGCTGGGGCGACTTCGACACCTGGGGCGATTTCGACTCGAGGCTCGCGCCCGACGGCGAGTTCGCCAGCATCTCGGGCGGGTCCTACCACGCCTGTGGGGTCAGGATCGACGCCACGGTTGCCTGCTGGGGAGGCGGCCCGGCCGCAGCGCACACTGCGCCGCAGGGACGGTTCAAGTCGGTCAGCGCGGGAACCGGGCACACGTGCGGGGTGAGGATCGGCGGTGCCGTCGAGTGCTGGGGCCGCAACGACCACGGCGAGTCCGTGGTGGCCGCGGGCGAGTTCACCGCGGTCGCTGCGGGCGACAGGCGCTCATGCGGTTTGCGCGTCGACGGCACCATCACCTGCTGGGGCGTGGACTGGCACGGCGAGACCAAGGCTCCTTCGGGACAGTTCGTCGCGATCTCAGCCGGCGGGTTCTACAGCTGCGCGCTGCGGGCCGACGGGACCGTCACGTGCTGGGGCGGTGGCTACACGGGCAGAACCGACGCCCCCGACGGGGAATTCGAGTTCCTGGAGTTGGGCGTGTTCCATGCCTGCGCGCTCGACGCAGGCGGCCGCGTCTCATGCTGGGGCAGCGACTCTCTGGGACAGGCGAACCCTCCGGAGGGAGTGTTCGCAGCCCTCGACCTCAGCTTCGAGCATTCGTGCGGGTTGACCGTCAGCGGGAAGGTCGAGTGCTGGGGCAGCAGCGAATTCGGCATCCGCGGCACGCCGGACGGGCCATTCGAGGCCATCACAACCTCCCATTGGCATGGATGCGGGCTGCGGCACACCGGTTCGGTGGCCTGCTGGGGCAACAACACCCACGGGCAGTCCGATCCGCCGGCCGGCGAGTTCAGCGCCCTTTCCGCCGCCCTGGAGTACACCTGCGGTCTGCGGGACGACGACCGCACCGTGGCCTGCTGGGGCGGGAAGTGGCATCTGGGGCCCGATCGGCCCGCGGGGTCGTTCAGCGCCATCGCCACCAGCCGCTTCTACGGATGCGGGCTCACGTTCGGCGTCGTGAGGTGCTGGGGCCGCCTCTCACACGGCCAGACCGACGCCCCGGTCGGTCCGTTCGAGGCGTTCGCGCTCGGCGACCGCCATGTCTGCGGGCTGCGCGACGACGCCACGGTGGCCTGCTGGGGCAACAACACCTACGGCCAGACCGACGCCCCCGACGGCGCCTTCGGCATGATCGCCGCCGACGCCCATTACACCTGCGGGATCCGCTTCGACGGCACCGTCGAATGCTGGGGCCGGGGCTGGTACGGCGAGACTGACCCGCCCGGCGGGGAGTTCCGCTCGATCACCGCCGACTTCGCCTACGCGTGCGGACTGCGGACCGACAACACGATCGCGTGCTGGGGCAACAACGTGCCCACCGACCGGTTCGGCCCCCACCTCGCGCCGGACGCGACCGGGCCCTCGACCGTGGAGACTGCCGCGGAGCCCCCGAAACCGGACCCGACGCTCGACGGCGGCGGCTTCATCTCCGCGGGCTCTGCCTTCACGTGCGGGCTCAGAGCCGGCGGCACCGTCGAATGCTGGGGCGACAGCAGCCACGGCCGCACCGCGGCGCCCGACGGCCGGTTCAGGGTGGTGTCGGCGGGTGACCGCCACGCCTGCGGTCTGCGCCTCGACGACGGCACCGTTGCCTGTTGGGGCGACGACAGCCACGGCCAGACGCAACCACCCGACACATATGACCCGCTTCCACCAGCGGACGCATATGAAGCGCTTCCACCAGCGGACGCATATGGAGGCGACAACAGCAACGGCCAGACCCACACACCATTCAGCACTGTCAGCGCCGGCGGCAACCACACCTGCGCGATCAGAACCGACAACAGCACCGTCACCTGCTGGGGCGACAACAGCAACGGCCAAACCAACCCGCCCGACGGCCAGTTCACCGCCGTCACCGCCGGCGGCAACCACACCTGCGGCCTGCGAGTCTTCGAGAGGGTCTCCTGCTGGGGCGACAACACCCACGGCCAGACCCAGGCGCCCGACGGCCAGTTCACCGCCGTCACCGCCGGCCGCGACCACACCTGCGCACTGCGGCTCGACGACAGCGCCGTCGCCTGCTGGGGCGACAACACCCACGGCC
>JAPOQG010000202.1 GCA_026710865.1 Acidimicrobiaceae bacterium
CCGCAGGACGGTGTCAAGAGCGTCGCGAGGGCTGTCATAGATAACACGCTGCAGCAGATATTGACTCACGCGATCCGACGCGCGATAAGCGTTGGTGAATCTGTGTTGAGCTAGGATCTCGTCAGTTGTCCAAGGACTTGGCTTGCCCTCCGCCCGTTGGAAGAAGATCGCCTGACGCTCTGCAGCGAAGTACCAATACGAGTCGAAGACCTCAGTCACAGTCACCCGATGGCCGTCAAGCTCGATGCGCCTAGTCCACTGCTCGTAGTTCCATCCGCCTGGTCGACCGTCTAGCGCGACTCCTGTCTTGCTGCTATCCATTGGCCGCAATTCGAGATGCACTAGCGGCGCATCTGCGCCAGCCCGTTGACCACGAGCGAGGCGATCTGTGATGGGCGGGACGATGCCGACAGTTGACGCAGCGCGCTCTCGTCGAGTCCGCACGACATCGGACGCCAACCAGTGCTTCGCACCGTCGACCGGAGCCGATCCAGACTCTCATCAATCCGATGATCGTGAGGCCGCTTCGGAAAGCCGTCCGCGGCCCATCCGAGGTCGTCGATGTCGAGGGCCTGGGCGACGAGTGCGGCAGCTCCGCCGAAACCGGCGACCACATAGAGCGGCTGGCCGGCCTCGACGGCGTAGAGAGCCTCCTCGATGATCCCGGGCATGGCGCCCTTGAAGCCGGTGAGCCGGCCGCCGATGAGGACGCGTGCGTGGCTCATGTCGGTGATACGCCGACGCATGGCACTGTAGCTGCGCTGGTCGCTGTGGCCGTTGAGTTCGGCGTTCGGTTCGGACCCATTCTGCACAGCGCCGGGGTCGATCTCGTTGCCACCGGGGTCGAGGCAGACGACCCGGCCGTGTGGGCCGAGACTCCGATCGAGCGTTCGCAGATCGTCGCACGAGAGCATCCGGTGCTCAGGCTCGGCGAGGCATAGCCAGAGGGCATCCGGGTGACTGCCGTAGCGCTCTACCTCGTGCATCAGGAACTGGGTGAAGCCCGTCGGCTTGACCCGCCCCCCGTACACGAGTCCGCCGCGCCCGGTCAACACGGAGCGCGCGATCTCGGCCAAGGCGAACTCGGCGTGCCGGGGAAGAAGTCCCAGCGCTCCCAGATCGGCGCTGTCCGAGATGGAAACGCCGAGTCGCAGGCCGCACAGCGCGTCCGCTGGGCGCAGCGTCGCGACAGCCATCAGATGCCCCTCCCGCCACGGGCGGCGTACGTGCGAGGCGTCACGATGTCCACGGTAGCACCAACGCCCGCGAAGAGCCGGACGATCAACTCCTCCTCAGAGGGACCCAGCGGCGGGTCGGGGTGCATGATCGTGACGTGCTCTCCGTGCAGCCCGTTCGGGTGGTGTGCGCCCATCCACTCGACCGCGGTGACCAACTCAGGAGCCTCCGACGGGGCCCAGTCCACGCCTGTCGCCTCGAGGCTCGGTGCCGATGCCGTCCACAGAGTTCTTCTGAGGGTGCGGTCGACCAGCACATTCAGCGCTCGATCGATGCTGTGGACCATGGATTCCTCGTCGGCCTGCTGGTAGGTGACGACCGGCACATGATCCATCAAGAAGGAGCCGCGCCCGGAAGTCTCCCCGACAGCGTGGAGCGTGACGATGGGCCTATCGCTCCGCTTGGCCTCCATCATCTCCCTCTGGCACCACCCTCGGCTGGAATAGAGGTCGGTGCGAATGGCCAAGAGGCTGCTTGAGCCCACGGCGCGGGAGAGGTCGGCTTGCCAGTCGCTGCCTGGCTGTATGTCGCTCTCGTCCACGAAGACTGCCAGATGGGTGTCGGCGATCCGGTCGCGCACCCGCTGCACGATGCCTGCAACCTCCGCCGCCTCCTCGCCCGCGGAGTGCTTCTTCGTGTGGCTGCAGAACACAGTGAGCCGACCGGCCTCACCGCCGACCATCTGCGTGACCTGCTGCGCGACCTCTCGGCAAAGCACCGAAGGATCGTGGGCGCCAGCCGGATCCATGGCTTGATACCGGCTCAGCGGGCCGCTCGGAGAGTCACCGCAACTGGGCAGTCGGAGCGGGAAGATCCCGACGCCCATATCCTGTTCGGCCGCGTCCACCGCCGCGTCGAGGTAGCCACGCCATCCCGACTCGGAGCTTGCAATGGCCCGCAGCAAGTGGACCCCCACCACCGGCACGACAGCCGAGTACCGGGACGCCGCGAGGCCCGCGGCCGTGGAGTCCTGGAAGGGCAGCGTCCGCGGGGCGTCAGATCCATCCGCCCACGGCAGCGAACGTGTGTATACTTCAATGGTTCCGCCGACCAGACCCGAGTAGGCTGTACCGCGGAAGTGGTCGAGCAGCCACTCGGCCACATTGGTTCCGTGGCGGTCGTCGGGGTGCCAGACGACGTAGAGGTCCAGAAGTAGCATCATAATCATCTATTCTAATATGTTTCCGCTCACTTTTGCACCATACCGGCTACAAGGTGGTCGAAGGCCAAGGAGAACGGCATGCCAGAAGCACACAATGTCTTCGTAGCACACCGGCACGAAGACGACGCGAAGATCGAGGCTCTCAAGAACCTGCTCCAAGGCAAGGGCGTCGAGATGCGATCCTCGTCCATCACCAGCGACAGGCCCAACAACGCACGCAACGATGACTACATCAAGCAAGGCATCCTACGACCAAAGATCGAATGGGCGGGCAAGGTGATAGTCCTCATAACGCCAGACACCAAGAACCATGACTGGGTGGAATGGGAGATCGTCTACGCTTCACGTCGCGACAAGCGTGTTATCGGTGTTTGGGCGCACGGATCCGCCGGCTGTGCCGTTCCCGATGCTCTTGAACAACATGGCCATGCGGTAGTCGGATGGAACGCCGATCGCATCATTCGCGCCTTGAACGGCGAGAGAATCTGGGACGATCCCAATGGAGTCCCCCGGGGGCCACAGTACATCAGCAGAATCGAATGCAGATGAGGAACACTCCAAGAAGATGACTCTCTTCGTGTATACTGTTGCTCACGACATCGGGTTTGCTCCAAACCCATTCCATGGATGCTGCACTCTGGCGACTTGCAAAGCGATATTGCGTGGTGCGGCCGATCTGGGAGACTGGGTTGTAGGTGTGGGCTCTGTCAGCAAGAAGCAGCGTGGCAAACTCGTCTACGCTATGCAGGTTCAAGAGAAGCTATCGTTCGATGAGTATTGGCACTCACCTCGATTCCATAGCAAACGGCCACAGCGCTCTGGCAGCATAGAGCAGCGTTACGGCGACAACGTATACCACTGGAGCGAGAGAGATGACAAGTGGATTCAGGAAGATTGCAGGCACAGCTGCGAAGACGGTACGCCAAATCTAGACCATGTACATCGAGACACGAGTCATGCTGAAGTATTGGTGTCGAGGAAGTATGCGTATTACGGTGCCAATGCGATAGACATTCCAACTCAGTTTACGAATCGTCCTGAAGGAGACATGTTTGTCGCTCTGCGCGGTTATCGTCGCAACTTCACCGCAGAACTGGAGTCAGCCTTCACCGCCTGGCTCGAGGATCTGATTTCTGATGTCAGCGTTCATGGCGATCCTTTGGATTGGGCGGAGTATCACTGAGGTGAAGTGGCGAGGTTCCAGTAGTCGGACCAACTCAGGACTCGCTTCTGCTCGCCGTAGCCGGGCTCGGTCAAGCGGCCGGTGCCGGGGTCGTAGAGGTAGCGCACCGTCGTGGTGTCGTCATCGGCCACCTCAACCAGCGCGAGGATGTGGTGCTCGGCGTTGTTGAGGGCCGCGATGATCTCGGAGGTCGTCAACACGAAGTCCGCGGACCCTGCGACGCGACCCTTGACCTCCATGAAGATCAGAGGGCCGTCGGCTGCTCGCGTCTCGATGTCGTAGCCCTTGTGGTTGTGGGGCATCTCCTCAGGCTGGCGCCCCAGTTCCCGCTCGGTGGCCAGCACTGCGTCCACCGCCAGTCTCTCAGTTCGTGCCGTGTCGGTGGCGTGGGACTCCGGCACGGCTTCGCCGGCCAGGCGGGCTACCAGGCTCTCGGGTACCACGAAGGCTGCGCCGATGACACGGGGCGGCAGAGCTGAGAGCTTGCGCCGCAGAGCCAACTCGTGCCTGCGGCGGCTCAGCCTTGCGTCGGCCTCGTCGGCGCGGCGGGAGGCTTGCGCGGAGTTGAGACGGGCGTTGCGCTTGCCCGCCATCTCGTCGTTCTTGAGCTTGAGCACCTGGTTGTCCCAGTGGTTGCGCTCCGCGGTGAGGCGCTGCTCGACGGCAGCGAGCGTCTGATCGATCTTGCGGTGCACCCGGTCCTGCACCTCGCCGAGGTGCCGAGGAACGTTGTGTTGCACGGCATGGAGCATCGCGGTGCGCTCCAAGCCGTTGCGCACCCAATCAGCCGCCGCCAGCGGTCTCAGCAATTCGAGTTCGTCCTGGCTTGGTATGCGACAGTCGAGGTAGGGATGGATGCCCGGGTCAGCAATGTCGCCCTCCTCGGTGATCTCCACGTACTCGAAGCGCTTGGACACAGGCCGTCGTGCCCTGCCGGATGCAACGCCGGCGTCGGCGATCTCGTGCTCCAAGAACACCAGCACCTTGGGCTGATCACTGGCATCGGCGGGGTCGATGAGGATGCTCCCCTGGGCCAGCAGGGCGCCGTGGGAGTCCAGCACCGCCCCGACAGCGGCGTCCAGCAGCGGGTGTCCCGGTGACAGCAGGTCGGCTCGGGGCCTGCCGGTCACGGCAATCCGGTCGCGCTCGAAGCAGACCCGCTCGTAGCGCTCCAGCAGCCGACCTTGGCCGTGGTCTGTGTCCCAGTCGCGCAGCGAGACGGGAACCCGGCGGATCTGGTAGCGGTCGCCCTCGTGCAAGGTGACCCTGCCGTCTAGCAATCCGAACGCGGCCAGGAAGAACCTGCGCACGAAACTGGGCAGGAGGCGCATGGGCCTGGCCCTCGCCATCCGGTCGCGGATCTCGGCAACCGCGTCGGGGGCCAGTTCCTCAGCCAGCAGGGAATGCTCCTCGATCAGCCACTTCACCCGGTCGGTGACCGTGGCGTCGATGATCTCGTTCATGCGCAGCTGCTGCAGCTCCGGAGTGTCCGAGGTGATCGCGTCGATGAGTAGGTCTCGCAGAGACTTGTCCGAGAACGCCTGTCCGAGTACGTCGAAGACCTTGCCCCCGAGGGCCTTGCGCTGCTCCTCGAGCTTGTCGAGCAGCCGCTCGAACACCTGCCCCTCTCGGGTGCCGTCGGCGACCAGGTTCCACAATCTGCACACCTCGGTCTGGCCGATGCGGTGGATGCGGCCGAAGCGCTGCTCGATCCGGTTCGGGTTCCAGGGCAGGTCGTAGTTGACCATCAGATGGGCGCGCTGGAGGTTGAGGCCCTCCCCGGCCGCGTCGGTGGCCACCAGGATGCGCACCTGATCGTCCTGGGTGAAGCGATGCTGGATCTGGCGGCGACCCTCGCGGCGAATGCCGCCGTGAATGGCAACCACCGCGTCGCTGTGGCCCAAGAGGCGCACGAGTCGCTCGACCAGATAGTCGAGCGTGTCGCGGTGCTCGGTGAACACGATCAGCTTCCTGAGACGGCCGTGCTCGTCGAGCATCTCGGGAGTGTTCTGAATCAAGCGGGCCAATTCGTCCCATTTGCGGTCCGTTCCCAGCGAATGCACGCGACGAGCCTGCTGCTCCAACTTGTCGAGCTGTGCGATCTCGAGCTGGAGCTCTTCCGCGGTCCGCGCCGCCGTGGCCTCGTCGAGGATCTCGGTCTCCACGGACTCCGTCTCGCTGCTGAGAAGTTCATCAGGGTCGAAGTCCTCGAAATCCGAGAGCGTGTAGCCCGACGGCATGAGTTCCAATGCCTTCACGGCAGGCTGGCCGGACCGGGACGCCGCCACGGCCCTGTGCATCTCGGCCTCGGCCAGCCGGGCCGACAGACGCTCCTTGCGCCTCTCCAGGGAGCGCCAGATCGCCCTGGGCGACGACGCCAGACGGCGCTGCAGGATCGTGAGGGCGAACCCGACCACTGCCGAGCGGCGGCCCTCGCCCTCTTGGCGCAGTTGCCTGGCCCGGTTCATGCCCTCCCGCACGTACTCGGTGACCTCCACATAGAGGTCCTCCTCGTCGGTGCTGAGCGGGTACTTGGCGGTGGTTGCAACGCGCTCGGGAAACAGCTTCGTGCCGTCGAAGCGCAGCAAGTCCTCCTTCACCCGTCGCCGCATCAGATCCGTGGGCGGCTCGTTGCTGTGAGCGCCGCGGCGGAACCTGCCCGCGAAGCGGTCCCCGTCCAGCAGGGCCATGAACAATTGGAAGTCCTCGGGCTTGCCATTGTGAGGCGTCGCGGTCATCAACAGAAAATGGCGAGCGCACTCATCGAGCCGCTGCCCCAGCCGATAGCGCTTGGTGGCGTCGATGTCGCCGCCGCGATGGGTCGCCGACATCTTGTGGGCTTCATCGACGACCACCAGATCCCAGTCGGTGCGGCCCAGATGCGCCTGAAGCCCCTCATCGCGGGCGAGCATGTCCAGCCGGGCGATCAGACGTCGACGCGCCTCGAACGGATTGCCCGAGCGGGTCGATTCCACCATCTCCCGGGTCAATAGCTCGAACTCCAAGCCGAACTTCTCACCCAGCTCGTCCTGCCACTGCTCAGCAAGACCGCCGGGCACCACGACCAGGCAGCGCTCCAAGTCACCCCGCGCGATCAGCTCCTTGATGAGCAGGCCGGCCATGATCGTCTTGCCGGCCCCCGGGTCGTCGGCCAACAAGAACCGCAGCGGGCTGTTCGGCAGCATGTCGATGTACACCGCCTCGATCTGATGCGGCAGCAGTTCGACATCGCTGGAATGCGTGGCCAGGTATGGGTCGAACAAGTATGCCAGGCTGATCCGCTTGGCCTCAGCCACCAGCATGAACAGTTCCGGATCGGCATCGAAGCTCCACTGCCGGTCGTCGGCGTCGACAAGCAACTCCACATCGCTGTCGCGGTAGACCAGCTCCCGGTGAATACTCCCGTTGCCGTCCTCATAGGTGAGGTTCACGACATCGGCGCCGAGCCGGTCGACATCGATCACCGTGACTGGCCCCGACGGCACTACACCTCGAAGACGAACGCCCTTGTCAAGCTCATCGAAGCAGCCCATTCGTCCCCGGAGGCTACTGTCGTCTCCGGTGGGCTGCCGAGCGGCCGAATCGCATCGCGCGCCTCATCCTCTCCGGTCCCGCGGATCGTCCAGGACCACGGTCAAGCCGGGACCGAGTTCTTGGTCGACGCGGTGCTGGAACATCGGGACCAGCATCGACGAGGGCATCACGCATTCGGCGCACGCCTCGTCGGGAAGAAGGCCGAATGCCCGCCGACGTCGCCGCCCCCGACCATGAGGCCGATGTCGTCGGGGCCGGTCCCCCGCCGCACCAGGATGTCCTCGTCGCAGACGGCGTACTTGCCCGGCCACCCCTGGGTGCTCTTGTCCAGCGCTCCGGGTATGGCCATCAGGCAGTTGCGCAGCACCAGCCGGACGGTACGGCCGATGGTGGCGTTGGCCCGGAAGCCAGGGCCGAACAGGTTCTCCTTGCGGTGGATGCCGATCTCGTCGCGCACGGGCCCGTTGACGGCGAGCAGGATGGCGGCTCCGCCCGTGCTGGCTGCCACCGCGTGCAGTTCGAACTCCGGCGCGCTCATCGCCTGCAGGGCCGCTCCCACCACCGGGAAGTACTGGGGGAGGCATCCGGCCATGACTGCGTTGAGCGCAGCGAACTAGAGCGGGAATGACGGCGCTGCGACGCGACGGACTCTCACCTATCGTGGCGGCTCGCCGGCGGCGCTATCCTCTAGCTGGGACACCGCACATGAGGAGGCCCCGGGATGAGCGCCCGTCGCCCCGCCGAGGAGACCGCCCGCCTTGGCACGGAGATTTACGAGCGCGACATCCGGCCGCGCCTCAGGCAGACGCATCACGGAGAATACGTTGCCATCGACGTGGACAGCGGCCATTACGCGGTCGCCGACACCCGTCTAGCCGCGGCGGAGCGTCTCCTCGACCAACACCCGGACGCCGCCGTCTGGCTCGAGCGTGTCGGTCACCGGGCAGTGGTGAGCATTGGCGGCGGTTCCACCCTGGAGAGGGACCCGCAGGTATGCGCCGGTGATTGAGGGAAGAGTGAACGCCGCACGCGAAGCCGTCGTGCAGCTGACTCTCCAAGGCCCTACGGGACGGGAACGGGAGGTCGAAGCCGTGATCGACACCGGCTACAGCGGCTTTCTGACAACCTCGCCGGCGCTGGTCTCCGAGTTGGGATTGGCCTATCGAGGCCAGAACCATGCGGCCCTCGCCGACGGCAGTGAGGTCGCTTTTGACTTCTATGCGCTCACCGTGCTGTGGGACGGGCGGCCGCGACATGTTGATACCGACGCCCTCGGGGATGTCAGACCGCTTCTGGGCATGGCTCTGCTCGACAGCCACAGCCTGTACGCGGAGGTCGAGGACGGCGGTCGCATAGTCATCGAGCCGCGCTGAACCGAGAGCATTGCGAGAGGGCCCACCACAGCCGGTAGGTGCCGGTGCCGGTGCCGGCGCCGTCCAGCGACGTCACCTCAACGGTGATCAGGCCGTGGCCGACGAAGGTCTGCCACGGGCCGCTGGACTCGCCGCTGAGCGGCCAGCGTTTGGGTTCGCGCGCCTCCTCGGTGCTGCGCTTGCCGGTGACCGTGATCGACCTCGCGCCCGGCGCGGTCGTCGTCGCCACCGTCGTCACATACAGATGGCTCTAATCGTTGCCCGGCGCCGTCTCGGGCAGCTCTCTGCTAAGGACATGGCTGTGCCCCCCATCGCTGGCGTCTCGCCCCGCCGGGCGCGAACCTTCGTCGGGATCCGACGGCACCCCAAATTAGCCCATTACGACATCACGAACAAAAAACGTCGTCACTAATCTAATAGTGACATGATGACTTCAGGCTAGTCCGGCCGGGGCCTCGAAGGTCGAGCCGACCTTGGCAGCGAGGAGTCGGGCCACCTCGGCGTGGCCCGCGTTGTTCAAGTGGAAGCTCCGGTACCAGCCCGTCAACGGGTTGGAACCCACATGGGTGATGCCGTGAATGAAGTCGGTGCCCCGCCCGCACACCTCGTGCCCGCCCTCGCGGAACGGCGTGTAGGTGTCCACGTAGTGGACCCGCTCGGCGCCGAGCGCCAGGTTGGCCTGTCGCACCGCCCCGGCCAGCTGCCGGTTGAGGTGCTCGGCCAGCCGGCCCAGCCGGTCGACGGTGTCGGGCTTGTACAGCACCCTGCACGGATGGAACAGCCTCCACTCGCCCGACGGGGCGATCAGGCTGGGGTAGCCGATCACGTACAGGCGGCCCCGCTCGGTGAGGCGCTCGGCGACGATCTCGCGGTAGAAGTCAGCCATCGACCCGTACAGCTCGCCGTCGATGCGGAGGGCGCATCCGTAGTCCGGCGCCGACCCTCTCCGGCTGGCGCCGGGGCACGTTCTCGGGGGATCGACGAGGCTGTCGATCCGGGCCTTCAGGCTGGCCTCGGACGGGCATCCGAGGAGGAGTTCTGTGACCCGGGTGAACGGGACGCAGGCCAGGACGACATCCTCGAAACCGACGTCGTTGCCGCCCAGCGACAGGGTGACCACATCCACCCGCCGCGGCCCGCCGAGCAACTCGATGTGCTCATCCCACATCGACATCCGCCCGGACGCGTGGGATCGCCGGTTGAACATGTCCTCCACGAACCCGCCCTCGCAGGCGGCGTGGGTGTGGTTGATCGTCCATCCCTGCCGCCGGAGCAGCACCACCGCCGCCGGGCCGGCCGCAAGCGGGCTTCGCCGGCAGGATCCCACGGCGTGCGGGTCGGTTCCCGTCCCCGAGGAGTACGAGTCGCCCGCGGACAGCCATGTGACGGTGGCGTTGAAGCGCAGCGTCCGGTGCAGCAGCGACGCCATCTGGGCCCGGGTGACGGGCCGGTCCGGGCAGTAGCGGGCCGGAGTCCTAGCGCACCCCGCGGTGATGCCGGCAGTGGCCAGCGCGTCGATGGCCGATTCGTGGGCGCTGCGTCTGGTGTCGGTGAACCCCGCCGGGGGTGCCGGGCTGAGCCGGAAGGCCCGTCGCAGGAAGCTGGCCGTCTCGGCCCGGGTGACAGGCCGGTCCGGGCAGTAGCGGGCGGGGCCGGTCTCGCACCCCGCGGTGATCCCCAGATCGGCGAGGCGCTCCACGTGGGGAGCCCACCATCGCCACCACTCGACGTCGCCGAAGCGCGAAGTGCCCGAGCGCGGGGGGTCGCTCCCGTCGAGGGCCCGCACCAGCCAGACCGCCATCGCCCAGCGGGGCAGCGGATCCTGCGGGCACAGCCGGTCGGACGTGCAGCCGGTTCCTCGCAGGATCCCCGCGGCGTCGAGCGCCTCGACTGCACTCTGGTGCACGCCCGCGTCCTCGGCGTCGACGAGTTGGGCACCGGCGGGCGAGGCCGCCCCGGACAAGGCGTATGCGGCCGTGGCCAGCGCCACCAACGCCCGGGCCAGTACCCGCACGCCCGCCACCCGGCGGTGGCTAGTTGCAGGCGCCGCCGTCGGACACGCCTCGGTGGCTGTGGCAGAGGACCGTGCGCTCGACGCTCTTGAGCGTGAACGGACCTGGGTCGTCCTGGGTCCAGTTCTCCGCAGGATGGGCGAATATCACGAGGCGGAACCCCCGGACCGAGTCGTCGCCGATGCCTACGACGTCGATCGTCACCTGCCCGAGATCCTCGAAGAGGCCGGGCGCCCCCGACACCACGACGCTGGATCGGGGCTCCTGGCTCGCCATGGTCTGAGCGACCGCTAGACCCAGCTCGACCATGGTGTCGGCCATCGGGAGTTCGCCCAGGGTGTCCACGACCTCGGCAGTGGCATCGTCGGTGTCTCCGACCGGCGCGAGAAAGGTGCCGCTGGCCCAGCCCAGGAGATCCCCGACCTGCAACTCGTGCCAGACGGTCGTCGGCAGCTGCCGGGTGTTGCCGGTGGCGACGACCCCGTCCTGCAGGTCGACGGTGTCGATGATGTCGTCGGAGACCGGCCGCCGCGCATAGACAGCCGGATCGCGCACGCCGTCCATCACGTTGTCCAGCCTGGCGATGACGGCTCCGTTGGGGGGGGCGTCGCGGAGGTTCAGAGCGCTGTCGTGCCTGATACCGACGACCGCCAGCCCGGTGCCTGCGGACGGGCCGAGCTCGGACGGCTCGCCGGGAAGGGCCGCAGCCGCATCGACGTCATCCGGCTCGGAAGCGTCATCGGTGGCCGCGGCGTCGTCGCCGGAAGCGGCAGCGGCGGCCTCATCGTCGGACCCGGAGGCATCCCCGTCCTCGACGGCGGTCTCCTCCGGCTCGGAGACCTCTTCAGTCTCGGTGCCGTCCTCGGCGTCCTCGGCGGCGGCGGCGTCGCCTGCGCCGGCAGCTGCGTCGGCCGCCACCAGAGCGGTGGCCGCGAGGCTCCGCGCCTCCTCCAGTTGTTCCTCGAGCCGGGCGATGGTCGCAGGGTCCACGGTCTGGCCGGCCGAAGCGACCGCGTCGGCCAGGGCCGCCTCCGCGGCCACAGCCAGCGCCTTGGCCTCTTCGGCTATGACGATGGCCGCGTCGGCCAGGGCGTTGGCCGCGTCGGCCTCGTCCTGGGCCGAGGCGGCGTCATCCCGGGCCTGTTCGAGGGCTGCGGTCTCGGCCGGGTCGGTCCGGGGTTCACCCAGCAGAGCGACCACCACGGCCAGGGCGGCGATCACCATCGCGGCGGCCGCGACCACCATCGCCCGCCTGGCCACCACCAGCGCGGCAGGGATCGCCCGCCGCGTCGGCGGATTCTGCTCGGTCATCGGTCAACGCTCATAGGACGCGAGTATGACAGCACAGCGACCACCGGCCGGTGACCATCGCGGCATCGTCGCCATCGGCCGGCGCGAGGCGAATCGCCTATGAGGTCACCCCCTCAGTCCGGCACCAGCTCCAAGGCCCGGCCGAGCGTGTCCAGCCGCTCGGCGACGGTGTCGCCGGCGGGATACAGGCGCACGGTGTCGACCCCGGCGGCCGCCCACACAGCCAAGCGGTCGCGCACCATGGCGGCGGTGCCGATGAGAGTGGTGCCCAGCACCATCTCGTCGGGGATCACCGCAGCGGAAGCCCCGCGGTCGCCGGCCAGCCACAGGCGCTGCGACTCGGCCGCCACCTCGGCGAAGCCCTGGCGGGCGTAGGCGGAGTTGTAGAAGTTGGAGATGGCCGATCCCATGCCGCCGAGGCTGAAGGCCAGCCCGGCCCGGCGGGCGTCGATCATGGCGGCCAGGTCGGCCTCGTCTCTGGCGAAGGCGACCTCGGCGCCCTGGCACACGTCGATGTCGGCCAGCGTCCGACCGGAGCGGGCCGCACCCGCTCGCAGGTGCCGCAAGTAGGCGTTCTCGGCGCCCTCGGGCACGAAGCTGGTGCCCAGCCAGCCGTCGGCTCGCTCGCCGGTCAGCTCCAGCATCCTCGGCAGCATCGAGGCCAGGTAGGTGGGCGGCGGCGACTCCGAGCGGACCGACAGGCGCAGCGACTTGCCCTCGCCGCCGGGCAGCGGGAGCTGCAGGTGGCGGCCCGCGTAGGCGACGCGCTCGCCTGCGAAGACCTGCCCGATCACGTCGAGCGTCTCGGACATGCGGCCCACCGGGTCGGCGAAGCGCACCCCGTGCAGGCCCTCCATCACCTGCGGTCCCGACACCCCGAGCCCCAGCACGAACCGCCCCCCGGAGAGCTCGTTGAGGGTCAACGCGGTCTGGGCGGTCATCACCGCGGAGCGCACCCCCACCTGGAGCACCGAAGCGCCCAGCATTACTCGCTCGGTGCGGGCCGCCAGGTAGCCCAGCGGCGACACCGCGTCGGATCCCCAGGCCTCGGCGACCCACACCGCGTCGACGCCCAGAGCCTCCACTCCGACCACGAAGTCGACCAGCTCCGGCCAGGGCGCGGCGTCGGCGGTGAGCTGTACCGACGTCCTCATGGGCTCCCGCAGGCCATGATCAGGTGGTCGCGGGCGCCTGCTCGATCAGAGCCTTGATCCCGTCGATCACCCGCTGCATGTTGGCCCGATGCTCGCTCATGCGCCGAGCGATGATGCGGGGCTCCAGGTCGGGCCGGGACTCGATGATGCTGTCCAGGCCGGACGGTCCGGGCCCCATGATTCCCCGGAAGCGCAGCCGGGTGCCGCCCACGATCGGCTCCAGCTCGAAGCGCCAGCGGGCGCCGGGGTTGTCGATGTCGCTGGTGCACCAGCCGAACGCGGCCGACTCCTCGAACACATCGACGAAGCAGTTCACTTCCCAGTCGCCACGTCCCGGGTGGTGGTTGCGGCCGATGAAGCGGGCGCCCAACGCCGGGCCGCCATGGCCGTCCTGCCACTCTGCGCCCTGGAACTCCTCGGAGAACTCCGCCGGAAGGTTGATGTCGATGACGTGGGCCCACACGACGGCCGGGTCCGCCCGGATGTCGGCCTCGGCCACGGTGCCGGGACCGTCGGCCATGCACACCGGGTCGCTGGGCCCCCGCTCGAAGGTGCGGGCGTAGCCGTCGAAGTAGGCGATCTCGCGGGCCGGATGGCGCCGGGCCGGCTTGAAGTCGGTGCCGGCGGTCCACGCCACCGGGAACATGGCGATCTCGGTCACGTCCTCAGGAATGCCCAGCAACTCCTTGATGTCGGGGGCGTTGACCAGACCGGCGGTGGTCCAGACCGTCCCCAGGCCCCGGGCCCGCAGGGCCACACAGAAGCTCCAGCCGCTCTGGATCACCGAGTCGAACAGGCCGGGGCGACCGCTGCCGTCGTGGCGCCCGAGGATCAGCGGGATGACGATGGCCGGCGCCTCGCCCAGATGCTCGGCCAGGTGGGCCGAGGACCGCATGGACCGCTCCCGGGGATCCCCGCTGCCGGCCAGACGGTCGCGCGCCTCGATCATGCGGTTGCCGATCACGTCGCAGTACAGCTCGGCCAGGCGCTGCTTGATGCCGGGGTCGCGCACGATGAGCCACCGCCGGCTGCCCTGGCTCCCCCCGGTGGGCGCCTGCTCGGCGATGTCGATGCAGTCCAGGATGATCTCGTCGTCCACGTCGCGCTCGAGGTCGAGGCGCCGCCGCACCGCCCGGGTGGTGGTGAGCACATGGTCGACGGCCGCAGTGGAGGCCGGGTCGATCGGCATTGTCAGTCCCCGTCCTGGTCGCGTCCGGTCTGCTCGCCGTCGCCGACCTCGCGCACGTCATCGACATCACGGACGTCGGGTCCGCCGGGACGGCGCCGGCCCCCGCCCGATGCATAGCCGAAGCCGAAACCGCCCTGACCGCCCGGTCCGGCCGTCCATCCGTGCAGGTTGACCTTCTTGGTGAAGTGGCGCACCAGCAGCGACCGCACCACCAGCCGGGTGGGGAAGAACAGCAGCAGCAGGCCCACCGCGTCGGTGATGAAGCCGGGCGTGAGCATCAGCGCGCCCGCGATCAGGATCAGCAGACCGTCGACCAGCTCCCCGGTGGGCAGCTCGCCCCGTTCGAGGCGGACCCGGATCTGGTTGAGCACGCCGAGACCGGACCGTCTCACCATCCACGCCCCTACCACCGACACCGCGATCAGCAACAGGATGGTCTCGCCCGTGCCGAACCCGCCGGCCACCTGGATGATCACGTACAGCTCCAGCAGCGGCACGCACAGCAACGCCAGAAGCAGCACTACGAACACGGCCCCAGCGTAAGAGGCCGAGCGGGCAGACCGCACGGGCGTCAGGAATTCGCCGACGACGCTGCGCGAGGCCGTGGGCGGTGTCTCTGGATTCGGGCGGCCCGTGAGCGCAGCGAACAGGAGCGGGATTGACACCGCCAACACACGACAGGCTCTCGTCGGCACGGGCTCGCTCGAGTCGGGCCGAGCGGGTAGACGGCACCGATGCCACCAATGAGCGAGACCGGCAGGTCGGATGCGTAGCCTTGTCACCGACGTGTCGCCCCAGGATCGACCGCCCTCCGTGGACCGGCTGGCCCGCTCGCTGGCCGGCACCGGCCTGCCCCATCCGCTGCTGGTGGACGCGGCCCGGGCCGCCGTCGCGGCCGGCGACCCCGACTCGGCCCCAGCGCGGGCCCGCTCCATCCGCCGCCGGATGCTCACTCCGGTGATCAACGCCACCGGCGTGCTGCTGCACACCAATCTGGGCCGGGCGCCGCAGGCGTGGAGCCAGGACGCCCATTACACCAACCTGGAACTCGACCTCGACACCGGCGAGCGCGGCGATCGCCAGACGGGCGCGCCCGGCCTGCTGGCCCGGGCCTGCGGCGCGGAGGCCGCCATGGCCGTCAACAACTGCGCGGCTGCGGTGATGCTGGTTCTGGCCGCGCTGGCCGAGGGCCGCGACGCGGTGGTGTCTCGGGGCGAGCTGGTGGAGATCGGCGGCGGCTTCCGGGTTCCCGACGTGATGGCCTGGTCGGGCGCCCGGCTGGTGGAGGTCGGCACGACCAACCGCACCCGCCGGGCCGACTACGCGGCTGCGGTGTCCGATCCGGCCAACGACGTGGCCGTGGTGGTGCAGGTGCACC
>JAPOQG010000014.1 GCA_026710865.1 Acidimicrobiaceae bacterium
CGACGGCCTCGGCGTCGGCGGTGTCCCCCCCCCCCCCCCGGCCCTTTGTGGGGGGGGTCTCCTCTTTCTTTTTGCGTAGCGGGGGGTGGGGGGGGGGGGGGGCGGGGGGGGGGGGGGGGGGGGGGTCCGCGGGGTGGGGGGGGGGGGGGTGGGGGGGGGGGGGGGGGGGGGGGGGGGGGGGGGGTCGGTGCCTGCGCCTCGACGGTCAGATGACAGGGCCCCGGGCCCCGGCCGCCGAGGCGGGCGACCGGCGCCGGCATCGCCGCTTCGGGGCTGCTCGACGACATAGGGAGGCGGCCGGCCTAGGTTGCTGTGTGCCCCGCTGTCTGTGCGGGGCGCAGGATGTAGCCGGGGTGGTCTGATGGCACCGGGCTGGCGCGGCTCGGCGTGGAGGCGTGTCTGGGCGGGCGCTGGCGCGGCCTTGGTGCTGTCCTTGGTTTCTGCGGTGGCGTCCCCGGCGCCGGTGTCGGCTCAGGTTGCGCCCGGCAGGGTGGCTTTGCCGTCGGTGGCTGCGGGGGACCAGCAGTTGCGGGTGTCGTGGTCCGCGCCCGGCGACGGGGGTTCGCAGATCAGGTCCTATGACGTGCGCGTCAGCGACGACGGCGGCCTGTCCTGGCTGACGTTGCGGGCGGCGTGGACCGGCGGGGCGCTGTCCCACGCGGTCGCGGGTCTGGTTAATGGCGTGTCCCACCGGGTGCAGGTCCGCGCGGTGAACGCCGTCGGCGCCGGTCCGTGGTCGGAGTCGGCGTCGGGCGTGCCCGCGGCGGCGCCGGCGGAACCGCTCGCGCCGGTGCTGGTCGCCGGCGACGCACAGCTGGTGGTGTCGTGGTCCGCGCCCGGCGACGGGGGTTCGCAGATCACGTCCTATGACGTGCGACACAGCCGCGACGGCGAGTCGTCTTGGACGGAGGTGGCGCCGGCGTGGACGTCGGGGCCGTTGTCGTACACGGTGTCGCCTCTCGTCAACGGCGTGTCCCACCGGGTGCAGGTCCGCGCGGTGAACGCCGTCGGCGCCGGTCCGTGGTCGGAGTCCGCGACGGCCGCACCCGAGGCGCGGGCCGCGCTCGAAGGTCAGGGCGCGCTCATAGGCCAGCAGGGAACCCCCGCGACGGTGCCGGTGAAGCCGGCGGATCCGTCGCTGGTCGTCGGCGACGGGGAGTTGGCGGTGTCGTGGGTGGCGCCCGCCGACGGTGGCGAGGCGATCACTTCCTATGACGTGCAGTACAGCGGCGACGGCGGGTCGTCTTGGACGGTGGTGGCGCCGGCGTGGACGTCGGGGGCGTTGTCGTACACGGTGGCGTCCTTGGTGAACGGCACGGGTTATGGGGTGCAGGTGCGGGCGGTGAACGCGGTCGGGGCGGGGCCGTGGTCGGAGTCGGCGGCGGCGACGCCGAGGGGCGCGCCGGCGAAGCCCGCTCCGCTGGTGCTGGCCGCCGGCGACAAGCATTTGGTGGTGTCGTGGTCCGCGCCTGCCGACGGGGGTTCGGAGATCACGTCCTACGACGTGCGATACAAGGGCGACGGCGAGTCTTGGACCGAGGTGGCGTCGGCGTGGACGCAGGGATCGCTGTCGTACACGATCGGGCCGTTGGTGAACGGCGCGGGTTATGGGGTGCAGGTGCGGGCGGTGAACGCGGTCGGGGCGGGGCCGTGGTCGGAGTCGGCGGCGGGTGTACCGGGGGCGCCGCCTGAGCTTGATGCGCCGGTGCTGGTCCCCGGCGACGGGCGGATGGTGGTGTCGTGGTCGGCGCCGGACGGCGGGGGTCTCGCGGTTACGTCCTATGACCTGCGCTACCGCGGCGACGGCGCCGAGTCTTGGACGGAGGTGGCGTCGGCGTGGACGCAGGGGCCGTTGTCGTACACGATCGGGTCGCTGGTGAACGGCGCGGGTTATGGGGTGCAGGTGCGGGCGGTGAACGCGGTCGGGGCGGGGCCGTGGTCGGGGTCGGCGGCGGGTGTGCCGGGCGCGCCGCCTGCGCCGGCCTCGGTGTTGATTCCCGGCGAGGAGCAGTTGGAGGTGTCTTGGTCCGCACCCGAGGGCGTGTCTGGGATCCTTTTCTATGATCTGCGCTACCGCGGCGACGGCGAGTCGTCTTGGACGTTGGTGGATCCGGCGTGGAAGCATGGGCCGCTGTCGCACACGGTGTCGTCGTTGGTGAACGGTTCGTTGTATTGGGTGCAGGTGCGGGCGGTGAACGCCAACGGGGCGGGGCCGTGGTCGCCGCCGGTGTCGGGGCGGCCTCGCGACAGCGGGCTCGGGCGGGTGGTCGCGGGGGATCTGGTGCTGAGGCTCGACGACGGGGGCGTGATCGTGGAGTTGTCGGACCGCGTGTCGGGCCGTGATCACAGTCTGGCGGATCGGCGGGCGCCGTTGTTGAGTTTGTTGGTGGAGGAGTCGGCGGGGTTTGCGGGCTCTCGGGGCGCTGAGGCGTATTTCGCGCCGAGGGGCTGGTCCTATGCGGGGGAGGCCGCCGCGGCGGGCGAGTCGCGGCGGGGGCTGTTCACGTTCCACTTCGACCGCGGGATCACGGCCGATGTGCGGGTGGTGGTGAAGGACGCGGGCTATGCGACGTTCGAGTTGGTGGCGCTGCAGGACGGCGGTCTGGATGTGCGTGTGGTGGTGTGGGGGCCGTTGATCTCTGATGTTGTGGGGTCGGTGGGCAGTTTCGTGGGGGTGGTGTCGTCTGCGGATTTCGCGGTGGGGATGTTCGGGACGAACGCCAAGACGGTGGGGGGCTGGCCTGAGGAGTATCTCTCTTTGGGGTATCGGTCCGAGATGGTGGGCGTGCCTGATCCGACCGGGAGCTACCAGTGGCGCCGCAACGGGCGCAATCCCTATGTGGTGAGCGCGGCGGTCCCGACGGTGTTCGGGTCGGTGGTGCAGGCCTACACCCGCGACTACAGCGTGGAGCGGGTGTTCGATCCCGGCGAGGGCGGCTGGGTGGGTAGCAACGTGCTGCGTGGCGTGGCGGCTCTGTCGGGTTCTGTGGCCCATTACGGGTCTTTGGTGCCGTCGGTTGGCTGTGAGGGGGTTCCGACGGGTTGTTCGGGCTCGAAGGTGGCGGTGTTCGGGGTGGCCCGCGACCGCGCCGCTCCGGCGCCGGGGACCGCGTTGGCGTCGTCGGGCCGGGAGGAACTGTCTCGGCAGGTGCTGGGCCGCGTCGGTGCGGTGGAGGTGGGCGAGGGCATGCCGCACCCGATCGTGGAGGGTGCCTGGAACAAGATCTCGGAGGCTTCGACCTACCCGTATTTCATTCTGGGCGACCTGTCGCCGTCGAACATGGCGGGGTTCGCGGAGATGGCTGAGCAGCTGGGTTTCGCCGCGCTCTACAAGGACGCCGGCTGGGGGTTGCTGGACCCGAGCGACCTGTCGATCTCGTCGGTCTGGGGCGGCAGCGACAGCGCGCTGCGCGACACGATCAGCCAACTCGCCGCGGACCACCGGATCGGTTTCGGCACCCACACGCTCAGCAACTGGGTGCGCCGCACCGGCCCGATCGCCGCCGCCGACCGCGCCAACTTGGCCTACCGCGCCGACGCCCGTCTGGCCCGTGCCGTCAACGCGGGCGCGACGACGATCGACTTGGTGCCGCTGGAGGTCACCACCGCCGCCAACCTTCAGGCGGGATTCGAACCGCCCCCGCGCGGCCTTAGCAGCGCCGGACATCTGCTGATCGACGAGGAGATCATCGAGTATACGGAGGCGAGCCTGTCAGGCGGGGTGTTGAGATTGTCGGGCCTCACTCGGGGCGCGTCGAACAGCGTCGCCGCGGGGCACGCCAAGGACGCGAGGGCGCGCCGGCTGTGGGCTTACGGCTATGGCAGCAGCTACAACGCGGGTCTGGGGATGATGGTGAACGCGGTCGCGCCCCGCATGGCCGACATCGTGGATCTGGGGATCACCGACATCTCTTTGGACGGCAACGAGGCCACGACGTTGAGCCATGACGCTCTGGGCCTGTCGGCGCTGCTGGAGAGGTTCTATTTCGAGCTGTCGGACAACGAGGACCGCAACATCGACGGGGCGTTCCTGAATTCGGGGTCGTGGCATGTGTACTCGCGTGCGAACTGGGGCGAGCTCGAGGACGACATCACCATCGCGCATCAGCGGTACCGGTGGTACAACCAGGCCACGTTCGCGGAGAACTACCTGCCCCGGGCGATGGGCTGGTGGGTCATCAGCGACGACGACGAGTGGCGCTGGGCGATGGCCAAGGCGGCCAGCTTCGACGCCGGCTTCGCCTACTTCGGCGGCTCCTCCGCCGCCGGCCGCTACGGCGAGGCGCTGCGGCGGGAGATCCGCGGCTGGCACGACGCCCGCCTGTCGGGCGCGTTCGACGACCACAACCGGGTGATGATGAGAGAGCGCGACGAGTACTTCACTCTCGACGCGGTCACCCGCAGAGGGCAGGTCGGGTCGTCGTGGAGGCTGTCGGACTGGGACCGCTTCGCCGGTTCGGTGGTCAGGGGCACCAGCCGTTACATCGCCGCGCAGATGGGGGGCCATCCGCTGGTGAACGTGGCGTTCGACGCGGCCGCGTCGGCGTCGTCGGCGCTGGCGACCGACACCCACGCGGGCCGTGTCCGCGACGGCTCCACCGGCGTCGGCAACCCGTTCTCGCATCATTGGCCCCAGATCGACGGCACCGGCGAGTGGATCGCGTCGCCGGATGATCCCGAGCCGTGGGTGCAGCTGGACTGGGACGAGCCCCGCGAGGTCCGTCGCATCGTGCTGTTCGACCGTGAGCGCATCGAGGACAACGCCGTCACCGCGAGGCTGTCCTTCAGCGACGGCACGTCGGTTGTCGTGAGGGGCCTGCCCGCGGACGGCGACGCCCACGTCGTGGACTTCGCGCCCAAGGAGCTGAGCTGGGTGCGCTACACGATCAACTCCCACACCGGCACGCCGGGGCTGGCCGAGCTGGTGGCGCTGGGCCCCAGCGAACGCTACGCCAAGCTCAACCTGGCCACCGGCGCGGCCGTCGACGCCGCGAACGCCGGGCTGGTCGTCGACGGCGTGATATCGGGCGGCGCGGACGAGGCGTTCACCGCTGCGGGAAGGAGCGTCACTTTGGATCTGGGGTTGCCGCACCTGATCGGCGGGCTGGGGGTGTGGCGCGACTTCGACGGCGGCCACACCTACAAGGACGTGGTGTTCGAGATCGCCGGCGACGACTCGTTCACCGACTCGGTGGTGGTGTTCAACAACGACATCGACGGCTCCTTGGGACGCGGCGCCGGCGGTGACGAGGCCTATGCGGAGTCGAGCTTCGGCAAGCAGGTGTTCTTCGCGCCGGTGCGGGGCCGGTACGTGCGGGTGTGGTCCAACGGCAGCACCGGCGGCGGCGCCAACCGGGTCAGCGAGATCGAGGTCTACGGCGCGCTCGACGCCACCTCCGACACTTCGGGAGCGCCGGCGGCGTCGGTGTCCTCGAGCGGCGGCGCCGACGCCGCGAACCTCGACGCGGCCATCGACTACGCCGCGCAGGACAGCGCCGCGGCGATGGCCGACGCCGGGGCCGGCGCGCAGTACCTGCAGATCGACCTGGGCGCGGTCCGAGACGTCGACAGCCTCATGGTGCTCAGAGACAGCGGCGCCAGGCGCACCTACCATGACGTGGTCTACCAACTGTCGCTGGATGCGGCCTTCACCGACCCGGTCACGGTGCATCACAGCGACCACCGCGGCGTCCACGGCCTCGGCTTGGGCGAGGGCACACGAAGCGAGTACCTCGAGACCGCCGCTGGGCGCTACGTGAACTTCGCGCCGGTGCGGGCCCGCTACGTGCGCCTCTACAGCAACGCCAACAACTATGACGACCGCAACCGCTACAGCGAGGTCCTCGTCGGCGCCCGACCCCGAGCAGTCCCCGACGCGCCGGTCCTCGAGGACCAGTACACGTTCGAGGGCGCCGCGTTCGCATACACCTTCGACGCCGCGACCGGCCCCGACCGAGGCGCGGTGACCCATGGCGCCAAGCTCGCGGACGGAACCGGCCTGCCCGCCTGGCTGGACTTCGACGCCGCCGCCCGCACCTTCTCAGGCACCCCGCCCGCCGACGCCGCCACCGGTGACACGCCCCTGGAGGTGTCGGTGACCGCCTCCAGAGCCGGCCGGGCGACCGCCGCGACGTTCGCGCTCGACATCGGCGCCGCCGGCGAGTCCACCGCGATCAGGCTCACAGCATCGCCGCGGTCGGTGCCCGAGGGCTCAGCCTCCGCGGTGGAGGTGACCGCGGTGCTCGACGCCGAACCCCGTGCCGCCGACACCGCGGTCACGGTCACCGTCGCGGGCGACACCGCGTCGCCGCAGGACTTCGCGCCGGTGCAGCCGTTCACGGTCACGATCCCCGCAGCGAGCCGCGCCGGCGCCGCCGAGTTCACGCTCACACCCGTCGACGACGACCTCGACGAGGACGGCGAGACGCTCACGCTCACCGCCGCCACCATCGCATCGAGCGACCTGCTCACCGGCGCCCCCGCGACCGTCACCATCGCCGACAACGACACCGCCGGGATCGTCTTCTCCCCCCAGCGCCTAGCGGTCAAAGTAGGCTTCACGGGTGCCTACACGTTGGCGCTGACCTCACAGCCCACCGCCGACGTCACCGTCACCCCAGCCGCCGCGGGCACCGTCTTCGAGCCCGCGGCCGTCACGTTCAGCGCCGACAACTGGCAGAGCCCCCAGACGGTCACCGTCACCACCGACGCCGAGGCCGACAGCGAGGTCACCGTCACCCACACCGCCGCCGGCGGCGGCTACGACACCGTCACCGCCGCCCTCACCGTCGCCGTCACCGAGAACGAGATACTCATAGCCCCCGCCGCCATCACCCTCGCCGCTGGCACCGGATTCGTCGGGTTCGGGCCCGACAAGCTGATAGACGGTAGCGGCCTGTCTGAGCCGCCGACGATAGAAAACTACGAATCGGTCACCGTCGGCAGCGAACTAAGCGGCCTGTGGGCAACGGGGAACCTTTTCAGCGTCGGCAACTACTTCGACGATACCAGCAGCCCGAACCCGCAGATCGTGCTGGAACTGGACGGCGAGCGCGAGTTGCGGGCGCTGGTGGTGTGGGGCGTGACTCTCGCCGGTATGGAGGCCTCGGAGTTCGAGGTGGAGTTCTCCACCGACGGCGGCAGTACCTACACCGGCGGCGCCGAGGTCGTGCAGACCAGCAAACTGCTGCTCAACCAAAGCGGCCGCCTTGATTTCAGCCGGCCCCGCCGCGCCGACCATGTGCGCATCACCGTCACCTCCAACGCCGCACACAGCGGCCACGGCGGCCCTTGGGGCAGCTTCGTCGGCATGTCCGAGCTACGCCTCGTCACCACGGTGATCCTCCCGGGGACACCGGCTGCGCCGATGCTGGCCGGCGGCGACGGGAAGCTGTTCTTGTCGTGGTCGGCGCCCGGCGACGGCGGGTCGGCGATCACGTCCTATGACGTGCGCCACAGCGGCGACGACGGCGAGACCTGGACGGAGGTGGATGCGGCCTGGACTATGGGGCCATTGAGCTCGACGATCGAAGGACTCGACAACGCCAGGGAGTATCTGGTGCAGGTTCGGGCGGCGAACGCCAACGGCGAGGGCCCGTGGTCCGATTCGTCGCAGGCCACCCCCGGGCCGGTGCCCGACAAGCCCGACGCGCCGTCGCTGACCGCCGGCGACGGGACCATCGTGGTGTCGTGGTCGGCGCCCGGTGCGGGCGGGTCGGCGATCGCGTCCTATGACGTGCGCTACAGCGGCGACGACGGTCAGACCTGGACGGAGGTGGATGCGGCCTGGACGATGGGGCCTTTGAGCTTCACGATCACGTCTCTGGACAACGGTGTGCCCTATCTGGTGCAGGTTCGGGCGGTGAACGGCAACGGTGAGGGCGCGTGGTCCGATTCGTCGCAGGCCACGCCCAGCACGGTGCCGGACAAGCCCGACGCGCCGTCGCTGGCCGCCGGCGACACCAAACTGTACGTATCGTGGTCGGCGCCGGGCGGCGGGGGCTCGGCGATCGCGTCCTATGATCTGCGCTACCGCGGCGACAGCCCTCCGGTCTGGACGGAGGTGGACTCGGCGTGGACGCAGGGGGCTTTGTCGTACACGATCGGGTCGTTGGTGAACGGCACGGAGTATCTGGTGGCGGTGCGGGCGGGGAACGCCGACGGTGAGGGCGCGGGGTCCGGTCCGGTGCAGGCCACCCCGAAGCCGGCGCCCGGCCTTGGGTGTGCCCTGCGCCGGGTCGGGCCCCGCGCCCTCACCGTCGGCGTTCCCCGCCCGCACCGCCACCAGATGCTCCGTGCCGTTCACCAACGACCCGATCGTGTACGACAAAGCCCCCTGCGTCCACGCCGAGTCCACCTCCGTCCAGACCGGAGCGCCGTCGCCGCGGTAGCGCACGTCATAGGACACGATCGCCGAGCCGCCCTCACCAG
>JAPOQG010000033.1 GCA_026710865.1 Acidimicrobiaceae bacterium
GAGGCTCGCAGCCGCGAGCCCACCAGCACCGGCTGCGGGAAGCGCACCCGGTTGACGCCGTAGTTCACGCCCATCGAGATGCCCTCGACCCGCACGATCTCGGGAAGCAGCAGGTTGGTGAGCGCCAGGGTGAGATAGCCGTGGGCGATCGTCGCTCCGAACGGACCGGCGGCGGCCGCCTCCGGGTCGACATGGATCCACTGATGGTCGCCGGTGGCCTCGGCGAACAGGTCGATCCGGCCCTGGTCGACGGCAACCCATTCGCTGTGGCCGAGATGCTGCCCGACGGCGTCGAGGAGATCGTCGGGGGTGGCGAAGACGGAGGCCATTGCGCCGTGACGCTACCGGCAGCGCCGTCACACTCTGCACGCCGGTGGGCCGGCCAGAGTCTGCACGCCGGTGGCCCGGGCAAAGTTCGCACGCCGGTGGCCGGGCAAAGTCTGCACGCCGGTGGCCGGGCAGAGTCTGCACGCCGGTGGCCCGGGCAAAGTTCGCACCCCGAGCGCGGGCCGGCGGACGACACGCCGTTAGCCTTGCCGGCCATGGCGGCCGGAGGAGGAACCAAGGCGATCCTGGCCGCGTTCTTCGCCAACCTCGGACTGGCGATCGCCAAGTTCGTGGCCTTCGCCTTCACCGGGGCGTCCTCGATGCTGGCCGAGGCCATCCACAGCGTGGCCGACACCAGCAACCAGGCCCTGCTGCTGCTGGGCGGCCGTCTGGCCCGACGGGACGCCACTGAACAGCATCCCTTCGGCTACGGGCGCGAGCGCTACTTCTGGTCGTTCGTGGTGGCCCTGGTGCTGTTCGCCATCGGATCCCTGTACGCCCTGTACGAGGGCGTCGAGAAGATCCGCCACCCCCACGAGATCAGCTCGCCGGCGTGGGCTTTCGCGGTGCTCAGCGTGGGCATCGTGCTGGAGGGCCTGTCGATGCGCACCGCGGTCATCGAGTCCAACCGGGTGCGCGGCAGCGCCTCCTGGGTGCGATTCGTGCGCCGCTCGCGCACTCCGGAGCTGCCGGTGGTGCTGCTGGAGGACCTCGGTGCGCTGCTGGGTCTGGTGCTGGCCCTTGGGGCGCTGGCGATCGCGGTGGTGTTCGACGCACCGGTGTGGGACGGAATCGGCACTCTGTCGATCGGCGTGCTGCTCGGCCTGATCGCGGTGGTGCTGGCGTTGGAAATGCGCAGCCTGCTGCTGGGAGAGGGTGCCACCCGGGCCGACACCGACAGGATCCGCCAGGCCATCGAGTCGACCGAGGGAGTCGCCGGTCTGATCCACCTGCGGACCCAGCACATCGGCCCCGAGGAGCTGTTGGTGGCGGCCAGAGTCTCATTCGACCCCGCCTACAACACCGCCGACCTCGTCGCCGCGATCAACCGCGTCGAGCACAACACCCGGGCCGCGGTGCCCATCGCCCGCCCCATGTACGTCGAGCCCGACATCGAATCGGACTTGTGAGCACGCAACTGCACACCACCACCACCGGCACCGGGCCCGCACTGGTGCTCGTGCACGGATTCGCCGACGACTCGACCGTCTGGGGCACCACGGTGGAGGACCTCCGTGCCGACTGCACCTGCACCGCGGTCGACCTTCCCGCCCACGGCCGCTCCCCCGCCCCGGCGGAGGCCGCGGCCTACGAGCGGGAGGCGCTGCTCGGCTCCATCGACGACGTGCTGGCCGAGAGCGGGCCCGCGGTGTACGTCGGGCACTCCCTGGGCGGCTACCTGGGTCTGGCCCACTGCATCACCAGGCCCGGAGTGCTCCGGGGGCTGGTGATGGTGGCCGCCGGACCGGGGTTCCGCGACGCGACCGCGATGCAGGACTGGAACGATGCGGTCCATCTGACCATGCCCCGGCTCGAGCTCCCCCGGGCGGCCGCCACCGCCAGCCTCCACACCGACTCGATGGTGATCGACCGGCTGCCGGAGGTGACCATCCCGGTCGGGCTGATCGTGGGCAGCCGCGACAGGAACTTCGTCGGGGCCAACGACTACATGGAGCGCAAGCTGCCGGACGTGCGCCGCCGCACCATCGACGGCGGCCGCCACCGGCTGATGAGGACCCATCCGGCCGAGATCGCCGGAATCGTGCGCGAGGTCCTGTCAGCGGCGGACCTGGCTCCGGAGGGGAATTGATGGGCGGATTCGGACCCCTGGTCGACGCCGAGCGGCTCGCCGACCACCGCGATGACGTCGTGATCGCCGATGTCCGGTGGTACCTCGACGGCCGCGGATCCGCTCGGGCCGCTCGCCTTCTTCACGCCGTGCGGGCGTCGAGCTTCAATTCGCCGAAATCGATGTCGGGGTGGTCCAGCGCCACTGCGAGAGCCTCGGCCAGGGCCGCGCCCACGTCGTCGACGTGCATGAGCCCGCCCGGGACGGCCTGGCGTTCCCAAGCCTCCATCGCCTCGCCGAGCAGGTCGAGGTTCATGTGGTCGCCGAACTCGGTGGGCACGGTGTTGCCCATCACCACCCGCATGAAGCGGTGCTCGGGGTGCTCGGCCCGCCACACCCGGATGCACTGATCCAGGGCGGCCTTGGTGGCGCTGTAGGAGGCGAACAGCGCATTGGCGTCCTCAACGGTGCGCGATGAGATGAAGGCGATCAGCCCGTCCCGGCCCATGTGCTCCAGGGCGGCGGCAGCCGCCAGGTTCGCGCCCAGCACGTTCACCGCGAACACGTCCGTCCAGGTGTCGGGATCGGTGCCCGTCAGCGGCTGGAGCACGCCGTATCCGGCGCTGTAGACCATGAGGTCGAGGCCACCCATCGCCTCGTCGGCCTCGCGGGCCACCCGGCGGGCGTCGCCGGGCACGGTGGTGTCGCCCGCGGCC
>JAPOQG010000035.1 GCA_026710865.1 Acidimicrobiaceae bacterium
CATCGTCTTGCCGCAGCCCGACTCCCCCACCACCGCCAGCACCTCGCCGGCGAACAGGTCGAAGCTGACGTCGTCGACGGCCACCAGCGTGCCCTCGTCGGTGTCGATCTCGGTCCGGAGGTTGCGCACCGACAGCAGGGCGTCGCGGGTCTCCGGTCCTCCCGTCGGCGCCTCGCCACCGCTCATCGGTGGTCCTGGGTAGGGTCGAGCGAGTCGCGCAGGCCGTCACCGACGAAGTTCACGCACAGCGCGGTCGCCACGATGGCCAGGCCCGGCGCCCACACCAGCCACGGCGCGATGATCACGAAGCCCTCGTTGCCGCCCAGCATGTTGCCCCAGGTGGCGGTGCGGGTGGCGCTCACACCGAGTCCCAGGAAGCTGAGCGTCGACTCGGCCAGGATGGCTGCGGCCACCGTTAGCGACACCGACACCATCACCTCGCCGGCCAGGTTGGGCAGCAGGTGGCGGACGATGATCCTGCGATTGGGCAGCCCCAGAGCCCGGGCCGCCTCCACGAACTCGCGCTCGCGCAGGGCCAGCACCTTGCCCCGCACGATCCTGGCCGGGATCATCCAGGTGATCGCGGCCAGAACGATCACCACGTCCCAGACGCCGTCGCCGAGGATCCGAGCCGCGATGATCACCACCATCAGCCCGGGCAAGGCAAGCATCGTGTCGGCCAGGCGCATCAGCACCGCGTCGATCCAGCGGCCGTAGTACCCGGCCACCAGCCCGACGGAGGTCCCGACGATCCCGCTGATCAGCGCGACCGCCCCGCCGACCAGCAGCGAGATGCGGCCCCCGTAGAGGATCCGGCTGAGGTTGTCGCGCCCGAGGGTGTCGCTCCCCAGCAGGAAGTCCCGTCCCGGAGGCTCCAGGATGCGGTCGAGGTGCTGCTCGGTCGCTCCGTGGGGCGCGATGACGTCGGCGAGGGCGGCGCAAGCCACGACGACGGCCAGCACCACGGCCGACAGCATCGCGGCGCGGTGGCGGCGGAAGCGCCGCAGGACCGCCAGCCACTCCGGAGCCTGTGCGAAGTCCGGCAGCTCGCTGCCCGTTCCGGGTGACGGCGGCCCGGCGGCGTCGGGGCGCTCAGACACGGCGGATCCTCGGGTCGAGCACGGCGTAGAGCAAGTCGGCGGCCAGGTTCATCAGGAACACCGCGGCCGACACGATCATCACCGTGGCCAGCAGGATCGGGTAGTCGCCCGAATTGAGGGCGTCGAGGAACAGCAGGCCCATCCCCGGGTACTGGAACACCCGCTCGGTGACGATGAGGCCGCCGACCAGCAGGCCCACGTCGACGGCCGCCTGGGTGGTCACCGGGATGAGCGCGTTGCGCACACCGTGGCGGACCACGACCGCCGGCTCGCCCAGGCCCTTGGCCCGGGCCGTGCGAATGAAGTCCGACCCCATCACGTCCAGCATGGAGGCCCGCATGTACCGGCTGTAGACCGCCACCAACTGCAACGACAGCGCCATCACCGGAAGGGCCAGGTGGCGAGCCCGGTCGATGAGGTCGAATCCCTGCCGGCCCGGCGAGTAGAGCCCGGCGGTGGGCAGCAGGGGCGGGCCGACTCCGAGCCAGTTCGCCAGGTAGAGACCGAAGAAGAGCTGGAGCATCAGGCCGAGCCAGAACACCGGG
>JAPOQG010000013.1 GCA_026710865.1 Acidimicrobiaceae bacterium
GAGTTCATCTCGGTGAGCGCCGCGGGCCGGGGGGGCCGCCCCTGCGGCATCCGAGAAGACAACAGCGTGGCGTGCTGGGGATACGGCCCCTACGGCGAGCCCCCCGCATGGGTCGCGCCGCTCGTCGATGCGTCGATCGGCTACAAGACGTCATGTGGCGTGCAGACCGACGGCGCGGTCGCCTGTTGGGACAACCACACCAAAGCAGACCCCTACCTCGTCTCGGGCACAGAGCCCCCACAGGGCGAGTTCGTGGCGGTGTCTGTGGTCGGTAACGACGGCTACTGCGCGCTGCGCAACGACGGATCGGTCGTGTGCGACAACTACTGGGGCTCCAGCGAGTTGCAGCCCCCCCGCGGAGAGTTCACCGATGTCACCGCAGGCGACGAACACGCCTGCGCCATCCGCACAGACGGCACGGTGGCCTGCTGGGGCAGCGACGGGATCGGCGTGACCCGAGAGCCCGGCGGCCGGTTACCGGTCAGCGCCGATCGATGATCCAGGGAGGCCCGCTGTGAATATCGCGAGAGTCCTCGTGGCGGCCGCGGCCGCCGCTGCGGTCCTGGCTACCGCCACCGCCCCGGCCACGGCCCAGCAGCCGCCCGGCGCCGAGGCGCCGCCGATGACCGGAGTGACTCAGCAGACGCCCGCAACTGCAGGTTCTGCGCCTGTGCTCAGGCCGGGCTTCGTGCTCGAGGGCGTGTGGGTCGCGTCCGGGGTGGTGTGGCTGGACTGGGGCGACGTCGACGGCGCGGCCGCATACGAGCTGATGTACCGCAGCGCGGACGGCTGGGTTCTGTTGTCCGAGAACGAGCCTGTGGGCGGTGTAGCCGTGGCCTCTGAGGGGTCCGGAGCGAGGGTCGTGGGATTGCCAATTGATGCTTCTGAGCACTGGTTCGCGGTGAGGGCCCGCAACGCCTTCGGGGTGTCGGTGTGGTCTGACAGCGTCGGTGTGGAGGTGCCTGCGTACGCGCGGGCCGGCCTGGCGGGGCCGCTGCCGTTTGATCCGTTCACCGCGCCGACGCTGTCGGGGATCAATCTGGAGCGTCTACGCGAGGCGGTGGACACCATCGCGCCCGGCGAGGCGGACTGCTCGGCGGTGCCGGCTCTTGATGTCACCGGGGTCACGGCGGCGGACCCGCCGTCGGGCCTTGATGACGTCGACGCGGGGCTCGCCGTCGCGGAGGTGACGCGCGTTGCCGGGGGCTGTTTGGTGGTGGAGTACGTGGCGTTGGCGGGCCGCACCGTCAACGAGGTCAGGGAACTGCTCGCGGCCGAGCCGAGCGTGCACGCGGTGGGCGCGCCGGTGCGCGGTCTGAGCCTGGAGTACGGCGACTATCCCTCACATGGCGGCGGCCATGTCGACGACGGCGGCGGCGAGCAGTGGCATCTGGCTGAGGAGATCTTCAAAGACAACCTGTGGAAGAACTGGGAGGCCGACAGCCCCGTGACGGTCGCGGTGCTTGACACCGGCGTGACTTCCACGCATCCCGACCTGTTCGGCAGGGTCGGCACCGGCGGTCTGGATGCCTGTCATCGCAGGGACCGCAACGGCCACGGGACCCATGTCGCGGGGATCGTCGCGGCCGACAACGACGACAGGCATGTGGCCGGCGTCGCGCCCGCTGCAGAGATCCTGTCGGTCCGGGTGCTCGATCAGATCGGCTGTGAGCCCTCCATGACTGCGACGGCCGCGGTCGCGGCCGCGGTCAACGCGGGGGCGAGGGTGATCAACATGTCGTTCAAGTGGCCGCTGTGCGAGCGCGACACCGGCACCGTCGGGGGCATCCCGATAGAGGCTGTGGACGAGTGCGACCCCGACATGTATGACCCCGACGACGCCGACGACAGCTTCGAGCTCGCTCTGCGGGCCGGTTCGATGCTGGGGGTCGTCGCGATCACGTCGGTGGGAAACGACGGCGAGGACGCCGACGGCTCCGGCCCGCCGAACCAGCGCAACGGCCCTGCGGTATACCCCGACGTGATCTCGGTCGCGGCCTTCGACGAGAACGGGCAGAGGCTCTCATTCAGCACCGCCAACGATCTCGTGGACATCGCCGCGCCCGGAGGCAAGATCCTTTCGACTGTGCCATTGTTGAGATGCAACCCAGTCAAGGACACCGACGGCGACGGCAACGACGAGTGGGCTCCGCTGGGATGCGGCACCGGCGACCCGCTCACGATATGCCCGGCAGGCACTTCCCTTCGCGAGTTCAACGAGGCTGCCCCCCAGGCATGCGCGCACCGCATCGGACACAAGTGGGGCACCTCCATGGCGTCGCCGTTTGTGGCCGGGGTGGTGGCCCACATGTTGAACCGATATCCGCAGGCGACCGTCGGCGAGGTGCGGCGGGCGCTGGAGCAAACAGCCTTGAAGCCTCCCGACCCCAAGGATGCGGTCAAGTATCCCAGCGGGTCGTGGACGCCGAGGGGTCGCGTCGGCGACGACAAGATCGTTGTGGCACCCTCGCAGGGGCCACCCACAACAGAGTACGGACGTGGCATCGTGAACCCCGCGGCGGCGATCGCGACGCTGGGCGCGATCGTTGAGGATGAGGCGCCCGATGGGGGCGGTTTCGTGGAGGTGGACGCGGGCGCGCGGCATAGCTGCGGGCGGCGCGCCGGTGGCCGGGTGCGCTGTTGGGGCGACAACGGCGTGGCGGCCAACACGCCGGGGCTGGCGTTCGATCAGGTGTCGGTGCCTACGGGGCCCGCGGACCATGCCTGCGGGATCAACATGTCGGCGCTGGAGCCGGATGGCGAGCGGTACGGCACCGCGCTGTGCTGGAGCGCTGATGGTGCCGGTGTGCCCCGGGTGGTGAAGGGAACCCTCGAGGGGGTCGTGACCGGGTTCGCGCAGAGTTGCGGGCTGCGCCGCGACGGCGGCGTGGTGTGCTGGGACAACGACACCGGCGCGGGCCGCCACGCCCCCGACGGCACGTTCCAGCAGGTCTCGGGGGGCTGGCTGCATTTCTGTGGCCTTCGCGCCGACAATTCGGTGCAGTGTTGGGGCAACAACGCCCACGGCCAGACCGACGCGCCCGAGGGGGTGGCGTTCGTCTCGGTGGACGCTGGCGGCGATCACAGCTGCGGGGTGACCGTCGGCCGCGGGGTGCGCTGCTGGGGCGCGGCGGGCGCGTTGGCCGGGATGCCCGCGGCGACCCAGAGAGGGTTTCTCACAGTGGACGCGGGCCACGGCCACAGCTGCGCGACCGCGCTGGGCGGCTTAGGCCAGGCGTTCCCTCACGGAAGCGGCCGTGTCACCTGTTGGGGCGATGACACCAACGGCCAGGCCGACGCGCCCGGGGAGAGGTTCGTGCAGGTGTCCGCGGGCTGGCGGCACAGTTGCGGCCGCCGCCCCGACGCGACGGTGGTGTGCTGGGGCTCCGACGGCAACGGCCAGGCGCCGCAGGCGCGCCTGTCGAGCCTGTCGCTGATGTCGGCCGGTGGCGCCGAGTTGATCTCCTTTGAGCCCGCAGTGACCGACTACACCGTTGTCGCGGAGCCCGGCGAGGCCACACTGGCCCGCACCGTCGCCGACCACGACACCTCCGAGCCCGAGAGCCCCAAACCCACCCCACCGGACTCCAAGCCGGGGACTGGGGAGCATGAGGTGATGCTGGCCGACGGGCTGGTGATCGAGGTGACGGTGGAGGCGCTGTTCGGGTTCGGGGAGTCGCGCACCTACCGGATCAACATTGTGGAGCCGCCGCGGCTGGCGTCGCTGCGGGTGATACCTGGGGTGCCGGGGCCGCAGTGCCGCACGGCGTGCCCGGAGTTGGCTCTGGATCCGGTGTTCGACTCTGGGGTGTTCGACTACACGGTGCTGGCGCCGGCTGATCTTTCGCGGGTGACGGTGGCCTACACCGAGGTCGGGGGCAGGGCAGCCGTGTGGCCCGACGACGCCGATGGTGCGGTGGCGGGCTATCAGGTGGCGCTGAGAACCGATGAGGACTTCGTCGCTGTAGCTGTTGGAGGGAGTACTTGTGGGATCAAGACCGACAGCACCGTGGCGTGCTGGCCGGGACACGTTGACGCTCCGGTGGGGTCGTTCGGCGCGATCACGGCCGGCACGAATCATTTCTGTGGGATCAGGACCGGCGGCAGCGTCGTGTGCTGGGGTTCGGACCGCCACGGAGAGACCGACGCGCCGTCGGGATCGTTCAATGCGGTCGCGGCCGGCTACGAGTTCTCCTGTGGGATCAGGACTGGCGGCAGCGTCGTGTGCTGGGGCGACAACAGCCGCGGGCAGACCGACGCGCCGTCGGGGTCGTTCAATGCGGTCGCGGCCGGCAGCGCGCATTCGTGCGGGATCAGGACCGGCGGCAGCGTCGTGTGCTGGGGATCCAACAGCAGCGGGCGGGCCGATGCGCCGTCGGGGTCGTTCAGCGCGGTCGCGGCCGGCGGGAGTCACTCCTGCGGGGTCAGGACCGGCAAGACCGTTGTGTGCTGGGGATCCAATCGCTATGGGCAGGCCACCGTGCCGTCGGGGTCGTTCAATGCGGTCGCGGCCGGCTTGAGTCACTCGTGCGGGGTCAGGACCGATAACAGCGTTGTGTGCTGGGGCAACGATCCTGGGCAGGCCGACGCGCCCGCGGGCTCCTTCGATGCGGTCTCTGCGGGCTACCAGCACTCGTGCGGTATCAGACCCGGCGGCGGTGTCGTGTGCTGGGGCGACAACAGCTTCGGGCAGGCCGACGCGCCCGCGGGCTCCTTCGATGCTGTGGCGGCGGCGGGGTATCACACCTGCGGGATCAGGACCGATGCCAGTGTCGAGTGCTGGGGAAGCAACTTCCGAGGGCAGATCGACGCGCCGTCGGGATCGTTCCGTGCGATGGCGGCCCGCTGGCATCATTCCTGCGGGGTCAGGACCGATGCCCGCGTGGTGTGCTGGGGCCGCAACAGCGACGGCCAGACCGATGCGCCGTCGGGATCGTTCAGCGCGGTCGCGTCCGGCCATGAGTATTCGTGCGGGCTCCGGACGAACGCCAGCGTGGTGTGCTGGGGCAACGACAGCTTCGCGCCGACGGTGGTCTCCACCGGGTCGTTCAGCGCGGTCGCGGCCGGTTTGGTGCATACGTGCGGGATCAGGGCCGACAACAACCGCCTCGAGTGCTGGGGCTATCGTGGCCAGGTCGACGCGCCCGCGGGATCCTTCAGCGCGATCGCGGTCGGCCGGTGGCACTCGTGCGGGATCAGGACCGGCGGCAGCGTCGTGTGCTGGGGATCCAACCGCCTGGGCCAGACCGACGCCCCCGCTGGGCCGTTCAGCGCGGTCTCGTCCGGCTACGAGCACTCGTGCGGGATCAGAACCGACAACAGCGTGGTCTGCTGGGGTGCCCGGTCACCGAGCCTGGAGCCCGCCGCGTCTGAGACTGTGACGCTGACGGTCACCAGCAGAGCCCGCGGCACGACGCCGGCGCGATACAGGGTGACCGTCGCGCGGCCCGAGCCCGACTGGGAGCGCGCCCCGCGTCTGGCCGCACAGCAGTCCGAGGAGCCGGCCGCGGCACCGTCGGAGCCGCCGCCGGAATGCGAGGAGGCCGCCGACCCGCGGATCTGTCTCGGAGCGCGGCCCGAGTGCATCCAGGACCCCTTGGCGTGCCCGCAACTGCAACCCGACCACCGCCGCGCAGCGCGCCCGGGTCCCGTCTCGCCGGACCGAGACGGCGCGCCCCCCAACAGCGACAACCCCGCCAGCGGCGCCGCCAGCCCGGCAACGAGCCCGACCGCCGCCGCGGCGTCGCCTGTGGTGTGCCCGACCCCCAACACCCCCGACGGCGCCGTCGCGGTCACCGACAGCGTGCTGCGGGCCGCGATCAACGCCACGCTCAACAAGGCACCCGGCTCTGCGGTCACCGCCGCGGAGATGGCTGAGCTCACGTCGGTGGCGGTACAGGCGAGCCCCGACGGCGGGCGAGTTGTGAGCCTGTCGGGCCTCGAGCACGCCGCGAACCTGACCGAACTCGACCTCCACGGCCACAGCGTCTCCGACATCTCGCCGCTGGCATGCCTCGACAAGCTCAACAGCCTCGGACTCGGCGCCAACACCATCACCGACATCGACCCCCTCAAGGGTCTCAGCAGCCTCACCACCGTCGATGTCTCCAACAACCAGATATCCGACATCAGCGCCCTGTCAGCGCACAGCGCCCTAGCGGCGCTGGACCTCTCCGGCAACAACATCGCCTCGGTCGCCTCGCTGTCGCAGCTCAGCAGTCTCAGGAGCCTCAACCTGGGCCGCAACCAGATCACCGGGCTCGGGCCGCTGCGGGGCCTGTCGAGCCTCGAGCGGCTCTACCTCTACGACAACCAGATCACCGATCTGGTGCCTCTGGCCGACTTGAGCAGCCTCACTGCGCTGTATCTGGACCACAACGACATCACCGACATCTCGGCGCTGTCTGGGCTCACGAGTCTCGCTGTGCTGGGGCTCGGCGACAACAGCATCGCCGACATCACGCCGTTGGCGAGCCTTGTGAGCTTGGAGGTGCTGTATGTGTTCGACAACGACATCGCCGACGCCTCAGCTCTGGCGGCCCTCGGCGGGCTGCGAGTGCTGTGGATCGACGGCAACGACATCGCCAGCCCCCACCGGGTGCCGCGCCTCGGCGCCCTCGACTATCTCGATGCGCGCCACAACCTGGTCTCTGATGTCGCGCCCCTCGACACGGCCGCCGCGCCCGAAGCGACCGTGCACCGCGAGCCCCAGCGGGTCACAACCATCCACATCAGCGACCCGGGTCTGCGATCGGTGCTGCTCGCCGCCACAGGCAGAGCCCCCGGCGAGGCCCTCGACGCCGACGAGGTCGCAGCCATCGAACGCCTCGACGTGACAGGCGTCGAGCTCGGCGGCCTCTCCGAGTTGCGCGCCCTGAAGTCGCTGCGACGCCTCAACCTGCACCACAACAGCCTCACCGGACTCGAGAGCCTCCCCGCGCTGGGCGGGCTCGACACGCTGTTCGTCGACTTCAACAACATCACAGACCTCGCCCCGCTCACAGCGCTCAGAGGGCTCAGATCCCTCGGGCTCGTCGGCAACAACATCGCAGACCTCGAACCCCTCGCGGCGCTCACCGGGCTCGAGTCGCTGTACCTGTCAGCCAACAACATCGCCGACCTCACCGCCCTCACCGGACTGCGCAGACTGCACCACCTGCGCCTCACCACCAACAACATCGCCGACCTCGAACCCCTCAAAGAACTCACCGCGCTCACCCAACTGCACCTGCGCCACAACAACATCACCGACCTCGAACCCCTCAAAGAACTCACCGGGCTCATATATCTCGACCTGCGAGACAACGACATCACCAGCCTCGAACCCCTCGCGGGGCTCACCGGGCTCCGGGACCTCCACATCGGCGGCAACCACATCACCGACTACACACCCCTCGACCACCTCACCGCACTCACCATCCACGGACACGACTGAGCATCCCCCCTGATGTTGGAGGCATCGTCTAAGAGGAGACGTCATGCCTGAGATACGAAGACAGTACGACCCGGAGTTCAAGGCCGGTGCCGTGCGGATCGTCTATGAGACTCGCAGACCGGTCACTGAGGTGGCCCGCGAGCTGGGGATCGGTGCGGGCACGTTGGGCAACTGGGTCCGCAAGGACCGCGCCGAGCGCTCAGGCGAGCGCCTCGACGGCGACGAGCGCGCCGAGCTCGTTCGGCTGCGCCGCCGCTGCGCCGAGCTGGAGATGGAGCGTGATGTGCTCAAACGATCAGTGGTCCTTATAAACCAACACTCCAAGATTCGGGGGGAAGCCCACGACCACCAGACCCCAGCGAACTGAGCCGCGCGGCCCGGGGCTCGCCTCGACCGTCGGTCTCCAGCCGACGATGCCGGCCTCGGCGTACAGTCGTCGTCGGCAGCCCGAAGCTGGAGCGACACCGGCGAATCCTCCGCTGATCCGCCGTATCCTGCGGCGGTGCTGCTAACTATCGACGTCGGCAACACTCAGACCGTCGTCGGCGTGTACGACCCCAGTGCGGTCCACGGCTCGGGCGCGGCCGACGGGCTCGCCGACCACTGGAGGCTCTCGACCGACCCGCAGCGCACCGCCGACGAGCTCGGCGTGGCGATCCGGTCGCTGCTCAACACGATCGGGCTCGACTTCGACAGCGACGTCGAGGGAGTGTCCATCTGCTCGGGGGTTCCCCGCCTGCTCGCGGGCCTGCGGGAGATGGTGCGCCGCCAGCTCGGCTTCCATCCTGTGGTGGTCGGCCCGGGAACCAAGACCGGCATGCCGATCCACTACGACAACCCCAAGGAAGTGGGCGCCGACCGGATCGCCAACGCGGTGGCGGCCTACGACCTCTACGGCGGGCCGACCGTGGTGGTGGACTTCGGCACCGGCAACAACTTCGACGTGATCTCCGCCGACGGCGCCTTCCTGGGCGGGGCCATCGCGCCCGGAATCGAGATCAGCCTCGACGCGCTGTTCGGACGGGCCGCGGCCCTGGGCGCAGTCGAGCTGGTCGAGCCCCGCAGCGTGATCGGCAAGACCACAGTCGAGTCGATCCAGTCCGGCGCCCTGTACGGCTTCACGGGAATGATCGACGGCATGAACGCCCGCTTCCTGGCTGAGCTGGGCGAGGCGAACGTCGTCGCCACCGGGGGCCTCGCCCATGTGATAGCCCCGATCTCAGCGACGATCGAGCATGTCGAGCCTTTCCTGACCCTGCACGGGCTGCGCATCGTCCACGAGCGCAACCAGGACCGATGAGCGACGACCGATGAGCACGGCGGCGCGGCGATGAACGACGACACCCCGGCGGCTCCCCGGGAAGAGGCCGACCCAGCGGACACCCGGGACGACGTCCCGTACCGTTTCGACCGGAGCCACGCCGTCGGCGACATAGTGGAGGCCTTCGAGGGCCTCGAGGCCGGCGTCGAGACCGAGACCGTCGTTTCGGTGGCCGGACGGCTCATGCTGCGCCGCGACCAGGGTCGGCTCGCCTTCGGGACGCTGCAGGACGCCACCGGCCGCATCCAGCTGTTCGCCACCGCGGCGGCCTCGCCGGGATTCGAGCGGTTCACAGGTCTGTCCATCGGAGACTGGATCGGCGTTCGGGGCGCGGTCATGGCGACCCGGCGCGGCGAGCTGTCGGTGAGGGTCGACGACTGGACGCTGCTGGCCCGGGCCCGGCGACCGTTCCCCGACAAGTGGCACGGCCTCACCGACCCCGACACCCGCTACCGGCAGCGCTATGTGGACCTGTGGGTGAGCGACGAGGCCCGGGACGCCTTCGCTCGCCGCTCACAGATCGTGGCCGCGTTGAGGCGACGCCTCACTGACCAGGGCTTCGTCGAAGTGGAGACGCCCGTGCTGCACCCCATCCCGGGAGGCGCCGCGGCCCGGCCGTTCGTGACCCGCCACGAGGCCCTGGACGCCGACCTGTACCTGCGGGTCGCGCCGGAGTTGTACCTCAAGCGGCTCGTGGTGGGAGGCATGGAGCGGGTGTACGAGATCGGCCGGGTGTTCCGCAACGAGGGGATCTCGACCCGCCACAACCCCGAGTTCACGATGCTGGAGCTGTACTGGGCCTACGCCGACCACACCGACATCATGGACCTCACCGAGCACCTCGTGGCCGGAGTGGCCGAAGACGTGTGCGGTTCGACCACGGTGGTCTACGACGGCCAGAACGTGGATCTGGCGCCGCCGTGGCGACGGGCCAGCATGGAGGAGGTCATAGCCGAGCACGCCGGCTTCGAGGTGAGCCTCGACGCGGGCGCCGCCGAGCTGGCGGCCCGCTGCGACAGCCTGGGCATCGAGACCCGCCCCGGCTGGGGTCCGGGCAAGCTCATGCTGGAGATCTACGAGAAGGCGGCCGAGCCGAACCTGTGGGGGCCGGTGTTCGTGACCGACTACCCCGCGGAGGTGTCGCCGCTGTCGCGCCGGCATCGCAGCCGGCCCGGCCACGCCGAGCGCTTCGAGGCGATCGTGGCCGGGCGGGAGCTGTGCAACGCCTTCAGCGAGCTGGTCGATCCCGTCGAGCAGAGATCCCGCTTCGAGGCCCAGGCCGCGTTGCGGGCCGCGGGCGATGACGAGGCCATGGCGGTGGACGAGGACTACCTGAGGTCCCTGGAGTACGGGCTTCCCCCCACCGGCGGTCTCGGGATCGGCGTGGACCGCCTGGTGATGCTGCTCACCGACACCCAGGCCATCCGCGACGCGGTCCTGTTCCCGACCCTGCGCCCCGACCCGGGGGTCTAGCCCGCTAGGGCGGGGGTTTCGGTCAGCCGGTCCGCAGCCAGGCGCAGCACCGAGGTCGCGGGGGTGTCGGGCAGGGACGTGAGCGCGGCCTGGGCCTTCTCGGCCCACATGCGGGCGGTGTCGCGGGACTCGTCCACGCCGGTGGTGGACCGGACCAGCTCGGCGGCCCGGTCGCGTGCCGGCGCGTCGATCGCCCGACCGAGCAGGGATCGCAGCTCGTCGCCGACCGCCGGATCGGCCAGGGCCCGGATCACCGGCAGCGTGTAGGTGCCCTCGGCCAGGTCGTTGCCGGCCGGCTTTCCCAGCTGCGACTCGGTGGCGGTCAGGTCCAGGATGTCGTCGACGATCTGGAAGGCCATGCCGTAGGCGAAGCCGAACTCGCCCAGCGCCCGGGTGATCGGCCGGGGCACCTCGCCCACCGTGGCTCCGATCCGGCACGAGATCGACAGCAGCGCTGCGGTCTTGCCCGAGATGGCCCGCTCGTAGCGTCGCTCGCTGCGCTCGGTGTCGTAGGCGTTCTCGAGCTCGATTATCTGGCCCTCGCACAGCTGTGTGATGGCCTCGGCCAGCAGCATCGCCACCTCGGCGCCCAGCGAGGCCGCCAGGGCCGAAGCCCGCCCGAGCAGGTAGTCGCCGGCCAGGA
>JAPOQG010000012.1 GCA_026710865.1 Acidimicrobiaceae bacterium
CGGCGCCGACCACGACACCGCCAACTGCATGTCACCAGGAGTCACCGACGGCGCGTCCGCCTTCGCAGGCACACCCGGCACGCTCCGAGCGGAGTCCGACCACGCCCCGGCACCGGCCGCGTTCACCGCCCGCACCTGCACGCCGTACGCGGTGCCGTTGACCAAATCGCCGACCGTGTACGACAACGCCCCCTCAGTCCACGCCGAAGCCACCACCGTCCACGCCAGACCGCCGTCGCTGCTGTAACGCACGTCATAGGACGCGATCGCCGACCCGCCGACGGACGGCGCCGACCACGACACCGCCAACTGCATGTCACCAGGAGTCACCGACGGCGCGTCCGCCTTCGCAGGCACACCCGGCACACCCGGCACCGGCTCCGACCACGCCCCGGCACCGGCCGCGTTCACCGCCCGCACCGCCACCAGGTACGACGAGCCGTTCACCAACGAGCCGACCGTGTACGACAACGCCCCCGTCGTCGCCGGCTCCACCTCCGTCCACGTCTGACCGCGGTCGCTGCTGTGGCGCACGCCATAGGACGTGATCGCCAGGCCCCCGTCGTAGGGCGCGTCCCACGCCATCGTCAGCTGCTCGTCCCCGGGAGCGGCCGACAGCGCCGACGGCTTCGCGGGCACGCCCCTGGGCATGGCTTGCGCCGGCTGCGACCACAGCCCCACCCCGGCCGCGTTCGCCGCCCGCACCGCCACCAGGTACGACGAGCCGTTCACCAACGAGCCGACCGTGTACGACAGCGCCCCCGAAGTCCACGCCTCAGCAGTCGTCCAGGTCGCACCGCCGTCGCCGCTGTGGCGCACGTCATAGCGGGTGATCGCGAAGCCCCCGTCGGCGGGCGCGGACCACGACACCGCGAGCTGCCCGTCACCGGGCGTCAGCGACGGCGGGGCAGGCTTCGCGGGCACGCCCTTGGGCGTGGCAGTCGCCGGATCCGACCACCGACCCGGCCCGGCGACGTTCGCCGCCCGCACCGCCACCAGGTAGGGCGAGCCGTTCACCAACGAGCCGATCGTGTGCGACAAGGCCGGCCCCCCAGTCCACGCCTCGACAGTCGTCCAGGTCGCACCGCCGTTGCCGCTGTGGCGCACGTCATAGCGGGTGATCGAGGTGACCGCGCTGGGAGCGGTCCACGACACCTGTATCTGGTTGCTGCCCGGTGCCAGCACCGGCGGCTGGGGCGCCGGGAGCGGGTCGTCGTTGCGGATGGTTCCCGTCGCGGTCGCCGAAGCGGTGTCGAGGGCAGCGCCTGTGGGGTTGGACAGGGTGAGCGTGAACGTCTCGTCGAGTTCCTCCTGGCTGTCGTCGGTGGTGGCCACCGACAGCGTGGCCGACGTCTGGCCCGCGTCTATGGTGAGCGCGGCGGCGGCCGCGGCGGTGTAGTCGCTGCCCGCGGTGGCGGTCCCGTCGGCGGTGGAGTAGCTCAGCGTCACGTCCTGGCCCACCCGCACCGCGCTCAGCGACACGGTGAAGGTCACCGCGTCGCCCTCGTCGGCGGCCGCGTCGCTGACCGACACCGTGCGGGCGGCGTCATGGTCCACCACCACCGCGCTGGTCCCTGCCAACGATCTGTCTGAACCGGGCAAGGGCAACGCCAGGTCGGCGTCGAAGCGGCCGCCCAGGGCCGACTTGATGGTGGCGCCGCTGGGCAGGCTCAGCGCGTTCGTCGAGATGTAGTCCAGATCGGTGGACTCGTCGCCGGGCTGCACCGTGTACTCGAACACCAGCACCGGCGTGTCGCTGCCCGACGCGTAGGTGGCCGACCGGTCCACCGAGCCGGTCTCCAGCGCCAGCACGGGCACGCCCGACACCTGCACCGGGCCGGAGAACTGCACGGCCACCTCGACGGTGTCGCCCGAGATGTAGGTTCCCGACGGCGCCGTCACCGACGACACCACCGGCGGCGCATCCTTGGCGACGAAGCGCAGTTCAGACATGCCGACCGGACCGATGTAAGTGCCGCCGTAGCCGCTGCCTGCGGCGTTGTCGGTGATGGTCAGTCGCACATGGTCGGCGCGGCGGGACCGGCTGAAATCGAGGCGGGCGCTCGCGAGGCGGGCGCTCGCGTCGCGCAGCAGTTTGTCGGTCCGCACGGTCTCGGCGCCGCCGGTGTAGGTGTCCCCGCCGTCGGTGGAGAACTCCACCGTGAACTCAGATGCCTCATAACCTTCGTAAACCGGTGGGCCGAAGCCAAAGTCGGTATTCGCGCCCCACACCACCAGCGCCCGCAACTCGCGCTCACTGCCCAGCGCCACCTCGAACTGCGGGTTCGGGTTGTTGGAGTCGTCGAAGTAATTGACGGTGAGACTCGCACTCCCTGCCTGGGTCAGCCACTGAGTGTCCAAGCCGTTGGAGGTGGTGATTGTGCCGAAGTTGTCTATCGTGGCCGGCTCTGACAGGCCGCTGCCGTCTATGAGGCTGGCGGCATTGCTAGGAAAGAGGGTGTCGCCCACGGTGAGGGTGATGGCGGTTGGGGCGACCAGTATCTCAGCGCTCGGCGTGGCCTGCGACGGATCGGACCACGCGCCCTCGCCGTTGGCGTTCACCGCCCGCACCTGCACCTCATAGGACATGCCGTTGTCCAGCGACGAGATCGTGTACGACAGAGCCCCCTGCGTCCACGCCGGGTCCACCGTCGTCCAGGTCTGACCGCTGTCGCTGCTGTACTGCAGGTCATAGGACGTGATCGCCGAGCCCCCGTCGCCGGGCGCCGACCACGACACCGACAGCCTCGCGTCGCCGGGGGCCAGCACCGGCGCGTCGGGCTTGATGGCAAGCCCAGGCACACCCGTCTCGGACTCCGACCACGGCCCGTGACCGACCGCGTTCACCGCCCGCACCGCCACCAGATACGACGTGCCATTGACCAACGACGAGACCGTGTACGACAACGCCCCCGCAGTCGCCGCAACGACCTCCCTCCAGGTCATGCCGCTGTCGCCGCTGTAACGCACATCGTAGGACGTGATCGCCGAGCCTGCGGCGCCTGCGGTCCACGCCACCGCAAAGCTCCCGTCGCCGGGAGTCAGCGACGGCACAGCGGGCTTCGCCGGCGCCCCCGGCACACCCGGCGCGGAGTCCGACCACGCCCCGTCACCGGCGGCGTTCACCGCCCGCACCTGCACCTCATAGGATGTGCCGTTGACCAGAGGCGAGACCGTGTACGACAACGCCCCCGCAGTCGCCGCATCCACCTCCGTCCAGTTCATGCCGCTGTCGCCGCTGTAACGCACGTCATAGGACGTGATCGCCGACCCGCCGTCGGCGGGCGCCGACCACGACACCTCCAGCTGCTCGTCGCCGGGCGCCGCCGCCAGCGCATCAGGCGCCGCCGGCACCGTCCTGGGCGTCGCCGTCGCCGAGTCGGACCACGGCCCGTCACCATCCGCGTTCACCGCCCGCACCTGCACCTCATAGGACGTGCCGTTGACCAACGACGAGATCGTGTACGGCAACGCCCCCGTAGTCGCCGCGTCACCCTCCGTCCAGGTCTGACCGCCGGCGCCGCGGTGGCGCACGTCATAGGACGTGATCGCCGACCCGCCCTCACCAGGCGCCGACCATTCCACCGACAGGCTTCCGTTGCCGGGCGTCAACGACGGCGCGTCGGGCCTGCCGGGCACCGGCTTCGGGGTGGCCTGCACCCGATCGGACCACGCGCCCTCGCCGTCGGCGTTCACCGCCCGCACCTGCACCAGATAGGACGTGCCGTTGACCAGAGACGTGATCGTGAAG
>JAPOQG010000133.1 GCA_026710865.1 Acidimicrobiaceae bacterium
AGCAGGGCCGAGCCCAAGGATGCAGCGCGGTCCGGCGTGCGCCGGGCCTCGATGTCGCGGTGGCGGTCCGCGATGGCCGAGTCGAAGTCGCGGTCGGTGAACAGCCAGAACTCCCCGGCGAGGATGGCCCGCACCACCATGTCGGCCACCGCGGAGGGTGCCAGCGCCTGCGCGTAGAGGTCGCGCATCGCGGCCCGCATCTCCGACCCGGCATCTCCCGCGACCAGGTCCGAGTCCCATGTCCCGTCGACGCCGGGATGGTCCTGGAGGCGCTCGGGCCGGTTGCGCTCCGAGTCCAGGATGTTGGTGGACACCAGTCCGGGGCACAGGCAGGTGACGCCCACCCCGGTCCCGTCCGCGAGCATCTCGGCGTGCAGGGTCTCGCTGAAGGCGACCACGCCGTGCTTGGAGACGTTGTAGGGGCCGATCCCGCCCGACGTCAGATGGCCGAGCACGGACGCCGTGTTGACGATGTGGCCCGAGCCCCGCTCGATCATGGAGTCCAGGAAGGCCCGGCAGCCGTGGATCACTCCCCACAGGTTGACCCCGAGGCACCACTCCCACGACTTGAGCGACAGCTCCGCCACGGTGCCGGTGGCGGCCACGCCGGCGTTGTTGCACAGCACGTCGGCCGGGCCGTAGGCGTCGGTGCAGGCGTCGCGCAGCGCCTCCACCGAGGACCACGACGACACGTCGCAGACGACCGCGGCAGCCTCGCCCCCCGCGGCCGTGATGGCGTCCACCGTGTCGTGCAGGGGCGGCTCCTCGATGTCGGCCACCACCACCCGCATCGACTCGGCCGCGAACCGCTCGGCCATCCCCCGGCCCATGCCGCTGGCACCGCCGGTGACCACCGCCACCCGGCCGGCGAGGTCCTTCACGGCGCCAGCGCGGCCAGCGCGTCGTAGTCCACGGCGCCCACGCCGGCCTCCGGGTGAAGCACCTGCACGCAGACCTGGGTGGCCCCGGCGTCGGCGTGCTCGGCCAGGCGGCGCTCGATGGCGTCGACGTCGCCCCAGGCCACCATGGCGTCCACGAAGCGGTCCGAGAGGCCGTCGATGTCGTCGTCGTCGAAGCCCTGTCGCTTCCAGGATGCCCGGTAGCCGGGGGCCCGGGTGTAGAACTTGACGACCTTGCCGCCGGTGGCGCGGGCCTTGGCGGCGTCGGTGGTGAGCATCACCTTCTGCTCCACGCACAGCTGCGCGTCGGGGCCCATGACCGAGCGGGCGAAGGCGGTGTGCTCCGGAGTGGTGTTGTAGGGGTGGGCGCCGTCGGTGCGCTCGGCGGCGAGCTCGAGCATCCGCGGCCCGAGCGCGGCCAGGAACACCGGCACCGGCTCGGCCGGAGGCACCGACGTGTAGCGGGCCGCGTCCATGTCGTCGAGGTAGGACCGCATGAACGACAACGGCTTGTCGTAGGGGATTCCCCGGATCTTGTTGACGATTATCGGGCTCGACACGCCGAGCCCCAGCGTGAACCGGCCGCCGGTCTGCTCGGCCACGGTGTAGGCCCCCTGCTTCATCACCCCCGGATGCCGGTGATAGACGTTGGCTATCCCGCTGGCCAGCTCGAGCGTGGAGGTGACCGCGCCGAGGTGCGCGGCCAGCGCGAACGGGTCGCGCCCGAGGGTCTCCCCGATCCACAGCTGCGAGTAGCCCAACTCCTCCACCCGCTTGGCGAAGGAGGCCGCATCGGCCCCGCTCAGCGCTTCAGGGGCCGCCCAGCACCCCCGTTCGACCGCCATCTGTGCTCCCTTCGCCAGGCTGCCGGCCTACCGTAGCGGTCAGTAGCGGTAATGGTCGGGCTTGTAGGGGCCGTCGACGTCCACGCCGATGTAGCCGGCCTGCTGTGAGGTGAGCCTGGTCAGGCGCACGCCGAGCGAGTCGAGGTGCAGCCGGGCCACCTCCTCGTCGAGCCGGCGGGGCAGGGTGGTCACGCCGACGGGCAGCGACCCGGCGTTGGCGTGCAGCTCCATCTGGGCGAGGACCTGGTTGGTGAAGCTGCACGACATCACGAAGCTGGGATGCCCGGTGGCGTTGCCCAGATTGAGCAGGCGGCCCTCCGACAGCAGGATCACCGAGTGGCCGTCGCCGAAGACGTACTCGTCCACCTGAGGCTTGATGTTGACCCTCTGGACGTCCGACATCCGGTTCAGCCCGGCCACGTCCACCTCGTTGTCGAAGTGGCCGATGTTGCCCACGATGGCCTGGTGCTTCATGCGGGCCATGTGGCCCGCGCTTATGACGCCCGCGTTGCCGGTGGCGGTGACGAAGATGTCGGCGCTGGACACCACCGCCTCCAGGGTGTTGACCTCGTAGCCCTCCATGGCCGCCTGGAGGGCGCAGATCGGGTCGATCTCGGTGACGATCACCCGGGCCCCCTGGCCCCGCAGCGCCGAGGCGCAGCCCTTGCCCACGTCGCCGAAGCCGCACACCACCGCGACCTTGCCGCCGATCATCACGTCGGTGGCCCGGTTGATACCGTCGAGCAGCGAGTGGCGGCAGCCGTAGAGGTTGTCGAACTTGGACTTGGTGACCGAGTCGTTCACGTTGACGGCCGGGAACAGCAGCTCGCCCCGGTCCAGCATCTGGTGCAGCCGCATCACGCCGGTGGTGGTCTCCTCCGAGACGCCTCGGATGGACGGCACGACCCGCGAGAAGAAGCCGTCGTCGCCGCCGGCGATGGTGCGGAGCCGGTCCAGGATCACCGCCCACTCCTCGGAGTCTTCCTCGGCGGCCTCGGGCACCTCGCCGGCCCGCTCGTACTCGAGCCCCTTGTGCACCAGCAGGGTGGCGTCGCCGCCGTCGTCGAGGATGAGGCTCGGCCCTCCGCCGTCGGGCCAGCGGAATATCTGCTCGGTGGCCCACCAGTACTCGGCGAGGGTCTCGCCCTTCCAGGCGAACACCGGCACCCCCCGGGGGTCGTCGACCGTGCCGTCGGGGCCCACGGCGACGGCCGCAGCGGCATGGTCCTGGGTGGAGAAGATGTTGCAGCTGGCCCACCGGACCCGGGCGCCCAGCGCGACCAGCGTCTCGATCAGCACCGCGGTCTGCACAGTCATGTGCAGCGATCCCGCGATGCGGGCGCCGGCCAGGGGCTGGTCGTCGATGCAGCGGCCCCGCAGCGCCATCAGCCCGGGCATCTCGTGCTCGGCCAACCGGATCTCGGCCCGCCCGAGCGGGGCCAGCGACAGGTCGGCGACGGCGAAGTCGCGCTCAGCGGCTGCGGCCACGGTTCTGGCTCCTGTGTCGGGGATCCACGACGCTACCGGCGGCGACGCGCCGTCGGCGGACTGCCCGCGGCCGCGGCCGCCGCGCAGGAGACGGGCCGGCGGCTCGGGCCGGGCTGTCAGCGAGCCTCGTCGGGCCTGGCGGCCGCTGCTGTCGCCCGCGCGGGCGTCGCCGCCGCGGTCGAGGTGCGGACCGGGGTGCACGACGCCATGAGGAGCACGCCGAGCGCCATCGGCAGCGACCGGTACTCGAACCATTCATGGACCTCGTTGTGGCTGCTCACGGCCAGCATCCAGAGGACGACGATGAGGGCCGGGCCGGCGATGACAGCCGCGGTCCGGACGGCCGGAGCGGGGCTGCGTGCCAGCCGCCAGACCGCGACCGCGAGGAACAGCCCCGAGGCGGCGAGCACCGCTGGAACGAGGGGCAGGCCCAGCCAATAGTCGACGTTCTCCCCGAGGCCCGAGAAGGGCTCGCCGCTCGAATAGCGGGTCTCCCCGTTGATGCGCAGACGGATCTGCGAGCTGATCTCGTCGAACACCTCCGAAGGCGATGATGCGGCCGCGGCCAGGATCCACTTGCCCGCCCACATCGACACGTACCCGGCGGGCCAGGCGGCGGCAGCAGCCGCCATGCGAGCTGCCCGCGTGCGCGCGCCGTGCCGCGCCGGCACGCCGGCGGCGACCGCCGCCGCGGACACCGCCCAGACTCCGGGCACGAAGTTCATGAGGTTGAAGAACGAGTACACGCTCCCCGCCGCGAACGCGGCGACGGCGAGGTCCCGGCCGCCGCGGCCGCTCGCCGCGCAACGAGCGAGGACGGCCGCGCCGGCCAGACCGACGCTCATCATCAGCGGATGGTGGAACACCCCGACAAGGCCCCCGAGGTCTCCCGCGGCCACCAGCGGCGCAAGCAGCGCCACCGCAGGCAGGCGCCCGGCGGCACGGCCCACGACCGCCGCGAGGCAGCAGCCGCTCGCTACGAGCGACACCACGGCAACGACCCTCAGACCGTTGACGCCGACGGTGGCCAGCGCTGGTCGCGCCACCACCGACAGACCGTTCCAGTACCGGATCTTCCTGACGCTGGTCAGAGGCTCCCCCGCCGCCTCCGCCTCCAGGCGACGGACCAGATTCGGGCAGGCATGGAGGGTCGGGGACAACGCCAGGGTGCCGAACCAACTCTGGCCCTCCGGCTCGCCCAGGCCTATGCCGAACATCACGCACTCGCCGTAGCGGTCGCTCATCCCGCCGGTGCGCTGACGGAAAACGGAAGTCTCGTCGATCGCTCCCGACCGCACCGCCGAGCGCAGCTCGTCCACGATCAGGCCATCCGGAACCAGGTTCGCAAGGGCGACCGCGGAGAATGCGACGGCCTGGAGCGCGAGAAGGACGACTGCGAGCCGCCCGAGCAGGGCCGGCCATTGACGGCCGCCGCGGCTCACCGGCTGCCTTCGGAACCGACGCCGACGCAGCACCATGTAGTCATGACGGCTCGGGATCGGGCCCCGCCGGCTACGCCTCGCGGGCGCCGCTTACCGCGCTCGGCGCCATGGCCCGACTATGCAAGGGAGCGTTCGCTCCGGTGGCCGGGCAGCGTGTCCATGCTGTCGCGGATGTCGACCACTCGAACGCCCGCGACGGCGGTCACGTCCCGGATCGCCGCCTGGATCGCCTCCCATCGAGTGGGCGCCTCCCGGTCGAACTCGACGACTCGGTGGCCGATGCTCGCATCCGTGCATCCTGTTGCGTACAGCTCCTCCAAGACATCGTCGTCGAGCAGATCGCGCCCTTCGGTAACCAGGACCAAATGGTGCACCGGGTTGCCGCTGGAAGGGGCCGCTTCCGTCATGTCGCCTCGCTGAGTCTCTGGCACCTCTTGATGCGCTGCCTCAGTCTACGGGCCTCGTTCGCACCGCTGCGAGGCGTGCCCGATATCGACGTCGCGCAGTCCAAGTGCCCGGCGTGCCCGTGCATCGGGCAGAACGCCTTGCCCCACGCGTGAGCTGCGCGGCCCCTGGAGCGCTCGATCCGCCAACCTGCGCCCACCATTTCGACAATGGCCTCTTCAATGTCCTTGTCGCGATGGCGTTCTGTCTGTCGGAACACTATGGAAGTCTGTCTTCGCTCGCCGGTCGGCCGACGGTGGCGCAGAACACGGTTCCCCGGCCCTCCATCACCATGTGGGGCTCCCCGGCACCGGACCAGGCCGCGGCCCCGCGGTCGAGGGTCACCCCGTTGGCGTCTACGCACCCCTCGATGCACAGCAGCACCGCAGGTCCTGCTTCCAGAGCCGACGATCCGTCCACGTCCAACCGTCGCAGGCAGAACTCGGCGACCGGCGGGCTGAAGACGGCGTCGCCGGAGACTCGCTCGGGGTGCAGGATCGGCGCCGGCCCCGGAGCGCAGTCGACGATCTCGATCAACGCCGCCGCGTCCACGTGCTTGGACGTCAGGCCGGCCCGCACGACGTTGTCGGAGCCGGCCATCAACTCCACCGCGGTGCCGCCCAGATGGGCGTGGAGGCATCCCGCGTCCAGGAACAGCGCCTCGCCGGGAGCGAGCACGACATGGTTCAGCAGCAACGCCACCACCACCGCGGCGTCGCCCCGATGGCGGGTACCCAGAGCGGCCACCGCGGACCGCACACCGGACCACTCATCGTCGGCGTCGGAGGCGCCGCAGGCCTCGGTTGCCGACTCGGCCAGCTCGGCCGCCGCGGACCGGTCGAGTCCCAGCAGCCACTCGAGCAGGTCGCGCATCTGCGAACCTGCCAGCGCCCCCAGGCGACGGCGCAGGGGGTCGAGGCCCGGCGTGTCGAGCGTGTCGAGCAGCGCCGCCGTCCGTCTCGGGTCGCGGAACCCGCAGAGCGCCTCGAAGGGGCTCAGCGCGCAGACCAGCTCCGGCTTGGCCGAGCGGTCCCGGAACATCCGCCGCGGGCCGTCGCGGGGGATCCCCATGGCCTCCTCCCGCTCGAACCCCGCCTCGGCGTGCGCCGCCGACGGGTGGGCCTGGAGCGAGAGAGGCTCGGCCGCGGCCAGCACCTTGAGCAGGAACGGCAGCCGGCCGTAGCGCGACGCCACCGCAGAGCCCAGCGCCGCCGCCGGGTCCGCCGCGATCAACCGGTCGAGCGGCTCGGCTCGGGCCCCCACCTTGGCCGGCGCGGCCGGATGGGCGCCCAGCCAGAGCTCGGCCCACGGCTCGCCGGTTGCGGGACGGCCGAGCAGCTCCGGGATGGCGGTGAGCGACCCCCAGTCGTAGTGGCGGACCACACCCTCGATCAGCTCCATGTCGAGGCCGTCCGAGCCGGCTCAGCCGGGTCGCGGGCCGTCGCGGCCGCGCCTCGCGGCCAGCTCCGCGACCGCGTCGCCGACGAGCACCAGGTCCAGCAGCTGGGCCAGGGCTCCCTCGCCCTCGGCCCGGACCTCGTACAGGGCGGTCACGGCCGAGCCGAGCAGGTCGATTCGGTCGGCGAGCCCTGGCGGCTCGAAGTCGTGGCGCAGAACGATCGTGGCCACGCCGGCCCGAACCCGCCCGGCCAGCGTGGTCCAGGACGCGGCCTCGGCCTCGTCGGCGGGCAGGTTGCGCCGCACCGACGACACACCGGCGACGCGGTCCAGCCGATGGACCCAGCGGCGGGCGGAGTGCTTTCCCACTCCCCCGGCGCCGCACACCACCGTCATGCGCTCCTGCACGCCCCCGGCCAGTGCCTCCAGGGAGGCGGCATCGGCGTCGATGAGCCTGCCGCGGGCCTCGATCTGCTCGGCGCACTCGGAGATCAGGCGATTCATGCCGGCCAGCACGCCGACTCGCTCCAGCAGCACCAGCACCGGCACGATCACCACACCCAGTCCCGCGGCCGGGCCCACGAGCGGGTCGACCCTCGCGACCGGCACACCCCATTGCGAGCACAGCTCCATCAGCTCGCCCCCGGAGGTGACGGCCACCATGCGGGCGCCGCCGGCCTGGGCTGCACGGGCCGCGGCCACTGTCGGCCGGTCGTCGCCCGACTGTGACACCGCCACCACCAGCGACGACTCCGAGAGCCAGGCCGGGCTGATCCCGCCGGTGGCCTGAACCGGCACCGCTCCCTGCAGGTGCGCGACCGACTCCACGACGTCGCCGGCCACCCCTCCCCCGCCCGCACCGACGATCACCACGTCGGTGACATCGCCGGGGCCGGGCAGGCCCTCGACGTCCGCGGCGGACACCGCCGCGTCGCGCACCTGGTCGGGCAGGTGCCGGAGCGCCTCGAACAGATCGTCGGTGGCCACGGCGTGACGGCCGGTTCAGTCCCGGCGGCTGCCGGCGTCGCCGGCCTCGAAAGTGGGACGCACGCCGTCGGCCTCAGCCTTGGCCATCAGCCGCCCGTGCTCGGTGTCGTCCGCGGCGGTGGCCTCCTCGGTCAGCATCACCGGGATCCCGTCCTCCACCCGGTAGCTGAGACGCAGCCGCGGGTTGTACAGCGCCTGCTCGTCGTCGAAGTACAGCAGCGGCCCCTTGTCGGACGGGCAGGCTAGGATTTCCAGCAGCCGGGCATCGAGCGTCAAGGCGGAACCTCCTGGGGGTGTCGGGGAGCCGTTCCCACCTGATGCTACGGAACTATCAGGGCTCGCACCTCAGCAATCCGGGCTCTCGTCTCGTCGGCGGTGGCGGCCTCCAGGTTGAGGCGCAGCAGCGGCTCGGTGTTCGAGGGCCGCAGATTGAACCACCAGTCGCCGCAGTCGACGCTCAGGCCGTCGAGGCGGTCCTGCTCGAAGCTCACGAAAGCGGCCGCCACCCGTTCGATCACCGCAGCCGGATCCGGCACCTCGGCGTTGATCTCCCCCGAGGCGCAGTACCGCTCCAGCGGCGCGGCCAACTCGCTGAGGCGGCCGCCGTGGCGGCTGAGCTCCTCCAGCAGCACCAGCACGGCGATCATGGCGCCGTCGGCGCCGTAGTTGTCGCGGAAGTAGTAGTGGCCGGAGTGCTCGCCCCCGAAGACGGCCGAGTTGGAGGCCATCGCCTGCTTCATGAACGAGTGCCCGACGCGGGACCGCACGGCTCGGCCTCCCCCTTCGGCAATGACCTCACCGAAGGCCCGCGAGCAGATCAGGTTGTGCACGACCGCGGCCCCCGGCTCCCGCGCGAGCATCGCCTGGGCGATGATGGACGCGGTGAGCGAGCCCGACATCGCGCCGGACGCCTCGTCCACCGCGAACACCCGGTCGGCGTCACCGTCGAAGGCCAGGCCCGCCTCCGCGGCCGTGTCCCGCACGCGGTCCTGCAGGTCGCGCAGGTTCTCCGGCTTGAGGGGATCCGCCGGGTGGTTCGGGAACGTGCCGTCGAGCTCCGGGTAGAGGTAGTCGACCTCGAAGGGCAGCCTCTCGAACACCGCCGGAGCCACCAGCCCGCCCATCCCGTTGGCGGTGTCGACGACCAGGCGCAGCGGCCGCAGGGCGGCGACGTCCACAAAACCCAGGACATGCTCCACGTAGGAGTCGAGGAGGTCGCGGCGCACGGCGCGCCCGGGCACGGCAGCCGCCGGCGGCCCTGCGATCGCTCGGGCCTTGACATCCTCCAAGCCGGCGCCGGTCCCGATCGGTGAGGCGCCCGGGCCGCACAGCTTGACGCCGTTGTAGCCGACCGGGTTGTGCGACGCGGTGAACATCGCCCCGGGGGCGTCGAGCATTCCCGAGGCGAAGTACACCATCTCAGTGGCGCAGAGCCCTATGTCCACCACATCGACGCCGGCGGCGGCGACCCCCTCGCAGAAGGCGTTCGACAGCTCCGCTCCGTCGGGCCGCATGTCCCGGCCGACCACGATCCGGGCCGCGCCGCGGTCGCGGGCGTATCCGCCGAAGGAGGCTCCGATGGCGAAGCACGCATCGGCGTCGATCTCGCGGCCGACGATGCCCCGGATGTCGTAGGCCTTGAAGATCGCTTCGAAGTCGCCCACGGCGCCGGCGGGCTAGCGATCGCCGCGCGGGTAGCGGCCCAGCATCGCCCGGGCACGGATCCGGACCATGTCGAGCACGAGATCCCAGCCGTCGCTGGCGACGCGCACCGACGACACCCGCCGGTTGACCACCTCCACCGGCACGTCGCGCACCCGCATACCGAGCCGGTCGGCCAGGAACAGCAACTCGACGTCGAAAGCGAACCGGTCGATGACCGAAGCATCCAGCAGCTCGCCGGCCGCCTCCCGGGAGAAGGCCTTCAAGCCGCACTGGGTGTCATGGCCCCGGCCGAGCCGCAGCATCCTGCAGACGGCGGCCACGGCACGGCTGCCCGCTCGCCGCAGCCAGGACGGATCCGTCACCGCGAACGAGTCCGGATGGCGCCGGTCGCCCACAGCGGCATCGGCCCCCTGCTCCACCTCCTCGAGCAGCCCGAGGATCTGTTGGGGCGGGTAGGACAGGTCGGCGTCAGTGAAGGCGACGACCGCTCCGGAGGCGGCCCGGATACCGGCCCGCACCGCGGCGCCCTTGCCCTTGTTGACCGGGAACTCCACGACCACGTCGGCACCGGCGTCGCGTCCCGCCGCGGCCGTGCCGTCGTCGGAGCCGTCGTCGACCACCACGATCTCGACGCCGCCGTCGTCATGGACGGGAGCCAGGACGGTGCGCAGCGTGGCCACCGTCTCGCCGATGCGGCCAGCCTCGCGGTAGGAGGGAACAACCACCGACAGTCTCACCGTACGTCCGGCTCCCTCCGCAACAAGTCAGACTCCCTCCCTCGCACCAGGATCCACCCTACGGCGGCCAGACCGCCGAGCGTGATCACGAGCGCTATCCACTCGACCGCGCTGTGCCCGAAGTCGAGGCGCACCTGGGTGTCGGTGGGCACGACCACCATGAAGTTCGGCGTGACCCGGAAGGGCCCCTCGGCGCCCGATGCCGACCAGTTGGGGTAGTAGGAGGTGTGCAGCAGCACCGGCGTCCCGACCCGATCGACGGAGAACGAGATCGAGTGGTCGCGGCGGACCACGTCGCTCACCACGGCCGGCTCGACATCGGCGCGGGGCGCGGCTTGCGGCAGCAGTTCGGCCAGCCGGCGCATCACCTGCTGCCGGCCGGCGTCCGAGGTCCCGCTCTCGGCGCCGGATCCGGAGTGCGTGCTCGGCAGGGTCATCCGCGGCCATTCCTCGGGTCCGTCGGCCGCGAGCAGCGGCGCATCGGGGCCTTCGGCCAGGAATGCGCCCACCGACGCCTCCAACCAGGAGTCGCTGGAGCGGCCCATGCCGTCCACGACCACCGGCAGCCTGTCCAGCCCGGTCACGGGCGCGCTCCCGGCCACCTCGAAGACGACCCAGGGACCCGAGGACGCCACCTCCTCCAGAGCGGGCACAGCCCGGGCCTGGCCCACCGCGTCGTCGGTGAAGGCCATGTAGTAGCGCACGCCCATGGCCCGTAGGTGCTCGGTTCCCCGGGCCACGTCGAGCGCGCTGTATGGAAGGTCGCGCTGGGCCCGGGACGGAGCAGCCGACAGCTCGGACTGCATCAGGAAATGGTACGGCGTCGTGGCTGAAGCCTCGAAATAGAGCCCCTCCATGGAGCCGATGCAGCGATCGGTCCAGTAGGGCAGCAGCATCGGCGCCATGGGCGTGCCGTAGGAGCCGAGACGGCCGGAGCCGTACTCCCACAGCGACGGGCCGCAGCCCCGGCTCTGGCCGACGCGGCCCATGGTGTCGACCAGATCCCAGTACTCGGCGCTGCCCCCTCCGTCCGCGGTCGGCTGGCGGCCCTCGTAGCCCTCGAAGTTGTACTGCACCCAGTAGGTGCCCA
>JAPOQG010000011.1 GCA_026710865.1 Acidimicrobiaceae bacterium
CGGGTGCTGGTCACCGGGGTCCAGGCGCTGGTCCGGCTTCCCATCGACCAACACCGCGCCGACGCGGCCCGGGGCCTGCGCACGGCCACGTTCATCTCCGGCTACCAGGGATCGCCGCTGGGCACCGTCGACCTCACCATCGAGCGCAACATGGATCTGCTGGCCGACCACGACGTGGTGTGGGTGCCGGGCGTCAACGAGGAGCTGGCCGCCACCGCGGTGTGGGGCAGCCAGGAGCCGCTGCTCGGACCGCTCGCCCGCCACGACGGGGTCGTGGGCATGTGGTACGGCAAGGGGCCGGGCGTGGACCGCTGCGGCGACGTGTTCAAGCACGCCAACTTCAAGGGCGCAGCCCCCAACGGGGGGGTCCTGGTTCTGGCCGGCGACGACCCGATGGCCAAGTCGTCGACGCTGCCCACCCAGGTGGAGCCCGCCTTCTACGACGCCCAGATCCCCATCCTGTACCCCGGCACCATGCAGGAAGTCATCGACCTCGGGCTGCACGGCATCGCCCTGTCGAGGTACTCCGGCCTGTGGGCCGCGTTCAAGGTCGTCACCACCGTCGCCGACGGGTTCGGCGTGGCCGAGGTGGCCCCCGACCGGGTGGTGCCCGTCGACCCCGGACTGGAGATCGACGGCGTGCCGTGGCGCCACGTCCAGCGACCCGGCCTGGTGACGCCGTTGAGCCTGGAGCAGGAGAAGGACATCGCCTACGGGCGCCTGGAAGCGGCGACCGCCTACGCCGCAGCCAACGGCCTCAACGAGATCAGCGGGGCCGCCGGGGCGGCCCGCCTGGGGATCGTGGCCGCGGGCCGCACGTTCACCGAGATGCGCCAAGCCCTCAGCGATCTCGGCCTCGACGACGAGGCTCTGCGCCACTTCGGGATCCGGCTGCTGCGCCTGGGGATGGTGTGGCCGCTCGAGCCCGAGATCGTGCGGCGCTTCGCCGGAGGGCTCGACGAGATCCTGGTCCTGGACGAGAAGCGGGCCTTCATCGAGCTCTTCGTCCGAGACATCCTCTACGGCCGGGCCGGTGCGCCCCGGGTGGTGGGCAAGACCGACGAGCGCGGCCGGCGGCTGGTGCCCGCCGACGGCGAGCTGAGCGCCGACCGGATCGCAGTCGTCGTCGCCGACCGGCTCCGCTCCGGAGTGCTGGGCGGCGAGGTGGGCGCCCTGCCGGTGGCGGTGGAGGCCCGCCTGGCCCTGATCGAGGCCGCCGCCCGGGCCGGCGAAGCAGAGGTGGCCCGCACGCCGTACTGGTGCAGCGGCTGCCCCCACAACCGTTCGACGACGGCTCCCGAGGGCTCGTTCGTCGGCGCCGGCGTGGGCTGCCACGCCATGGCCCTGTGGATCGACGACCGGGCCCAGATCGTTCACCAGATGGGCGGCGAGGGCGCCACCTGGATCGGCAGGGCGCCGTTCACCGACCGGCCCCACATCTTCCAGAACGTCGGCGACGGCACGTTCTTCCACTCCGCCAGCCTGGCGGTGCGAGCCGCGGTGGCCGCCGGCATCGACATCACCTACAAGATCCTCTACAACGGGGCGGTCGCCATGACCGGCGGCCAGGACGTGGCCGGCTCCATCGGCGTGCCCGAACTGACCCAGGCGATGGCCGCCGAGGGCGTGAGCCGCATCATCGTGTGCAGCGACGACCCCGACCGCCACACCGACGGCGGTCCCCTGGCCGAGGGCACCGACATCTGGGGGCGGGACCGCCTCGACGAGGCCCAGATCGCCCTGCGGGACACGCCCGGCGTGACCGTGCTGATCTACGACCAGCAGTGCGCGGCCGAGAAGCGGCGCGAGCGCAAGCGGGGCCTGCGCCCCACCCCGACCAAGCGCATCTTCATCAACGAGGCCGTGTGCGAGGGCTGCGGCGACTGCGGGGCCAAGAGCCACTGCCTGTCGGTTCAGCCCGTCGACACGGAGCTGGGGACCAAGACCCGCATCCACCAGTCCTCCTGCAACTTCGACTACACGTGCATCGAGGGCGACTGCCCGTCGTTCATCCGGGTCAAGACCCGGACGTCGCCCACCAGAGCCGGAGCCGCGGTCGCAGCGGGCGACGGGCGGGCCGTTCCGAGCCCGCCGCCCGCCGACATCGCGGAGCCGGACCGGCCGGTGCCCGGTCCCGACGGGTTCGCGGTGTTCATGGCGGGCGTGGGCGGCACCGGGGTGGTCACGGTCAGCCAGGTGCTGGCCACCGCGGCCCTTCTCGACGGCGTCGGCGTGATGGGCGTGGACCAGACCGGGCTCAGCCAGAAGGGCGGACCGGTCGTCTCGCACCTGCGCTTCTTCGACGGCGAG
>JAPOQG010000151.1 GCA_026710865.1 Acidimicrobiaceae bacterium
CCGCAACGCCTTCGGGGTGTCTGAGTGGTCGCAGTCCGCGGCGGTTGCCGCGCCGCAGCGCGCCGAGGCGGAGCCGGCCTTTGATCCGTTCACCGCGCCGACGCGCTCTGGCATCGACCTCGAGCGCCTGCGCGAGGCGGCCGCGACGATCACGCCCGGCGACGCGGACTGCGCCGCGGTGCCGGCGTTGGACGTCGAGGGCGTCACGGTGGTGGATCCGCCCGCGGGCCTCGACGACCCCGACGCCGAGTTGACGGTGGCCGAGGTGGCCCGCGTCTCAGGCGGCTGCCTGATCGTGGAGTATGTCGCGCTGGCGGGCCGCACCGTGGCGCAGGTTCGCGATCTGCTAGCCACAGATGCCAGCGTCCACGCGGTCGGAGAGCCGGCACGGGGGCTCGCCCTCGCTGACAACACCGGCGCCCACACCCACACCGGCGGCCACCACAACGACAGCGGCCGCACCGACGGAGAGCAGTGGCATCTGCCGCAGCCGACGATGCAGGCCTTGTGGGACGGCTGGAACGACGACCCGGATCGCCAAGTGGTCGTGGCGGTGCTCGACACCGGCGTGGACACCACCCACCCAGACCTCGATGACAATGTGGCCGCCGACAGCCCCGGCGGCTGCCATACTACCGACAATAACGGCCACGGAACCCAGATGGCCGGCATCATCGCCGCGAAGCTCGGCGGCGGCCACGTGGCCGGCGTCGCGCCAAAAGCCAAGATCCTGCCTTTGAGGATGGCTCGCCTCAGTTTGGACCCTGAAGACACGGACTGCTCCGACCCCGACATGCGGCTTGCCCCGATGACTGCGCCAGCGGCCATCGCGGAGGCCGTCAACCGCGGCGCGCGGGTGATCAACATGTCGTTTACCGGCACTGCTCGCCGTGACAGCCCCGACATCGTGGCTGGCGGTGTCGGCATCCCCTCCAAAGACACCTATGAACTCGTGCTGCGGGCCGCGGCGATGCTGGGAGTGGTCGCGGTCACCTCCGCAGGCAACTGCGGTGCCGCAGACGGCAAAGACCTTACGGCTAAGCAGAAGGAGGACTGCTCTGAGCAGGATGCGGCGGAGAGACCGGCTCTCTATGACGATGTGATCGCCGTGGCCAGCATCAATAGCGCCGGAGCACGGGTCGATTCCAGCACGGCCAACGAGCATGTGGATGTGGCCGCGCCCGGCGACGACATACTCACGACGCGAGCGTCATGCACTGGCACGCACTGCGTGCAAGAATCTGGGAAGACGTCGGCGGCGGCGGCGTTTGTGTCGGGGGTGGTGGCTCATTTGTTGAACCGTTATCCGCAGGCGTCTGTGGGTCAGGTGCGGCGGGCGTTGGAGCAGTCGGCGTTGAGGCCGCCGCTTCCGCCTCGTCACCCTGAGGATATTGGGCCTTTCCGCCCTGAGAATCCCGCGATCCGCCTCAAGTGGACTCCCAGGGGCCGAGACGGCGACGACGCCGTCATGTTGGAGCCCCATCAGCAGGCGCCCACAGCGGAGTACGGGCGCGGGATCGTGGATCCGGCCGCGGCGGTTACCAGGTTGGGCGCGCTGGTGGGGGCGTTGGAGCCTGTGGGGGCGGCGGGGGCGTTCCGGGCGTTGTCGGCGGGGGGCCGCCATAGTTGCGGGTTGCGGGCCAGTGGCGCGGTGGTGTGCTGGGGTCTTGACGCGGTTGTGGACGAGACCCCTGATGTGGCGTTCGCGTCGTTGTCGTCGCCTGCTGGGGGCGATTTCGTCTGTGGGGTGCGCCTCGTCGATTCGGCGGTGGTGTGCTGGGGCGACGTGCCGGATGAGATCACTTCTGATGTGGCCGGTGCTCGGGTGCTCGACCCGCAGGGGGCGACCGCTCCCGAGGGCCGTTTCGAGATGGTGGCTGTGGGGGACCGCCATGTGTGCGGGGTGCGTCCTGATGGCCGGGTGGTGTGCTGGGGCGACGACAGCTCCGGGCAGACCGACGCGCCGGTGGCCGGGTTCGGCCAGTCGTCTGGTGGGTATGTGACGGCGATAGCGGCCGGCGGGGAGCACACCTGCGCGCTGGAGTTGGTGCGGGAGCTGACGGTTCAGGCGTGTTGGGGCGAGGACCAGGGGGGCCGGCTGCCGCCGAGCGGCTCGCTTGTCGGGGCGCGACAGATCGCCGCGGGCGCGGTCAACACTTGTGTGATCGGCTCTGACGACACGCTTCATTGCTTCGGTTCGAACAGCCGCGGCGTGCTCGACGCTCCAGCGGGCAGCTTCACCGCGCTGGACGCGGGCTCACATCACATGTGCGCGATATCCGCGGGCCGGGGCCGGGGTCTGCGCTGTTGGGGCGACAGCACCAACGGGCGCCTCGCCGCGCCGGCGGGCCAGTATCTGCAGGTGGCCGCGGGCGGCCGCCACAGCTGCGCGCTGAGCGTGTATGCGAGGGTCGTGTGCTGGGGCGACAACAGCGATGGCCAAGCACCCCAGCAGGCGCGGCTCAACAGCCTGTCTTTGACCGCGGGCGGCACCGACCTGCTGGCAGGGCGCTTCCACCCCGACATCACCGACTACACCGTCATTACCAGCGAGAGCCGCGCCAGCCTGCGCGCGTCGGTCAGCACCGGCGACGAGACCCGCAGCCGCATCTGCGCGGGCTCCGGCAGGCGCCGGACCTGCGAAGCGGTGAGCCGCACCGCGCCAACAGGCCTCACCGACGGCGACACGATAACCGTCACGGTGCGGGCGCTGTTCGGGTTCGGGGAGTCGCGCACCTACCGGATCCGTGTTGTGGCGGAGCGGCCGCGGCTGGTGTCGCTGAACTTGTCCACGGCGGGGTCTGGCTGCACGGGGGCGTGTGTGCCGCTCTTTCTGAACCCGAGGTTCGCTTCCGAGTATACGAACTACAGGGTGGTGGTGTCTGACGACGTGGCGGAGGCGACTGTGGACTTCACGGCTGTGGGCGGCAGCGCGGTCGTGTCGCCCGAGGATGCCGACGCTGCCGTGTTTGGGCACCAGTTGTCGCTTCGTGTCGGCGGGTTCGCTTCTGTGGATGCGGGGTGGACCCATTCGTGCGGGCTCAGGACCGGCGGCACGATCATGTGCTGGGGCGACAACGACAACGGTGAGACCGACGCGCCCGCCGGGGCGCTCACCGCGGTGACCTCCGGGGGATATCACTCCTGCGGGTTGAGCGCCCAGGGCGCTTGGTCGTGCTGGGGATGGAACTTGGGCGGCCAGACCGACATTCCCGCGGGGTCCTTCTCGGCTGTCGACGCCGGGGTGGTGCATACCTGCGGCGTCAAGACTGATGGGACTGCCCAGTGCTGGGGGTGGAACTATTTCGGGCAGAGTGACGCCCCTGGTGGAGTGTTCAGCGCGGTGGCTGCGGGCAGCGCACATTCGTGCGGACTCAGGCTTGGCGGCAGCGTCGAGTGCTGGGGCAGCAGCGCTTCGGGCCGAACTGGAGCACCCTCGGGATCCTTCAGATCGATCAGCGCGGGGTGGGGCCACACATGCGGGATCAAGACTGACGGCACCGCGCAGTGCTGGGGCGACAACGTGCACGGGCAGAGCGACGCGCCCTCGGGGCAGTTCGGATCGGTCAGCGCGGGATGGCACCATTCGTGCGGCTTGAGGCCCGGCGGCACGGTTGTCTGCTGGGGCAGCGACGACGACGGCCAGTCTGGTGCGCCCGCGGGGCGGTTCAGCGCGGTGACCGCTGGCAGGACTCACTCGTGCGGCCTTCGGCCCGACGGCACCGTGCAGTGTTGGGGTGCAGTGTCGCGCCTGCTGGTTGCTCCCGGCCCCTTCACGGCCGACGTGACGGTCACGAGCGCGATCAACCCTGCCTTGTCCATCACCTACCGCGTCACCATCGAGCGTCAGGCGCGTCAGGATTCAAGCAGCCGGCATGGCTTCGCAACATCCGCAGAGGTCCGCTCCGACGACCTGTTCGTGAGGGCCGGTCTACAACCGGCGACATCCGCCGGCGACAACCCGCCCAGGGGCGCCTCCGCCGGCGGGGGAGCCTCGGAGGCAGACTCGACCCGGGCCGGCGCCCAGACAACCCCCAGCGAGGCCGGCGCCAACCCGCCCGCCTGCCCGGCCGCGTCCGGCGGCCAGCCCAGCACGACCGCGGTCACGATTCTGGACGGCACTCTCAGAGCTGCCATCGAGCGCGAGCTCGGCAAGGCCCCGGGCGCGGAGATCACCGGGGCCGACATGGCGCAGATCACTTCCCTGTCACTGGCTGAGGCCCAGACGAGACAACGGGTGTCGGACCTCTCGGGCCTAGAGCATGCCGTGAACATGACAACCCTCGACCTGTACAGCCAAAGCGTCACCCAGCTGTCACCGCTCTCGTGCCTTGGCAATCTCCGCGCGCTGGGCCTGGCCCGCAACCAGATCACCGGGCTCGGGCCGCTGCGGGGCCTCTCCAGCCTCGAGCGGCTCCACCTCTACGACAACCAGATCACCGACTTGGCGCCTCTGGCCAACTTGAGCAGGCTCACCGCGCTGTATCTGGACCACAACGACATAACAGACGTCTCGGCGCTGTCTGGGCTCACGAGTCTCGCTGTGCTTGGGCTCGGCGACAACAGCATCGCCGATGTCGCGCCGTTGGCGGGCCTGACCGGTTTGGAGGTGCTGTATGTGTTCGACAACGACATCGTCGACGCCTCAGCTCTGGCGGCCCTCGGCGGGCTGGGGGTGCTGTGGATCGACGGCAACGACATCGCCGGCCCCTACCGGGTGCCGCGCCTTGGCGCCCTCGGCTATCTCGATGCGCGCCACAACCTGGTCTCTGATGTTGCGCCCCTCGACGCGGCCGCCGCGCCCGAAGCGACCGTTCACCGCGAGCCCCAGCGGGTGGCGACGATCCACATCAGCGATCCGGGTCTGCGGTCGGTGCTGCTGGCCGCGACAGGCAGAGCCCCCGGCGAGGCCCTCGACGCCGACGAGGTCGCAGCCATCGAACGCCTCGACATCACAGCCGTCGAGCTCGGCGACCTCTCCGAGCTGCGCGCCCTGAAGTCGCTGCGACGCCTCAACCTGCACCACAACAGCCTCACCGGCCTCGACGGCCTCCCCGCGCTGGAAGGACTCGACACGCTGTTCGTCGACTTCAACAACATCACAGACCTCGCCCCGCTCACAGCGCTCAGAGGGCTCAGCTCCCTCGGGCTCGTCGGCAACAACATCGCCGACCTCGAACCCCTCGCGGCGCTCACCGGGCTCGAGTCGCTGTACCTGTCAGCCAACAACATCGCCGACCTCACCGACCTCGCCGGGCTGCGCAGACTGCACCACCTGCGCCTCACCACCAACAACATCGCCGACCTCGAACCCCTCAAAGAACTCACCGCGCTCACCCAACTGCACCTGCGCCACAACAACATCGCAGACCTCGAACCCCTCGCAGGGCTCACCGGGCTCACACACCTCGACCTGCGAGACAACAACATCACCAGCCTCGAACCCCTCACCGGGCTCACCAAACTCCAGGACCTCCACATCGGCGGCAACCACATCACCGACTACAGCCCCCTCGACCACCTCACCGCACTCACCATCCACGGACGCGACCACCAAGCCTCCACAAACTGAGCCGCCCGGCTCAGGCCGTCGCGAGTCGGGGCCATGGACGGCGATGCTACCGGTGCGACCGCCCAGCCTCGGCCGACGACCCGCCTGCGGCGGCCTTCTCGAGCGACCTCGCCTCCGCGAGGGTCAGGGACCGCCAACGGCCCGGCTGCAGGCGCCGGTCGGCCAGCGGCCCGATCCGGGTCCGGACGAGGCGGCGGACGGGATGACCCACCTCCTCACACATCCGGCGCACCAGCCGGTTGCGGCCCTCGCGCACAGTGATGCGCAGCACGTCCGGCTCGACCAGGGCGACCCTTGCCGGCGCGGTGGGCCCGTCATCGAGTTCCACGCCCTGGCGCAGGGCCCGCACCGCGGCGGGGCGGGGCGAACCGGACACGTGAGCCAGGTACTCCTTCTCGATACCGAACGACGGGTGGGTGAGCCGGTGGGCCAGGTCACCGTCATTGGTGAGGAGCAGCAAGCCCTCGGTCTGGAGGTCGAGGCGCCCGACGGGGAAGACGCGCGGCTCGGTGGGCACGAGGCTCGTGACGGTGGGCCGGCCCTGGGGGTCGTGCGCGGTCGTGACCACGCCGCGGGGCTTGTTGAGCAGGTAATGGACCAGGTCGGGCCGCACCCCGACGGCTGTCCCGTCCACCTCCACCGCGGACCGGGCCGCATCGATGCGGTCCCCGAGCCGGGCGACCGCGCCGTCGACGCGCACCCGCCCGTCGGCGATGAGCGACTCGCAGGCCCGGCGGCTGCCGACCCCGCATCGGGCCAGGACTTTCTGGAGCCGCTCACCCTCGCCGGCGCTCACCGGCCCGCCTCAGCCGTCCAAGACGTCACTGGTCGCCGTCGCCGGGCCGAACCAGCCGCCCCGAGACGTCACTGGTCGCCGTCGCCGGGCCCGGCCGGATCCGGTCCGCTGGGCTCGGGCACCAGCCGCAGGCGGCTCTCCATGGCCTCCACCTCGGCCGCGTCCGGCACGAACTCGCTCAGAGCGGGCAGGTCGTCGAGGGAGTCCACCCCCAGGTGCTCGAGGAACTGCGACGTCGTCCCGAACAGCACCGCCTGGCCGGGGCCCGGGGCTCGGGCGATCTCGTCGATGTAGCCGCGGCGCCTGAGTGTCCGCATGACCCCGTCGACGTTCACTCCCCTGATCTCGGCGACCTGATGGCGCGACACCGGCTGCTTGTAGGCGACCACGGCCAGCGTCTCGAGCGCGGCGGCCGAGAGCCGGCCACTGTGGCCCTCGCGCACGAACCGCTCCACGTAGGCGTCCTGGGCGGGAGCGGTCTGGAAGCGGTAGCCGCCGGCCACCCTGGCCAGCACGAAGCCCCGGCCCTGGGACTCGTACTCCTGCGCGAGCGCTTCGCAGGCGGCCCGCACCCGCTCGGCCGAGGTCTCCAGCACCGCGGCCAGCACGGCCTCTGACACCGGCTCCTCCGCCAGCAGCAGCACGGCCTCGAGCGCGGCCGTGATCGGCGATTCTCCGGTGGCGTCGGCGCGGGCGAGTTCGCTCATCAGGATCCGGTCCTCAGCCCTCGTAGACGCCCGCGCCCGCGATGGCGGCCTGGCGGACCTCGCGGTCGTCGCCGCCGGTCCACACCACGACGATGTCGCCGAACGTGGTGGCCTGCTCGACATCGGCCAGTCCCTGCTTGACCAGTTCCAGCACCGCGAGGAAGCGCACCACCAGTCCGAGGCGGTCGTCGATGCCGGAGGTGAGACCGCGGAAGGTCACCCGCCTGGCTCTGGCCAGCTCCTCGACCAGCTCGGCGATGGCGTCGCCCACCGTCACCGAGATCGGCGTGATGTGGGTGGTGTCGACCCGGGGGGTGGGAGCGGGAGCCGCGGCCCGCAGGCAGGCGGCCCGCACCTCGGCGGGTGACACCGAGTCGAGGAGGGACGGAGCCAGCAGCAGCCAGCGCTCCTCGGTGGCGCCCACCCGGCGAGGCCGGCTGAGGGCCGCGACCGCCAACATGTGGCGCAGCCTCTCCGACGCATGCCGGAACATGGCGCACTCCGACAGCCGGGCCACCAGCAGGTCCCGCTCGGAGATGCCGTCCAGCTCGTCGTCGAGCTCGACCACGGTGTCGGTGGGCAGCAGCCGCTTGACCTTCATGTCCACCAGGGTCGCGGCGATCAGCAGGAACTCGGTGGCCTCCTCCAGGTCGCACTCGGGCATCCGGTCGATCTCGGCCAGGAAGGCGTCGGTGATCCGGGCGATCGGAACGTCGTAGATCTCCACCTGCTCGCGCAGGATGAGCTGCAGCAGCAGGTCGAA
>JAPOQG010000010.1 GCA_026710865.1 Acidimicrobiaceae bacterium
GCCGCGGGCATCACCGCGGGCTGCGGCACCGAGCCGGTGCGCTACTGCCCCGACAGGGCGGTCACCCGCGCCCAGATGGCCACATTCCTGGTGAGAGCCCTCGACCTGCAACCCCCCGAAGAGCCCGCCGGGTTCGCCGACGTCGATCCCGCCGGCGTGCACAGCGCCGACATCGAGGCCCTCGCCGCCGCGGGCATCACCGCGGGCTGCGGCACCGACCCGCTGCGCTACTGCCCCGACAGCCCCGTCACCCGCGCCCAGATGGCCACATTCCTGGTACGCGCCCTCGACCTGCAGCCCCCCCAAGACCCTGAGAGCTGAGCAGGCCCCGAATCGAGGCGGCCAACGGGAATCGGCAGGGTTGGATGGACGCCCCGTCGCAGGTAGCGTTGCCTTTCGGCCTCGGGCCGGCCGCCGACGCGCGCCGGCCGGGGCTCACCCCACAGGAGGCCAGACACTGCCGAAACCCAAAGAGGACGCGATCGTATTGGAGGGAACCGTCACGGAGTCCCTTCCCAACGCGATGTTCCGCGTGGAGCTCGAGAACGGCCACTACGTGCTGGCCCACATCTCGGGCAAGATGCGGATGCACTACATCCGGATACTTCCCGGAGACCGCGTCCAGGTTGAGGTCACGCCCTACGACCTCCAGCGGGGGCGAATCACCTATCGCTACAAGTGAGCATCGAACATCCATGAAGGTCCGACCCAGCGTGAAGAAGATCTGTGACCGTTGCAAGGTCATCCGCCGGCGCGGGCGCGTCATGGTGATCTGCGACAACGCTCGTCACAAGCAGAGGCAGGGCTGACATGGCACTCACCTCCACACCAGGAAAGCAGGGCTAGATGGCGCGTATCTCCGGCGTCGACATCCCCCGTGAGAAGCGGGTCGAGATCTCCTTGACCTACATCTACGGCATCGGGCGCAGCACCGCCCGGCAGATCTGCCAGGCGGCCGAGATCCACCCCGACACCCGGGTGCGGAACCTCACCGACGACGAGGTGGCCCGGCTGCGCGGCTTCATCGACGCCAACGTCCAGGTGGAGGGCGACCTGCGCCGCGAAGTGTCCCAGGACATCAAGCGCAAGATGGAGATCGGCTGCTACCAGGGGCTGCGGCACCGCCGCGGGCTTCCCGTGCGGGGTCAGCGGACCCACACCAACGCCCGGACCCGCAAGGGCCCCAAGCGCACGGTGGCCGGCAAGAAGAAGGTCACGAAGTAGGCGGCTGGCACCAATGGCGAAACCATCCTCGGACCGGCGGCGCACCCGCAAGCGTGAGCGCAAGAACGTCACGCACGGCGTGGCCCACATCAAGAGCTCGTTCAACAACACGATCATCACCATCACCGACCTCCAGGGCAACGTGGTGTCGTGGGCCTCGGCGGGCAACGTGGGCTTCAAGGGCTCCCGCAAGTCCACGCCGTTCGCGGCCCAGATGGCGGCCGAGCAGGCCGCCCGCAAGGCCATGGAGCACGGCCTGCGCAAGGTCGACGTGCAGGTCAAGGGGCCCGGCTCGGGCCGCGAGACCGCCATACGCTCGCTGCAGAACGTCGGCATCGACGTGACCGGCATCACCGACGTGACGCCCGTGCCGCACAACGGCTGCCGGCAGCCCAAGCGCAGAAGGGTCTGACATGTCGCGTTACACGGGACCCAAGGCGCGGGTGTCGCGCCGGCTCAACACCAACATCTGGGGCACCAAGGGCGAGGCGATCGCCCTCGACCGGCGACCGTACCCTCCCGGCGAGCGGGGCCGCTCCCGGCGGCGCAACACCGCCTCGGAGTTCCTGGTGCAGATGCAGGAGAAGCAGAAGGCCCGCTTCACCTACGGGCTCACCGAGCGCCAGTTCCGCAACCTGTTCGCCGAGGCCAGCCGGCGCCAGGGCGTGACCGGCGAGAACATGCTTCGGTACCTGGAGCTGCGGCTCGACAACTTCGTCTACCGCATGGGCTGGGGCGCCACCCGCCCCCAGGCCCGCCAGATGGTCAACCACGGCCATGTGAACGTCAACGGCTCCCGAGTCACGATCCCCAGCTACCGGCTGCGCAAGGGCGACGTCGTCGATTTGCGGCCCAAGATCCGCGACTCGGCCACGATCCAGTGGAACGTGGACGTGCTCGACCGCAACCCGCCCGCCTGGATCGACCGCGGCGAGGACGCCTTCACGGCAACGGTGCGCGACCTGCCACTACGCGAGCAGATCGACGTGCCCGTCCGAGAGCAGCTCATCGTCGAGCTGTACTCGAAGTAGTTGGATCCCATACCCACCGGGCAGCACTCGGCGCCGGCCGAGGCCCTGCCCGACGCAGCAGAGTCGAGGAGTCCCATGCTTGTAATGCAGCGCCCGACGGTCGAAGCACGCGAGGCGGCCGAGGGCAACCGTCAGCAGTTCGAGATCGGCCCGCTCGAGCCCGGCTTCGGGTTCACGATCGGCAACTCGCTGCGGCGCACACTGCTCTCGTCGATCCCCGGAGCCGCGGTCACGCAGGTTCGCTTCGACAGCGCCCTCCACGAGTTCGCGACCATCGCAGGCGTGGCGCAGGACATCACCGACATCATCCTCAACCTCAAGGATCTGGTGCTGGTCGTGGAGTGCGAGGAGCCTGTGACGCTGCGGCTCGATGCCCGGGGCCCGGCCGATGTCACCGCAGCCGACATCCAGAGCCATCCCGATGTCGAGATCCTCAACCCGGACGCACCCATCGCCACTCTCAACAAGGCCGGCCGCCTGGCGGTCGACATCACGGTCGCCCGGGGCCGCGGCTACGTGTCGGCGGAGGAGAACAAGGAGCTGACGGCGGCCATCGGCGTGATACCGGTCGACTCGATCTACTCGCCGGTGCGGAGGGTCGCCTTCAACGTCGAAGCCACCCGCGTCGAGCAGTCGACCGACTACGACCTGCTGGTGCTGGACGTCGAGACCGACGGGTCGATCTCGCCGGCCGAGGCGGTGGCCTCAGCCGGTGCCACCCTGCGCAGCCTGATCGAGCTCGTCGAGGATCTCAGCGACGACCCTCGCGGCCTCGAACTCGGCGAGATAGTGGCCGCACCGCAGGGGGAGGCCGAGTCCGAGTCCATGGTGGACGACCTGGAGTTGACCGAGCGTCCCCGCAACTGTCTCAAGCGGGCCCAGATCAACACGCTCAGCGAGCTGCTGGACAAGACCCCCGACGATCTCCTGGCCATCACCAACTTCGGCGAGAAGAGCCTCGACGAGGTCGTCGCCAAGCTCGACGAGCGGGGCCTGGCGCTGCGGGGCGGGGGCTGACATGCCGGGCCGTCCCCGCAAGGGACGACGCTTCGGGGGCAGCGGCAGCCACCAGAAGCTGATGATGGCCAACCTGGTGGCGTCCCTGATCGCGGCCGAGGGCATCACCACCACCGAGTCGAAGGCCAAGGCCATGCGACCCGTCGCGGAGAAGATGATCACCAAGGCCCGCCGCGGCGGAGTGCACAACCACCGCCAGGTCGTCCGCTTCCTGGGCGACCGGGAGATGGCGTCGAAGCTCTTCGACGAGATCGGCCCGCGCTATGTGGACCGCCCGGGCGGCTACACCCGCATCGTCAAGCTGGGCCCCCGCCACGGCGACAACGCCCCGATGGCCCGCATCGAACTGGTCTGACCCCCGAGGGCCGTTGATTGCCTGACGGTCCGGAACCGGTGGGAGTCGTCCGCATGCGGATGACGGTCGCGTACGACGGCTCGGAGTTCCACGGTTTCGCCCGCAACGAGGGAGTGCCCACGGTGGCCGGGTCGCTCGGCGATGCCCTGGCCGGCGTGCTGGGCCATCCCGTGAACCTTGTCTGCGCGGGCCGGACCGACCGCGGTGTGCACGCCCGGGCCCAGGTGGTCTCCTTCGACGCCGACATGGAGCGCGCCGACCCGGTCAGGCTGGTGCGGGCCGTCAACCGCATGTGCGGTCCGCGCATCTCGGTGTCGAGGGCCAGCATCGAGTCCCCCGGTTTCGACGCCCGCCGGTCGTGCACCGGTCGGGTCTACCGCTACCGGGTGCTGAACTCGCCGGTGCCGAACCCGTTGGCGGCCGGCCTGTGCTGGCATGTCGAGCGGTCCCTTGATCTGCGGGCCATGCGCACCGCCGCCGACCGGCTGCTGGGCGATCACGACTTCAGCTCGTTCTGCCGCCGCAATCCCTCGAAGGCGGACCAGTCGATGGTGCGCACCGTGCGTCGGGCCGTGTGGTGGCTCGAGGGCGATGTCGCCGTGTTCGAGATCGAGGCCCGCTCGTTCTGCCACCAGATGGTGCGCTCCGTGGTCGCGCTGCTGGTGTCGGTCGGCCTGGGCCGCCACAAGCCCTCCGATGTGGGGACGGTCATCGCGGCCCGCGACCGCAGCGCCACGCCCAGCCCGGCGCCGCCCCACGGTCTGGTGCTCTGGGCCGCCCTCTACGAC
>JAPOQG010000009.1 GCA_026710865.1 Acidimicrobiaceae bacterium
GGATGCCGCAGTGGTCGCGCTGGCCGCGTTCCTGCTGCTGCACGTCGGCTTCTCCCAACCGGCCGCGGGGGTGGTGTTCGCTCTGGACGGTGTGCTGATCGGGGCCGGCGACCTGCGCTTCCTGGCCGTGTCCATGGTCGGAGCCGGCGTGGTGCTGGTGGGAGGCGGGTTGGTGGTGGTGGCCGTCTCCGCCGGCATCGGCTGGCTGTGGGCCGCCCTGCACGCCTGGATGGGGACCCGGCTGGCCCTCATGCTGTGGCGCTTCGCCAGCCCGGCCTGGCAGATCACCGGCGCCGACCGCTAGTAGAGGAACAGGAAGGAAGGGCGTCATCACCCCGGATTCCTGCACACGACAGGATCGGAAAAAGTGACATTAGCCTTCGGGATTATTGTACACTTCAGCGCCGTGCAGGACCAGTCTTGCCTGGAAGCGGGATGACTCATGGCCAATGACTACCCGGCTGGGCCACGGTACGACCGCCGTATCGAGGACGAGATCCGCGAAGCCCTCGAGTCGGCGCGCATCGTGGTCGTCACCGGTCCGCGCCAAGTCGGCAAGACGTGGGCGGTGCGGCGCGTGATCGGACCGGAGGGCAAGGTCCACTACCTCGACAATGAGAACACACGGACGGCTGCGCTCTCCGATCCGCACAGCTTCGTGGAGTCTGGCACCGGCTCGACAATGGCGATAGACGAGATCCAACTCGGCAGTGATGCCCTGATCCGGGCCATCAAGCTCCAGGCCGACTCGAGTGATCGGCGCGGGCAGTTTCTCTTGAACGGCTCGGCCAACTTCCTGACCGTCCCGCACATCACCGAGTCGCTCGCCGGCCGGGCCGTGTTCCTGACGATGCTCCCCCTGTCGCAGGGTGAGATCAACGCAGCCGGCGACGGCCTGCTCGACTGCTCCTTCACCGACCAGGACCGCCTGCTCAACGTCGACGCCATGCCGCTGCGAATGGCGGACTACCTCGAGTTGATCTGCCGTGGCGGCTTTCCCGAGGCCGTGAGGACCTCATCGCGTCGCTCGCGGCGCCGATGGTTCAACGGCTACGTGTCGTCGATGGCCACTCGGGACATCACTCGCATAGAGGACGTTCGCCACGCTGACCTGATACCGAAGCTCCTACGACTGCTCGCAGCGCGCACCGGAAGCGAGTACGTGACGGTGACGGTGGCCCGAGCCGCCGACTGCGACCGGCGCACCGTGGACCGGTATGTGTCGTTGCTTGAGATGACTGGACTGGTGCATCGACTTCCTGCATGGTCAGCGAACCTGACTGCCCGCGAGTCGCGCCGAGAGAAGATTCTGATCTGCGACACTGGCCTGGCGGCACACCTGATGCGCAAGGAGCCAGACTCACTCGCCGTCATCACGGACCCCGCCCGCGGACCGCTCGTCGAACTGTTCGCCCTGAACGAACTGCACAAGCAGTCGCTGCTGTCTGATCGACAGCCCAACCTATTCCACCATCGCGACCACCGCGGCACGCTCGAGGCCGATCTCGTAGCAGAAGCGGCCGGAGAGGTCGTGGCGTGGGAGGTGAAGGCATCGGGTTCGGTGTCACCCGCCGACGCTCGCGGCCTGCGGCGGATACGCGACCGGATCGATCAGGCCGGGCCGGGCACCTTCCGCAACGGCATCGTCCTGTACGCCGGAACCGAGGCGTTCGCGCTCGGAGACCGGCTCACCGCTCTTCCGTTGTCCGCCCTGTGGACCACGCCGGCTTGACACCTCCGCAAGACAGCGGGGCGTCTACCAACTGGGTAGTTGCCGAGCAGGTTCGCGTCGGTTGGCACCACATCGGCCTTGGCGACCCTCACGGTCGCCTCTGACCCGCCCTTGGACTCGGGATCCGCTGGCACGCACGTTGCCACCGTGATCCCGTAGTGGCCGCCGACCGCGACGATCTCCGGATGGCGCACAGCGATCCCTGGCGACGTGATCGATCGTGACCGTGCGCTCGTTGTCGGTGAGCCAATACGTCGGAGCGCCGCCAAGGGCTCGCATGGCACGGTCCACACAGGCGATCACCGTGGGCAGGGTGCGGTCCCAGGTCGCGATCACCACCCGGAACCGCGACCACGCCAGCCACGCAAAACAGATTCGTCCTCCGGCCCGCGATGACCGGACCGGCGCCCCAGTCCCACTGCGCCCACATACCCGGCGCTTCGCGATCCACGGCCGATACACCCGCCGCCGACCACGGCGATGGTTGGCCTTCACCTCCGCCACCGCCCGGCGCACCGTGCGGTCCGAACGGGGGTGTCTTTGTGTTGGGGGCGGCCGCACGACCGCGCTGCCGACGGTCTGGCGATGCGATGGTGACGCTCGAGTGGATCCGGCAAGTGCGGCGGCTCTGGTGATGTGGATGTCACAGGGCCGTGGTTGAGCCGTTGCGATGTTTATCAGGACAGGACACGGCCGGCACCCAGCGCGTGCGTCGGAGCCGCCGCGCTGCGTGGCCCGGCGGCGGCTGGGTGCGGTCGGTGCCGCGGTTCGCATCGCTGGAGGCGACCACTGTGCTTGTCGATGCCGGCGCGGCCCGGTGACGGTCGCCGCGTTTTGACGATCCCGGCGTCGAGGTCTGGTTTAGTTGCCGGACGTGGACGACCCCACCGTCACCTCAAAGGAGTCGCTGACCTCGTTGCCGTCGGCGTCCTCCGCTGTCACGGTGATGATGGCCGTTCCCGGGCCCGCTGCCACGAGGTACAGACTCGAGCCCCGCAACCACGCCCTCACCACGTCGTAGTGCGACGATATGACGCCGAAGGTCAAGTCGTCGCCGTCTGGGTCGGTGAACACGTCGGCAAGGGAGAAGTCCTGCCACTGCAACGTCTTCAGGTTCAGGTCGGGCAGTGGCGCGGCCACCCTGGGCGCCCCAGGTGGACGTTCCGGCTCCGGAACCACCAATACAACAAAGGTATCGCTGACCCGGAGGCCGTCGGCGTCCTCGGCTGTGACCGTGATGGTGGCTGTGCCCTCGGCTACACCCATCACCGTCAGCCTGGAGCGGTCCGAGGCCACCGACACCGTGGCCACGGCCCTGTCGTCGGATGCAGCGGTGATGGTCACAGCGTCGCCGTCGGCGTCGCTGAACACCCCGGCCAGGGAAACCTCCCGCGTTGTTCCCGCCTCCAAGCCTGACACGTCGCTGATGGCCGAGGCCACCGTGGGCGCCCGGTTGGCCCCCGGGTCGTCAGGTGGCGGATTCGGGCCGCTGACATAGCTGCCTAGCACTCCTAGATCCTGCGCGCGAGAGACGCTCCCTCCTACAGCAGCAGTGGATTCGAGCCGGATGTACTGGCCCCGCCTCGTTGAGAAGGTCACTAGCTTGCGGGCGTTGTTGTCGATGATGGAGTTGTCGAACGTGCCGGACGCTGCCGGGTCGCCCCAGTTCGCCCCGTCGGCGCTGACATAGAGCCTGTATCTGGTGATCACCCCGTTGACGCCGCCGCTGCCACCATGGGGTTCAGGCACATAAACGAACCCGTTCAGGTCATAGACGGCTCCCAAGTTGATGTCGAGCGTGTGGGGTTGGCTGCCGCTGCCCGATTCCCAGTAGGTGGTCGGGTCGCGATCAAAGGCATGCGCACCAGGGTGGCCTTCGTTTTGGCTGGACATCTCATGAAGTGTCCAGCCGGTGTTCGGGATCGGGGTGTCGTTGGCGGGCGCGGTGATCCATTCCATCTCGATGATCGCCACCCCGTCTGTGGCTTCGGTGTATCGCTGACGGAAATCCCAGCCGGTGGTGGTGATATACCACTTGTTGTTGGCGGGATCCAGGACCACTTCCGGCGCGTGCACGGGCAGCTCGGTTACGAGCTGGGCACCTTCAGGGTTCACCTTGTCGCCGTTGAAGTCGCCGAAGTCCGTCGGGCTGTCCGATCGGAAGACCAGCGTCTGGTGGTAGTTGTCGTTGTTCGCGTTGGTGTCGGTCACCGTGACGAACAAGTAGTAGGACCCGGCGTATTTCACGACGAACGGCGACTCCGCGGTCCCCCAACTCTCCTTGGGGGCGTCGCCGCTCAAGGTGAGCGCATGGTCGACATAGCTCCAGGTGATCAAGTCAGTCGACTGCAACACATCCACAACGTTCTGGTTGCCCGCCGACGGATCGACGCTGGTGATGTATTTGTAGTACGTTCCGCCGTCTTCGAGAACCATCTGGTCTCTGGGCGTCGTGTGATCCGTGATCCGATCGTGGGCAGGATACGTGACGCTCAACGTCTCATTGGTCCACGTCACCAAATCAGAGGAGGTGACCAGCCCCCGAACCTTGGGCCCATAGAACATGTAGGCTTTCCCGTTGAACGTGATGGCATGCGGAGCAAATGCCGAATTTGTCGATCCGTTCGGATCGATGTCCGGCCTGCGGGTGTAGGGGCCCAACAGCGAATCCGCCACGCCGTGGGCGAACTGGTTCTCGCCCGCAGTCTGGCCAGGGACTCTGTTGTTGGCGGTACCGATTACATGCCACTTCCCGTTGACATCCCGATAGACGGTGTGGTCGTTCATATAGACATAGGCCGGAGAGCTCGCCGCCGCCGTGTTCGGAGCAAACAGCGTCTGAATCGTCGCCGGCTTCAACCGGGGAACATGCCCCTCCACGCCGTCCACCGGCGTCGCCGACACCGCATCGGACGGGTCGCCGGCGCCGGACGCGTTCACGGCGCGGATCCGGAACCGGTACTCCGTCGCGTTGGCCAGACTTGACACCGCATAGCCCGTCGTCGACGACGACGAACCGCCCATCGCCGACCAACTGGCCCCCCACGCCGGCCACGAACCCCCGGACCTGGTCTGCTGCTGGTACTGGTAGCCGGTGATCGAGTCGTCCGCCGGGTCCGCCCACGACAACCACACCCGCGAGTCGCCCACCGCGGCCGCCAACCCGGCCGGCCCGGCCGGCTCGTCGTCATCACGGACAGTGACCGCCGCAGCGCGCGGCGATCCGACCCTGTAGCCGGTGCCCGCCGTCACGGCAACTGTGACCGAACCGTCGGCCTCGTCGACGCTGTCGCCGATGGTCGCGACGTTCAGCGTCGCCGAGCCCGACGTGGGGATGGTCACCGTCCGCGTAGCGGTGGGCGCGTACTCGCCGACAGACGACACGCTGACATTCACCGTTATCGCGGCGCTCGGCGCCGGCGACGCCGTCACCGTGAAGACGGCAGCAGAACCCTCAGTCACCGCGCTGCCGGCGCTGACGCTGACCGACGGCTCGGTGGGGGGAGGATTCTCCCCCGCACAGTTCGCGGCCTCCCTCTCCAGGCGCTGCAGTTCTTGGGTAACGGGCGCCCAGCCGCTCCAGATCTGTTGTGCCGCCTGCGCTTCGGCGGCTGTGAACGGCTCGAGGGTCCCGGACGTCTCTGCGCCGAACGCGATCAGCACACGGAACCAGTCCTGGTCGTAATCCGCTCTGGTCTTGTTGTTGTCGTGGTAGCCCCGAACCAGCGTGACCAGCTCGTTCGAGGTCGGCGTCACGGTGCAGGCCTGCCCCCCGATAGGCAGTCTCTCGCTTTGAGGCACCAGACTCAACGCCACAATGCCGGGATGGTCCGCAGCATACTTGTACGTTCGGTATATCCAGATGTCGCTCGCATTGTCAGCAGACTCGTTCCCGGTCAGCACATCGGTGCCTGTCACCAACGGGGATACGTAATGCCACACGACGCGGCCGCTTTGGGTGACCTCGCTGATCCTGCCGTGCTGGCCCTCCGTTACCAGTGTATTGCCGTTGGGCAGACGCTGCGCGTTGGACAGTATCCAAGTGGGTTGCGCCAGCGTATGGGTCCACACCGTAGTCGGAGCCATGTAGGCTCCTGCGGCCCGCAGATACTTGTGCTCGCAGGCAGGAAAGACAACCTCATCCACGGTCGCGTAGTTGCGCTTGAAACCAGGGTGTTCGTGTCCGTTGTTGTAGATCAGGACATTGCCTGCACCGTCCAGTCCGCTGGGGATCCAATGGGCGTTATGGGGGAAGAACAACGTCTGGTCGCTCTTGGCTCCATTCTTGTAAGCGCGCGGATTACCCCAGCGGTATATCAGGTCCCCGCCCATGCCGCTGTTCCCACCTGTGCTGCCGGCAGCCTCCGTCGTTGTGGTGCTGTGGTCCACGACCCAGGCTTCACTGAAATGGCGAGACGTGATCAGGATCTGATCAAGAGAGACATTGTAGTCTATCGAGTTCAGATGGGTATGGTGATGAGGATCCTTGACGAACGCATTAGTGGAATCCCTCAACTCGCAAAGGCCATAATTCAGATCGATCAGTTCGGGATGGCCAGCAACCACTCCATAGTTGTCCTTACTGGAGTCGTGGTCCTGGATCAAGTGATCCCACACACTCCACTTCCACACGACTGTCCCCCCGCTGGTTCCGGTGGGTCTGACCTCGACAACCTCGTCTAGTTCCAACCCGTTCTCGCCCAGGCAGGCGGGGTTCGCTCCAGCAGCAATAGACTGGGCGTTGGTGTAATAGGCAGAACTTATGAACAGATAGTTCCCGTTCGGCAATCTGGCCACATCATGGTGCTGGGTATCACTAGGATACTCATAAGCAACCGTCCCATCCGGGTTTATCTCTCCTAATGTGGCCCCGGTATGGCCCGTGATCAGTCGGCCGCTGTCAAGCAACTTGCCAAGCGCTCCACTGCGGTCCCACCGGTACGCTTCTCGACCCTGATTGTCGATCAGATAGAAGCGATTGTGCCATATGCTGGTGAGCAGCGTATAACCCTCAAGCGCTCCCGGCTCATTCACATGCACACCGACTCCGGACCTAGGTGTGGGCGTTGAACCAACGGCAATGGACACCTCACTCGGGCTGCCGAGCGTGTACCCCCCCCCCGACAGAAGGCGTACCGTGACAGTGGAGGTGTCACGAAGATAGTAGACGCGGTCCTTCGTCACGGCCGCGGTGACATCGACGTCTTGCTCGTAGTCCAGGCCACGGCCACCAGCGCCGCTGACTTCATATCTGACAGAAATGGTGCCGTCCGGCACTGAGGAAGCAGTGAACGTGCACTCTGCTGCTCCAATGCTCTCAGCATCATGGGCTACAGCGGGAACACTGGCCGGGCATGTGATCGAGATCTGGGGCAGGGCCTGCGCCGATGCGGGCCGCTCTGTGACGATGGCAACGGCGACAGCGGCCAACAACGCCCCCAATAGGACCAACCCGAGCCGTCGTGTCGCGAACGGGACGGCCCGGCTTCTACACCTCGATGAACTCACGGTAGACCCCTTCTGTGGGTATGCGTACTTGCGGACTGTCGGCTCCCGCGGGTCTGGTCACTCCAGCACATGCGTGTTTCAACCCCGAGAGCCATTCATGCTGTTGAGCCGACCGCGGCGGCCGGTAGCGGACTGGCCGTGCCGGGCCTGCTCCTGCAACCGGGTCAAGCTTGTGGTGTGTGCTCAGCTCACGATCCTCCACCAGCAGCTTGATCTGGCCAGCGTCAGGGTCGGTCCCGAACAGACCTGAAGGCGTCCACCACAGGCCCCGGCCCCCCCCCCCCCCCCCCCCCCCCCCCCC
>JAPOQG010000008.1 GCA_026710865.1 Acidimicrobiaceae bacterium
GGCGGCGGCGCCGGCAGCGGCATGGAGGGCGTCGATGTCGGCGGCGTGGGTGCTGGCGGCGGTGTCGGCGAACCCTGCGGGGGCCGCGGCGGGGAGGTTGAAGGCCCGGGCCAGGAAGCTGGCCGCCTGGGCGCGGGTGACAGGATCGTCGGGGCAGTAGAGCGCGGGACGGGCCACACAGCCCGCGGTGACGCCGAGCTCGGCGAGGCGCTCGACGTGCGGCGCCCACCAGACGCCGCCGTCCACATCGTCGAAGCGGACCGTGGGCGGGGGGTCCTCGCCGTCGAGGACGCGCACCATCCACACCGCCGCGGTCCAGCGTTGGAGGTGCTCATCGGGGCAGAACCGCCTCGGCGCGCACTCGGTGCCCGCGAACACATCGCCGCCGAGCGCGGCGATCTCGGCGTTCGGTGCCCCCTCCCCGGCGAGATCGTCGAACCCCGACGGCGGGAATCGGCGGGGGACGGGGATCACCGTGCCGCTGCCCCAGCAGACGAGCATGCCGCTCCGGTCGATGCCGCACATGTGGGCGGTGCCCGCGCCGAGCGCCCGGAACCCGGTCATGGCCAGCACCGGCCCGTCGGGGAAGTACTGGCGCTTCTCGTGGTTCCAGCACGACAGCGAGCCGTTGCTGTCCCTGATCGCGCAGTTGGTCGGGCCGCCCGTGGCGATGGCGCGGTATTCGATGGCGCCGAAGCCCTGCGGGTCGTCGGCCGAGCCCGGAACGTCGTTGCGGCTGTCTGCGGTGAGGCCCCAGCAGACGGCCTTCTTGTCGTCGCGGATGGCGCAGGTGTGCGCCTCGCCGGCGGAGAGGGCGATGTACCGGTGGGTCCCGCTCGGCGGGACGGTCGCAGTGTGGTTCCCCTTGCCGTCGATGTCGTCGGGCTCGCCGTCGCCCTCGCGGTCGAAGAAGAGCGCCTCCCCCCAGCACTCCATGCTCTGGTCGACGGCGATCGCGCACACGTGCGAATAACCCACGGCGACGTGCGTGAACGAGCCGGACGGCACGGCCTGGCGGCTGTGGGTGGTCGCGCCCCAGCACTGGAGCGTGCCGTCGGGCTTGATCCCGCATGTCAGGTCTGTTCCGGCCGAGATCGCCTTGAACCGGCCGGCCGGCGCCACCGCCGCCGGGTGCCGGAGGATCGGGCCGCCGGCTGTCTCCCTATAGAGCCAGCCCCAGCAGGCCGCCGTGTCGTCCGAGCGGATCGCGCAGGCGTGGAGATCCCCGACGGCGAGCTGCTTGAACGCGCCGGCCGGAACCTCGCTGGGATCGATCTGCCCGTACAGCCCGGCGCCGCCCCAGCAGGCGACGGTGTCGTCGGAGCGGATCGCGCAGCTGAAGTCGCTCCCACCGTCGGTCTGCTTGAACGTCCCCTCAGGCGGCGAGAAGAGGCCGCCGTCGTCCGCGCCCCAGCACCCCAGACGGCCGTCGGCGCCGACGGCGCACGCGTTGTGCCCGCCGACCGAGAGCGTCGACCAGGTCCCGGACAACGGATCCAGCTGCTTCGGTCCGCTCGCGCCCCAACAATGGATCTCGCCGCCCCCGTCGAGGCCGCAGGCGTAGTACACCTCGTCGGTCGTCGCCATCTCGATCTCGGTGAACGCGACGCCCGGCGGCGGGGCCTTCACCGGATCCAGGACGGCGAGGCCCGTCCCGCCCCAGCACTCGACCGAGCCGTCGGCGGCCAGGGCGCAGCCGTTGAAGACCCCCATGGTGACGTCGATGAACGGGCCTGCGCCGCTCGGCCCGGCCGAGCGGTCGTAGGTCGTCCGCCCGAAGCAGACCACGGCGCCGCCCTCGCGGATGCCGCAGGCATTGGCGAAGCCCGCCTCCACCATCGTCCAGTCCGTGATCGCGGAGCCGTCCGCCTCGGTCGGGATCACCAGCCGGGCGTCTCCGGCCTTTCCCCAGCAGCTCAGCACTCCGCTCGTCTGGATCGCGCAGGCGTGGTAGTTGCCCACGCTCAAGGACTCCGGCTTGAACCTGACCGTGCGCGGCGGGGTGTTCACCCAGCCGTCGTAGGCGGCGTCGGGATCGGCGGTCCATGCGCTCCAGTCCCTGTTGTCGCTCTCGGCGTGGGCGCCGTTCTCCCGTTCGGGGTAGCCCCAGCACGTCACGCTGCCTCCGGTCACGACGCCGCAGGTGAGGAATGACCCGGCGGAGACGGAGGCGAACCGACGCGATTCGTAGCGCCACCGGCCCCAGTCGCTCACCTGTCCGTTCGCGTCCTCGCCCCAGCAGTCGACGACGCCGTTCACATAGAGGGCGCAGGCGTGGTTCAGCCCGACATCGATCTGCTCGACTCGCCGAGGCGGGGCTGCGGCCGGTACGGGTTGAGTGTCGGGCCGAGCAATGTCCAGTTCGGCAACGGTGGTCAGGGACGAGGCGAACTGGGCGCGGGTGACGGGTTCGTTGGGGCAGTAGCGCAGCGGCTCGGTGGCGCAGGCGGCGGCGGCGCCGGCAGCGGCGTGGAGGGCGTCGATGTCGGCTGCGTGGGTGCTGGCGGCGGTGTCGGCGAACCCTGCGGGGGCCGCGGCGGGGAGGTTGAAGGCCCGGGCCAGGAAGCTGGCCGCCTGGGCGCGGGTGACGGGATCGTCGGGGCAGTAGAGCGCGGGACGGGCCACACAGCCC
>JAPOQG010000007.1 GCA_026710865.1 Acidimicrobiaceae bacterium
ACCATCCACGAGGTCGAGCAGTACCGCCAGGAGCTGGTCGAATGGCTCTCCGAGACGGGCGGGCACGGCTGGGAGACGCACCTGTTCACGGTCCGCGCAGTGCAGTGGTCGGAGGCGACACTGGACTCGATCCGCTCGAAGACGGGGTGGCAGCCCGACCACGCGTGGTTCAACGACACGCAGATGCCGGGCAAGGACGCGGCGCGGGTGAAGGAGGCGCTCTTCGACAGGATGCTCGCCGAGTTCGAGCCCGCCGGCCTGTACGGACTGGAGTCCAACAACGCCGTCCATGCGATGTACCGGCGGCGCGGTGTGGCGTTCCAGCGCGGCACCGACCCCCTGCCCAGCATCGCCGAGTTGGAGGAAATGGGGCGCTGGACGCCTCCGGGTGCATGACAGCCCCTGATGCGCGCCGCCGGCCGAACGCGGCGCCCCGTCTCCGGCGCTGTGCTTCGTCGGCGGGCTCGGCAACGAGGTGCTCGCAGCCGTAGGCATCCGCAGGATCCGGCATGCCCGGGAAAGGCACCTCGGACGTCATGCCGGTGATCTCCAGGTGAAGAGAGCCGCCGATGTCTCGGTTCGTTGATCAGTGAGGTGCTTCGAGCGACCGATGCATGCGGAGGATCTGCGGCGGTGGTCGGGCTCGGGGAGCGGGCAGCGCTCGTCTGGACGGGGCCACCGACACCGCCGGGTGCTCGTCGGCGAATCGTTGTCTCGGCATTTGCTCGGATTCTGCTGAACTGAGCCAGAAAATATATCTATTAGCACGTAAATGCTTGACAGATGTCGTAGGGGTGTGCGACAATGGGTTCATGGTGATCGAACTGGTTGAGCGGCTTGATGCAGCGGCGTCGGAGCTGTTGGCGTGCCTCAAGCGGGGCGATGCATCCTCGGAAGAGATGCTCGGTGTGCTGTCTGGGACCAGGGCGGTGCGCGGCAAACTCGACGCTGTGCAGACTGTGGCCGCGGCGGGCGTGGCGGGCAGCCGCAACCACGGCGACGGTGGGGCCCATGTGCTTGCTGAGAGCACCGGGATGTCGCGGAGCGATGCCCGCAGCCAGGTCAGGACCGCGGCGGCGGTCGGCGCGATGCCCGCGGTGCGAGACGCCGTCGAGGAGGGCCGGATCTCCCCCGCGAATGCCAAGCGGCTCGCTGATGCGCTCGACAAGACGAGTGCTGTAGAGGTCGAGTCTGATGGGGAGTTGCTGGCCAAGGCGAAGTCGCTGCCACCGGACAAGTTCGCCAAGGAGGCCAAGCGGTGGACCGCTGAGCGCCAAGGCGACGGCGGCGAGGCGGAATTCCGCCGGTTGCGGGCCCGGCGCGCGGTGCGGGTCTGGGACGGCGATGACGGGATGGTGCATCTGTATGGGCAGTTCGATCCGGTGAGCGGGCGACGTATCCGCAGCCGGCTCAACAAGGAGGCCCACCGTCTGCTGGACGCCGACAACAAGCAGGCCCGCGCTCCGGCCGACGCCCACGAGAACGGTGCCGGTGGCCTGCTCGACGCCGGCAAGAAGCAGGCTCGCGGTCTGTTCGACGGCGACGAGGACAGCGCCTGCGGCGACGTTGACAGGGGTCGCGCCCGGGCCGGCGGTGGCGGGAAGCGCTCCTTGCAGCAGTGCATGGCTGATGCGTTCGAGAACATGACTGCGGGCACAGCCGGGGGCGGCAAGCCGTATGCGGACATCGCGCTGGTGGCCCGCCTCGACCCCGAGGCTGAGAAGTTGATGGTCTCCACCGGTGACGGCGACCCGCTCCCGGCCGGGGTTGTCGAGCGGCTGGCGGGCGAGTCGTCTTGGTTCGGTTTGGTGCTCAGCGCCAAGGGTGTTCCCATGTGGAAGGGTCGCAACGTCCGCCGGGTGACCGAGTCGCAGTTCCAGGCGCTGATGGCGCTCTATGGCGGCTGTGCCGGCTGCGGGGAGCCCGACGAAAACAAGGTGCACGCGCACCACATGGACCCCTTCGCCTGGGGCGGCCGCACCGACTTGGACAACCTGTTGCCGCTGTGCTGGGGCTGCCACGCCAAGATCCACGACCACGGCTGGCGAGTGGTCGCCGCCGTCGACGGCAAGCACACCATCAGGCCTCCCGGCCGCATTCACCACGGCCCGGCGCGCCTGCCGGACACCGCTCCCCTACTCGCCTCGACCGAGCCGTCCCAAAGCACTGCACCCGAGCCGTCCCACAGCACTGCACCCGAGCCGTCCCACAGCATCGAAGCCGAGTCGGACGCTGGGTCCCTGTTCACCCCGATCGAGCCGCGAATCGCGCCCGGCAACAACGGCTACAACGGAAGTTCAGGCAATGCGAGCAGGGCTGGGCCGACCGGGCCCCAAGCCGCCCGCGCCGCACTGCGTAGGGCCCGAGGGGCTCAGCACGACAGCCAATCTGTCCGTGCTTGAGCGGCCGCGGCGGAGGTGGCCATCGGCTGCCCTGGGCAAGCTACGCAAGGCCCGGGCGGTGCGGCGCATCGAGAGGCTCAAGGAGGCCAGCGGCATCGAACTCGACGTCGAGCGGATGCTCGCCGACCTGGATGCTGACCGCCGATCACGGGACGGGATCGATCCGTAGCGGCTGGTGCTGCCCCTTGTCTGACTTCTCGGCGGTCGCCCAGCCGGCGGGGGCGGCCTACTGGTAGAACGCGCCTCCGTTGATCACCAGGTTCTGGCCGGTGACGAAGTCGGAGCCGGTGCCGGCGAGATACAGGATGGTCCCGACCATGTCCTCGGGCACCTGGGTGCGCTTGATGGCCCGCCCGGCGACCACGAACTGGTCGCTGGTGGCGTCGGTGGCCCGCAGCGACGGGTTGGGGATCAGGTCGGGAGACACGGTGTTCACCGTTATCCCGTCGGGCCCGAGCTCGGTGGCCAGGCAGCGGGTCAACCCGATGATCGCGCTCTTGCTGGCCACGTAGTGGGGGAAGCCGACGGTGCCCTTGAAGCAGGTGTTGGAGGCGATGTTGATGATCTTCCCGGAACCCTGCTCCTGCATGTAGGGGTACACCGCGCAGCAGGTGAGCCACACGCCGCGGACGTTCACCTCGAAGGTGCGGTCCCACTCGTGCTGGGACACCTCGTTGAACGGGCCTCGGGTCGTCTCGGAGAAGTAGGCGGCGTTGTTGACGAGCACGTCGATGGTGCCGAAGGCGTCGGCTGCCGCCGCGGCCAGCGCATCGTTGTCTGCCTTGGAGCTGATGTCGGCACGCACGCCGACCGCCCGGCCCCCGGCCGCCTCGACCTCGGCCACGGTCTCGCCGGTGTCGAGCAGGTCGCTCACAACAATGTCGAAGCCCGCGTCCGCGAGCGCGAGGCAGTAAGCCCGCCCCAGCCCTCTCGCTCCTCCGGTCACGATCGCTGTCGACGCCACGCTGTTCCTTCCTGGTATCTCGCCCGAGCAGGATGCTACGCGCCGGGCGGTTTCATCCTCGCAGCCCCGCCAGCTCGAGCAGCCATTTCCGGTACTCCAGCAGCGCGAGGTCGGCGCCCTTGACGAACATCTCCTCCGGCAGCCTGATCGGAACCTGGGCCGGCTTCTGCGACTCCACGATCGGGCGGTCCTGGTCGGTGACCAGCTGCGCGAACTGCATGAACTCGTCGCCGTGGTCGTACCCGTAGTTGCGACCCTGGTAGGTGAAGCACCGGGTCCGCTCGGGACCGACGGGCGCCAGGCAGACCCACAGCACGTAGTCCTCGGCCTCCCCGGCGCTGCTGTTGAGCTGCATCGCGTTCGGCAGGAACACCCGGTAGCGCTTGATGGCGCCGAAGATGGGCTCGCCGCCGGAGTCCGCGGTGGGGGCGTTCTTGACGTTGTCGGTGAACTCCGGGAACGGTCCGGCCACGAACCGCAGCTCGCCCCCGACCCGCTCCACGTCGTAGTCCTCGATCCGCGGCCGGCTGCTGTCGCCGAGAAGCCCGTCGTGCACCCACGGAAAGTGGGAGAAGTCGAAGTAGTTCTCCAGCCGGCGGGCCATCGAGCAGTCCCACTCGTAGATGTCGAGATGCAGGAACTGGTAGCTCGGGTCGTCGAACATCGGAACCGACGGCGGCGGATAGATGGGATCGCCCAGGCAGGTGTACACCAGCCCGCTCACCTCGCAGGTGGGGTAGCTGCGCAGCTTCACGTTGACGTGCTGCGAGAGCTCCTCGCGCGCCGGGATCCGGTCGATGGCGCCGGTGGCGTCGTAGGTCCAGCCGTGGTACGGGCAGCGCAGGCAGCCGTCGACGACCTCGCCGAGCGAGAGCGCGGTCCCCTTGTGCAGGCACTGGTCGTCGAACACGACGGGCCGGCCGTCGAGGCGCGCCACTACCAGGTTCTTCCCGTACAGGATGAAGCCTTGCGGGCTGTCGGTCAGCTCGTCCGAGTAGGCCACCGGATACCAGAACTTGTCCCGCATGGCCTCGTAGATCCTGTCCTCGGTGTCGGCATCGACGTGATCGATCCGGTCGACGGTCCGGGTCATCGGGCGCCTCCCCTGTCTCGGTGCGGCTCGGTCATCTCTCACCCCTGAAATACGGTACGCCAAGGTGCAGCGGCTCTTTGCTGCGGCGCCGGTTCACGACCAGAGCCACGATCGTCAACACGAACGGCAGCGCTAGCAGCAACTGGTGCGGCACGTCGACGCCTCGGGCCTGCAGCGACAACTGGTAGGCGTCAAGGTAGCCGAAGAAGAGGCTGCCGATCAGGATACTTCCGATTCTCCAGTTCCCGAATATGACGATCGCCAGAGCGATCCATCCACGGCCGGACGCCACATCGACGAAGAACAGCCCCGACGAGAACACGCTCAGGAAAGCGCCCGCCAGGCCGGCCATGAAGCCTCCGAAGGCCAGGGCCAGGTACTGCGTCGTCGTGACGCTGATGCCCCGCATGTCGCAGGCGGCCGGGTTGTGGCCGACGCTGCGGAACTCGAGCCCGGACTGTGTGCGGTTCAGCAGGTACCACAGGGCGGGGCATGAACCGATGGCGACGTAGGTCAGCCAGTGCTGGCTGAAGACGATCTCCCCGAGGCCGGGAATACCGGACAGGACCGGGATCTCAGTGAAGCCGAAGGTGCCGCTCTGAGGCATCTCTCCGCCCGCACCGGACTGCGGGTAGACCGCCCGGAACAGGTAGAAGCTCATTCCGATGCCGAACAGGTTGAGGGCCAGTCCGGCCACCACCTGCTCGACCTTGATGCTGCTCACGAGGACGGCCATCAACAGCGCGAGGACGACCCCCGCGACGACGCCGCTGACCACTCCCAGCCACAGGGAGTCGGCCTTCTCGGCCACGACGAAGGACCCGAACGCCGACACCGTGATGGTTCCATCGAGCCCGAGATTCAGGATCCCGGCCCGCTCGGTGACCATCTCCCCCAGAGCGGCCAGCAGCAGCGGCGTGGCGATACGGATGGCGCCGGCGAGCACGCCGAAGTTGACAAGGGCCTCGAGGACGTCACTCATCGGGGTGGGACCTCCGCAGCCGGTAGCGCACCGCCACCGCGCCGGTCAGCACGAAGATGAGCGTGAGTCCCTGGATCACGTCGACGAGTGCAGCCGGGATTCCCGTCTGGATCTGCATCGTGGTCGCTCCGTTGACGAGCGCCCCGAATCCGATGGCGCTGGCGACCACTCCGACCGGGTGCAGGCGACCGACGAGGGCGATGATGATTCCCACGAAACCGAAGTTGTTCGAGATGTCGAGCTGGAGGCGGTGATGCACTCCCGACAGCTCCGCCCCGCCGGCCAGGCCGGCCAGTGCGCCGCTGATGATCATCACCAGAACGGTGGTTCGGGCGACCGAGATCCCCTTGTAGGACCCCGCGGTCCGGTTGATTCCCAGCCCCCGCACCTCGTAGCCCAAGGCGGTGCGTTTCAGCACGACATGGACGACGGCCGCCATGCCCAGCGCGATCCCGAAACCCCAGTGGAGCCGGCTCCCGCCGATCATCAGCGGCAGGTGTGTCGACTCGGACAGCCGCTCGGTCTGGAAGTAGTAGGTGTCGGGAGCCCGCCACAGGCCACTCGGGCCACGGCCTCGCTCCTACCGCGGTATTCGCGCACGCCTGTCCGCTCGGCCTCTAGGGTGAACTGGTGTTATGAGTTGGGTTCGCCGAAAGCGCTGTGAAGCGGCCCGTCCGGTGGTGGGTGCTGCGGGCGAGCTGCGGGAGCAAGTCAGCATCAAGACGCATCTGGCTTACTGCGAGCTGCGTTTGAGGCTCGCAACCCGTCCCGACCAGACGGCTCGCCTCGAGTTGCTTGAGGTTCTGCATGAGTACTGGCGGGCGGGGAAGTTTCCTCGCAACACTGCGGCCAGCGGCCGGCGACCGGTTCTCATGGACGACTCGGGGACTCGTTGCGCAGTCGGGTACTTGATGGCACGCACCGGCGCTGGGCATGTCGCGCAGGAGTTGGACCGTCGTGACCGTTTCGTCCTCTTTGAGGACCTGCCCTCAAGGTTGGATCCGCGACTGCAGCGTTGGCTCGACGAGCACCATCTGAGCCGCGAGGAGGCCGCTCTGATCCAGCCCGGATACGGGCCCTGCGGTATGGCCGGCTGGAACTGCGAAGGTTACGTCCACGCAGGAACCTCGGCGACGGACACGGTGATCGCGGCCGCGTCGCTGGTGGTGAGTCTCGGTTTGCTGGCGCCGGCGGTGCTGCTGGGGTGGATGGCTCGGAGAGAGTGGACGTCCGGGGCGCTACGGACGCTACGGAGTTGGCGCGGGCTGCTACTGGCAGGCTCGGCGACGTATCCGCTGGCCGGGTCTGCGCTGCTCGGGGAGTCTCGGGAGTTGCTACTGGTATGGGAACCGGTCATGTGGGTGCTGTCGGGTCTGGTCTTCGCGCTGGTAGTGATGCGGCTGTGGCGCTGGGGACAGCAGCGTCCCATGATCGGGTTCGACGAGAGTGCGGGCATGTACAAGCCCCCCGCGCGGGCGGTGTTCATGGTCCTTGTGGCGATGCTGTGCTGGGACGTTGTCCTGTCCGACGGCAACGGTCTGGCAGTGCCGACGGTCCGCAGGTGGCACGTCGACGTCATCGTGCTGCTGGCGCTGCCCCTGCTGTGGGCGCATCAGCCACTCCAGCGGTGTAGCCGACGTGTCGGTCGCTCGGTTGTGGCGACGTTCGCTGCATGTGCTGCGATCCTGACGGTCGTGCTTCCCTCACCCAGGCACGCCGTCGCCACGCTGCGTCCTGATGTCGGCGTTGTCGTCTGCTGGCAAACGGCGGGCCCTGTGTGCGTGGAGCACGGCAACGAAGGCACTCCGCCTCGCCTATTCCAGTTGTCGGCATGGAAGCCATTCGACGAGCTCGTGCACCCAGACCAAGAGAGCCCGGAATAGCGCTGCCTCGATCCCTCGACGACGAACTCGTTCGGCGCGCTGAGAATCGAATCGCCGGGCGAAGTGGGTGGGCCCTGGGTGGAGCCGCGGTGGTTGGTGGCCGGGTGTGAGTTCGGCTGTGGCGCGACTATCGCGCTGGGGGTGGAGCAGGCTCATGGAGTGCTGTCCACCAGCGGCCCGGCTTAGGGGAAGCTCGCCGCGATCTGGTCTCTGATCTGGTCCCACGCACCGGTCAACGCGTCGGCGTCGGGCTGAGCGAAGATGGTTCGGCGGGCTGCGGAGCTACGGGGCTGCAGCTACAGGTAGAGGCCGGTGCTGCCCTTGTCGAGGCGCTCGGCGGCCACCGCGTGGACGTCGCGCTCGCGCAGGATGATGTAGTCGCGGCCCCGGACCTCGACCTCGTAGCGGTCCTCGGGGTTGAACAGCACCCGGTCGCCCTTCTCCATGTTGCGCACGTTGGGCCCGACCGCCACCACCTCGGCCCAGGTGAGGCGCTTGCCGACCTGGGCGGTGGCCGGGATCAGGATCCCGCCCGTCGAGCGGCGCTCGCCCTCGGCCTCGCCCATCGCCACCAGGATCCGGTCGTTGAGCATCTTGACCGGCAGCCGGTCGTCGTCGTGGGGGCCCGGGGCGGAGTCGTTGCGGGACGCGGTGTCGGCGCGGGGCTCGGTCGTGGTCACGGCTCCCAACCGTATCGGCGCCCGAGCCTCAGCCGCGAGGCCGGTCGGCGGGTCAGTCCGTGGGGGCCGGCTCGATCTTGCCGTCGGCGATGCTGATCAGCCAGCGCCGGTACTCGACGGTGCCAGCGTCGGCGCCCTTGACGTGCATCTCCGCGGTCAGGTCCACCGGCAGCTCCTCGGGCCGCTGCGACTCGACGATGGGCTGGTCCTGGCCCAGGATCACGTACTGCATGTCGTGGAACTCCTGGTCGCGGTCCAGCGCGTAGTTCCGGCCGACGAAGGTGAAGCACCGGGTCCGCCTGCGGTTGACCGGCGCGACCGCCACGTACAGCACGAAGTCCTCGGTCTCCCCGGCCGAGCTGTTGAGCTTCATGGCGTTGGGCATGAACACCCGGTAGCGCTTCCACGCCTCGTAGGTCAGGCCGTCGTGGTTGACCGCCGAGTTCTTGACGTTGTCGGTGTACTCGATGAACGGTCCCGCGGTGATCCGCAGCTCCGAGCCGCGGCGCTCCACGTCGTAGTCGGCTATCTCGGCCTCGTCGCGGTCGCCGAGGATCCCGTGGTGCACATGGGCGAAGTGGGAGAAGTCGAAGTAGTTCTCCAGGCGCCGGGCCACCGAGCAGTCCCACTCGTAGGGATCGAAGCGCAGGAACCGGTAGGCAGGGTCGTCCAGCTCGGGGCACTCCGACGGCGGGAACAGCGGCGTCTCGCCCGAGACGCAGGTCCACACCAGGCCGCCGGCCTCGATGGTCGGGTAGCTCGGCAGCCGGGCTGTCAGCTTGCCGTTCAGCTCCGGCCTCGCCGGGATGTCGACGACGGTGCCCTCGGCGTCGTAGGCCCAGCCGTGATAGGCGCAGCGCAGCATGCAGCCGTCGATCCGGCCCAGCGACAGGGCGGATCCCCGGTGCCGGCAGATGTCGCTGAACGTGTAGGCCCGGCCGTCGAGACGGGCCACGGCCAGGCGGGTGTCGAACAGCGTGACCTGGTGCGGCGAGTCGGTCAGGTCGTCGGAGAAGGCCACCGGCTGCCAGAAGCGCTTGAGCTGCTGGTAGAGCCGCTCCTCGCCGGCCATGTCGAGCTGGGTGTTCCCCTGAACCTCGAATCCGCCGGGCGCTGCCGGATCCTGGGTCATCGTCATGGCGCTGACGCGTCCGTGCTGGTGCTGCCGGCGTCCATGCTCGATGCCTGCCCGCGTTCCTTCCGGTGCCCGACCCCCGTGCTGGTGCTGCCCGCGTCCATGCTCGATGCCTGCCCGCGTTCCTTCCGGTGCCCGACCCCCGTGCTGGTGCTGCCCGCGTCCATGCTCGATGCCTGCCCGCGTTCCTTCCGGTGCCCGACCCCCGTGCTGGTGCTGCCCGCGTCCATGCTCATCATGGCGCTGTCACCCTTATGGCCTCCACCGGGCAGCACGCCTCGGCGCTGCGGGCCTTGTCCACCAACTCGGGCGGCAGGGTCGGCTTCAGGACCTCCAGCCTGAGCCCGTCGTCGTCGATGTCGAAGATCTCGGGCGCCAGAGAGGCGCACATGCCCGAGACTATGCAGACGTCGTGGTTGACTTCAACGGTCGCGTCAGCCATCGTCGGAACCTCCGTCTCCATGGTACGCGCCCCACGCCTCGGCGACCGCGTTGACGATGTTCTGGTATCCGGTGCACCGGCAGAGGTTGCCCGACAGCAGCTCAACGATGCGCTCGGGCTCCCGCCACTGGTCGGGATCGACGCTCTCCAGGGTCATCAGGAACCCGGCCGTGCAGAAGCCGCACTGGAGGGCATGGTTGTCGTGGAACGCCTGCTGCATCGGCGACAGCGACTCCGAGCCTGCCGGCGCGAGGTCCTCGACCGTGCGGACCTGCGCGCCGTCGGCCTGCACCGCCAGCATCAGGCAGGACCTGACCGCGTCCTGATTAACCATCACCGTGCAGGCGCCGCAGTAGCCGTGCTCACAGCCGACGTGGGTTCCGGTCAGGCCGACGACGTCGCGGATGTAGTCCGACAGCAGCAGCCGGGACGGCACGCGGTGACGGTGGCGCCGCCCGTTGATCCTGACCTCGACGTCGACTTCGGCGGCGGTCTCGATGGTCGTCATGCGGCCTCCTGGGTCAGGGCTGCCCTCCGGCCGACAGCCGGACTGGCAGCCGCGGGCGCCCGTTCGGGACCCCGGCACTGCCAGTTCCGAGCAAGTCTGCGACCGGTGGTCGGCGGGCGGCTCGCCTCGATGGTCGTCATGCGGCCTCCGATCCGGCCAAGGCGCTCCGTGCTGCTCTGACGACCAGCGCGGCCACGGCCTCGCGGCGGTACCAGCCCGTGGCGTGGATGTCGTCGAAGGCGCCGGCTGCGTCGGCCATCACTGCCTCGGTGAGCCCGCTGCTCGGGTGGTCCGGCGCCCAGCCCGAGAGCGCGTCCTCGGCGGTCGGCAGGCGGGTGGGAGCGCCGCCCAGCCCGAAGCCGACCAGGCGGGCGGAGCGCACGGCTCCGGCATCGGCCTCCACCACCGCGACCAGGCCGGCCACCGCGAAGTCGCCGGCCCGCCGGCAGATCTCGTCCACGATGGTCACCGAGCCGTCCGGGGGCGCCGGGAAGCGCACCTCGGTGACGAGCTCGTTGTCCTCGAGTGCCGTCCAGAACGGGCCGAGGAAGAAGTCTCCGGCGTCGATCCGGCGTTCGCCGTCCGGCCCGGCGACACCGACGACCGCGCCGGTCGCCACCGCGAGGGCGGGAAGCTCCGCGGCCGGGTCGGCGTGGGCCAGGCTGCCGCAGACGGTGCCCCGGTTGCGGATCTGCAGATGCCCGACGTGGCGCAGCGCGGCCCGCAGGCCAGGGACCGTCGCGGCCGCGGCGTCGTCGTTCAGCACGCGGGTCTGGGTGGCCGCCGCGCCGACGGTCACACCGCCAGCGTCGCAACCAACGCTGTCGAGCCCGTCGACGCGGCGGATGTCCACGATCACCGACACGTCGGTGAGACGGAAGTTCATGGCCGGGATGAGGCTCTGGCCCCCCGCGAGGATCCGGCTCGACTCAGAAGAGCCGAGAGCCTCGACCGCCTCGGCCACCGTGGAGGGCCGGCAGTACTCGAACGGCGCCGGCTTCATGGGGCGCCTCCCGCCCCGCCTCGGGCGGCCTCCGCAGCTCGTATCGCGGCTCGCACCGACACGGGGGTGACGGGGCACTCGGTCAGGTCCACGCCCCATTCCGAGAGCGCGTCGGAGACGGCCCCGGCCACGACCGCGGGCGGGCCCACCGTGCCGCCCTCGCCGCAGCCCTTGACGCCCAGAGGCTGCTCCGGGGCGGGCGACTCGAAATGGTCGACCTCCATGTGGGGCATCTCGGCGCACGTCGGCACCAGATAGTCCATGAACGAGGCGAACCGGGGATTGGCGGTGTCAGTGTCATACTGGAAGTGCTCGTACATGGCGCCGGCGATGCCCTGGGCCACGCCGCCATGGACCTGGCCCTCCACCAGAGCCGGATTGATGACCGTGCCGCAGTCGTGGACCACGATGTAGTCCTCGATCCTCACCTCGCCCGTGCTCAACCGGACGCTGACGACCCCTATGTGAGTGCCGTTGGCCCAGCTGGCCGCCGCGTTGATCCTGCCGGTGTCGTCGAGCTGGTGCTGGAGGTTCTCCGGGTGGTAGTAGCCCGATGTCTCCAGCCCCGCCTCCATGCCGTCGGGCAGGTCCACATTGCGGACCCACGCCGCGGTGCCGACCTCGGCCCAGCTCACCGAGGGCCGGCCGCTGCCGGCCACGTGGAAGGCGCCGTCGGTGAGCACGACATCGGCCTCGGCTGCCTCCAGCATGTGGGCGGCGATCCTGCGGGCCTTGTCCAGCAGCCGTTCCGAGGCCAGGAGAACCGAGCCCGTGAGCATCATCGCGCCTCGGCTGCCCCAGGAGCCCAGACCGTAGGGCGCCCTCTCGGTGTCGCCCAGCACCACGGTGACGTCGTCGGGCGAGACCCCCAGCATGTCGGCCGCTAGCTGCGCCGCGATGGTCTCGGCGCCCTGACCGATGGCGCTGAGCCCGGCCGCGACCCGCACCGAGCCGTCGGGGTCGACGCGCACCGTGGCCGCGTCGCCGCCGCCCCAATGGCCGGTGGTCAGGTGGTAGCTGGGCGATGTCGGCTCCACATAGTTGGCGTAGCCCACACCCACCCGGACATCGGGATCGTCGGCGTGCCGGGCGCGGGCCCGTTCCAGGGCCGGGGCCGTGATCTCCAGGGCCCGCTCGAAGGACTCGGTGTGCGAGCCCGAGTCGAGGCGACCCCCGCCGTGCATCACATACGGCGTCTGGCCCGGCCGTATCAGCATCCGCCGCCGCAGGTCCACCCGGTCGGTGCCGGTCAGGCGGGCGACCCGGTCGATTATCCGCTCCATGACGAACGCGCCCTCCGGTATCCCGAATCCCCGGTACGCGCCGGCCGGCGTCTTGTTGGTCACCGCGCCGATGGTGCGGGCCTCCATGTTGGGGAGGTCGTAGCCGCCGGTGATGCAGGCGTTGGTCACGAAGACCGGTGCGGTGCCCGGCATGAAGATCTCGCCCGAGCCCATGTCGAGCATCGACGCGCAGCGAACCCCGCGGACGGTGCCGTCGTCGTCGTAGGCGACCTCGACGGTGTGGCGCTGCTCGCGGGCGTGCACCGACGCCACGAGGTTCTCCATGCGGTCCTCTATCCAGCGGGCCGGCCGACCGAGCCGGCGGGCGATCCAGGGGACCACGACGTCCTCGGGGTATATGTGGGTCTTGGTGCCGAAGCCGCCGCCGATGGTCGGGTGGATCACCCGCACCTGCGGCTCCGGCATGCCCAGCATCAGCGCCACGGTGGTGCGCACCATGTGGGGGCTCTGCGTCGAGGACCACACGGTGAGCGTCCCGTCGGAGATGTCGGCCACCACTCCCCTGGTCTCCATCGGCAGCCCGGTCTGGCGCTGGCTGACGTAGGTCTCGGTGAAGGTGCGGTCGGCCTCCTCGATGGCCCGGTCCACCTCGGGTTTGTGCGGGGCCACATCGAAGGAGCAGTTGCTCTCCCAGTGGTCGTAGAGCCTGGGTGCGCCCGGCGCCAGGGCCTGGTCCAGGTCGGCCACCGTCGGCAGCGGCTCGTAGACGGTTCCGGCCGCGACCAGGGTGGCCGCATCCTCGGCGATGTACCGGTCCACCGCGACCACTGCGGCGTAGGGGGCGCCCACGTAGCGCACCCGGTCGCCGGCGAGGGGACGCTGCTCGACCGGGCCGATGTAGGGGATGAAGTCGGGGAAGGTGCTCACGTCGGCCAGGTCGGCCGCGGTGAACACGGCCAGCACGCCCTCGACGGCGGCGGCCTCCGACGTGTCGATCGCGGTGATGCGGGCATGGGCCTCGATGCTGCGCACGAAGACGACCTCGAGCATCCCGGCGATCCTGATGTCGGCGACGTAGCGACTGCGGCCGGTGAGCGGGCCCCGGTCCTCGCGGCGAGGCACCGAGCGGCCCACGTGGCGGGTGCTGTGGCGGATGTGGGGGTCGATGTCGAGGCTCAACGCCGCTCCTCGTGGTCGGGGTCTAGCGCTCGCCCCGGTGGTACGGGATGGTCAGCGCCAGCGGGACCCGGGACCGGCTGCGGTTCAGGACCAGGGCCGCGATGGTGAGCACGAACGGCAGGGCCAGCAGCAGCTGGTAGGGCAGGTTCACGTCGCTGGCCTGCAGCGACAGCTGGGTGGCCTCGAGGAACCCGAACAGCAGCGACCCGACCAGGATCCACGACGCCCGCCAGTTGCCGAAGATGACGATGGCCAGGGCGATCCAGCCCCGCCCCGCGATGATGTCGGGGAAGAACTGCCCGGCCTCCGACAGCGACAGGAAGGCGCCGCCCAGCCCGGCCATCACGCCCCCGTAGATCACCGCGGTGTACTGGCGGGAGATGATGCCCACGCCGCGCATGTCGCACGCCTCGGGGTTGTGGCCGATGCTGCGCAACTCCAGGCCGTACTTGGTGCGGTACAGGAAGATGAACGTGGCCGGCACCATGACGACGCCGAAGTAGGTCAGCCAGTGCTGGTCGAACAGGATCTCCCCCACCGCGGGGATGTCGGCGAGCAGCGGGATGGTGGCGGTGTCGAACCGGTCGACGGTGGGGAGCGCGACCGCGCCGCTCTCGTCGTAGACGGAGCGGTACCAGAAGAACGCGCCCCCGAGCCCCAGGATGTTGAGGGCCAGACCGGCCACCACCTGGTTGACCTTGACCGTGGCGGTCATCACCGCCATCAGCAGCCCCAGGGCGCCCCCGCCGACGGCTGCTCCGACGAGACCCAGCCAGAGGCTGCCGGTCTCGTTGGCGACCAGGAACCCGGTGAAGGCGCCGATCGTCATCGTCCCCTCGAGGCTCAGGTTCAGGATCCCGGCGCTCTCCGCGACCAGCTCGCCGGTCGCGGCGATCAGAAGCGGGGTGGCGATCTTCACGGTGGCCACGAAGATCCCCAGGATCACCGAATAGGTGAAGAAGTCCTCCATGGCGGCTACTCCGAGCCCTCGGCGGACCCGTCGGCGTGGACGGCGGCCCTGCGCAGCCGGTAGCGGCAGGCGACCGCGGCCAGCAGCACGAGAACCAGCGCGACGCCCTCGATGACGGTCACCAGCGCGGCCGGGATGCCGGTGCCGACCTGCATCTGGGTCGAGCCGTTGAGGAGCCCCGCGAAGGCGATGGCCACCACGATCACGCCCGCGGGATGCAGCCGGGCCACCAGGGCGATGATGATCCCGGTGAAGCCGATCTGCTGCTCGCCGAACTCGAAGTTGATCCGGTGGTGGAGGCCCAGCAGCTCACCCGAGCCCGCCAGTCCCGCCAGGGCCCCCGAGACGGCCATCACTGCGATGGTCGCCGCCCCCACGCTGATCCCCTTGTAGGCGGCCGCCTGCTTGTTCACGCCTATGGCCCGCAGTTCGAACCCCAGGGTGGTGCGGCGCACCAGGAAATGGACCACGGCCGCCATCGCCAGCGCGAGGGCGAAGCCCAGATGCAGCCGGCTGTCGTCGAAGAACCGGGGCAGGAATGTGCTCTCGACCATCCGCTCGGTCTGGGAGTAGGGCGTGTCGTTCGCCTGCCACGGCCCCGAGAGCAGCCACGACAGCATGTAGTCGATGACGAAGTTCAGCATCACCGTGGTGAGGATCTCGTTGGTTCCGTAACGGACCAGCAGGACGCTGGCCACCGTCGCCCACACCGCTCCGAAGACGGCGGCCCCCGCGAACATGGCGACGAACAGCAGCGGCGCCGGGAGGCCGGGCATCGTGGCATAGACCCACCAGGTGCCGATGGCGCCCGCGATGAACTGCCCCTGGCCGCCGATGTTCCAGACCCCGGCCCGGAAGGCGATGGCCGCGGCCAGGCCGGTGAGGATGAGGGGGGTCGCCTGCACCAGCGTCTCCAGGGCCGACTCCCGGTCGCCGAAGGCGCCGTCGTACAGCGACGAGAAGGCGTCCAGCGGGGACACGCCCGCGATGATCACCAGCAGGCCGATGATCACGGCGGTGATGGCCAGCGCGACGAGGGTGGCGTAGAGCTCGTGAACGGCGCGGGTCTCCAGCCGTCGCTCGAGCCGCCAGGCGCCCGGCTGGAACAGCAGCGACAGCGGATCGCGCCGGGCTAGGGCGTCACCGCCACTGCCCCGGTCTTCGGCTGCGTCGTCGGTCTGCTCGCTCACTGGGTGTCTCCGGTAGAGCCGCTGGCCCCGGCCATGTGCATCCCGATCTCCTCGAGGGTGGTGGCCTCCGGCTCGGTGACCGCGACGATCCGGCCGTCGAATATCACCGCGATCCGGTCCGAGAGCTGGAAGATCTCGTCGAGGTCCTCCGACATGAGCAGCACGCCCGCGCCGCGGTCGCGTTCCTGCACCAGCCGGCGCCGCACGTACTCGCTGGCCGCGATGTCGAGCCCTCGCGTCGGCTGGTGGGCCACGATCAGCGACGGCATGCCCGAGAGCTCGCGGGCCATGATTATCTTCTGCAGGTTGCCGCCCGACAGCGTCCTGGTGGTCTGCGACGCCGAGGGGGTCTTGATCTCGAAGCTCTCGATGGACTCGGCGGCGAAGTCGTCGATGCTGGTCCCGTTGAGCACTCCGGCTCGGGCGAACTTGCGGCTGCGGTGGTTGCCGAGCACCAGGTTCTCCTTGACGCTGAAGTCCATCAGGAGCCCCTGCGCGATGCGGTCGGCCGGCACCGTGGCCACGCCGAGGGCGGCGACCTTGTAGGGCGACGCCTCGGTCGTGTCCACACCGGCGATGCGGATC
>JAPOQG010000006.1 GCA_026710865.1 Acidimicrobiaceae bacterium
CGTGCTCGGCCTCGTCGTAGCCGTCGGCGAGTTGGCGCAACTTCTCCCGGTCCGCCGCGGTGGGACGAAACGGCTCGAGGGAGCGATTCCACTCGTAAACGAAACGATTCGAACCGACGATGTGGACAAACGTCATGATAGTTCCTGCTCATCAGGTGACTTTGGAGTGAAGCTACCATATTCGCTCTCGTAATCCGCGACATGGTCCGACAGCAACCTGGCGAGGTCCCATGCCACCTGGGGCGGCACCTTCATCCACGCAACGCACACCGCATCGGCCATACCAGATCCTGCCGGAAGCGAGACCGCGAACTCCACAGTGAACTCCAGAGCGGTGTGCCAGACGTCCACAAGGTTCGCGTACACCTGGTCGAGCCATCGGATCAGCGCCTAGGCGAGCTGGGGCAGTCGTGCCGGGTCGTCGAGGTCGGGGATCTGGTTTCGCTGCTCCCACCAGTGTTGCGGGTAGTCGTCGCCGTGGCGCAGCGGTTCTCCGCAGACGAGCTGCCAGTACCAGCGCTCCGCCCGATGCACACACACCGTCGCCGGTGCCCGATAGGGCGAACCGCCCGCTTCGAGCCATCCCGGCGTGCCGCTCGATAGCCAGACTCCCCATTCGCCGGTCTCGTCGTCTCTGACGACGCTCGCCGCCCGCCGCTGGCCGCTGCACTCCACCGGAAGCGTCGCATGGAACTCGCGTCTGTCGGGCTGATCCGGGTACTGACTCACACCCGCGATGGCCAAGCCGCCGGACCGGAGCAGCGGATCGTCGATGGCGGGTATGCCATTGGCAAGTTCGAAATCCGACTGTGGATTCTCAGGCCCGTAGCCGAGACCCCGCCCGAGCGCCGCCTGCCAGTACCAGCGCTCGGCGCGGTGGATGCTCGCCGCCAGCGGCGCGCTGTAGGGCTCGCCGCCCGCGTGCAGGAGATAGGCGCGGTCGTATCCCCCGAAGTAGGGCGGCGTCCTCAGCGCGCAGTAGATGTGAACATTCCACCGCTCCTCGGATTGAGACACCTGTTGGATCACACTCGCTCGCCAGTAGGCGCCGCACGACCGTACCCAACCGGCGCTCAATCGACAGTACCGCATCGTCCATTCCTTATTATTCCAATGGTTTTCAACGCTACAAGATGCGGATGGATGCAGCAACGCAGTGACTGGCAGTCGCAGCAGACGATATGACTGAGGTGTAGATTCCTCGGCTCATGGCTCTGGGCAGCAGTACGGCGGATCGGATCGAGCGGTTCCTGGGCGCGCATCCGACCGGGCCGCTGGTGGTGTGCGTGGGGTCGGCGAGCGTGGCCGGGATCGTGTGGCTCGCCCAACGCTCACACGACCGGCCGGTGACTCTGCTCATCGGTGACCTGAAGAGCCGCAACTTCGCCAAGGCCACCGACGCCGACCGCCGCGCCGCGCTCAGTTTCGTGCAACGCCGCGATGTGACCGTTCTCAACTGGTACCGTACCGGACGCTCCAGCCAGGGGCGCTCCGAGGCTCACCTCAAGGTCTGGGCCGCCTGCGACCACACCGGAACTCCGCAGGCGTTCCTGGTCGGGTCGGCCAACCTCACTATGGCCGGGCTGAACGAGAACGTCGAGGTGATGGCCCTCACTGACGCCTCCGAGTACACATACCTGAACAGCACCCTCCAACGACTCCGAGACAAGGCCTGGGACGCCAGAGAGCGACTAGAGGAAGCGATCGAGCAGGCCGATGCTCCGGATGACCGCCATCACCCGCGAGGTCGCCGATCCGGCCGCACATCGGCGGGCAACGCGAGCCGGCGGCAAGCCTCCGCCGCATCCACCGGCTGCGGATCACAGGTCCTAACCGTGGCATCCCTGGCCACGGCAACCGCTCTACTCATACGCCTTGGACGCCGCTTGCACACGTCCATCAAGCCCACGTGACGGTCGTCCGGCCCACACCTCGGACAGTGGCCCGCTTGTTACCATTCCAGATACCTCCTCCACAGTAGTCAGGGTTCGATGTCCTTTGTGAGGAGCATGAGCGTCAGGTCGTCGATCGGAGATGGTTCGAACCCGAAGCGGCGGTAGAAGCCGGCTGCCTGCGCATCCTTGGCGTGGACCAGCACCAGGCGCACACCCGTGAGAGCGGCAACCTCGAGCGCCTTGTGCAGAAAATGCTTGAGCATGGCCGCGGCCAGCCCCCTGCCCTGGTGGGCGCGGTCCACGGCCAGGCGGCCCAGCAGCATCGCAGGCAGCGGGTCGGGCTGGTTGCGGGCCGCTCGCCGGGTCGCCTCAGTGCGGGCCACGACCGCGGTGCTCGACGCATAGAACGCCACCACGTCCGCTCCGTGCGCAACGACCCACGTGCGGCTGGAGCCCTCCCGCTGGTTCCGCGGCGCCCTCCGGCGCAGCCACTCGTTGAGAGCCTCGTCTCCGCAATCGAAGCCTGCGACATCGTGGGCTGCGTCAAGCAGTTCCGGCCCCCGGAAGCCGCTCACTCGGCATCCAGCACCGACGGCTCAGCCAGCAGCGCGGCGATCCTCGGTTTGGGCGCCGGCGGCCGGTCGAGGATCTCCTGGAGCTCGTCCCAGGCCCCCGCGGGCAGCGCGAAGACGCGGCGATCCGCCAAGTCGTCCACCGCGGCGGCGACGGCGCGGCTGACCACGTAGTCGTTCAAGGACATCCCCACATCGGCCAGCACCCGGCGCACGATGGCGTCCTCAGCCGGGGTCACTCGTATCGACCACCGCTCGGTCTTGGTTCCCATGCGCCCAATTGTACGTCGATCAGATGTACATGCGCAGGCTGACACCCGTCGCCGTTCGCTGCTGAGCGCGGCGAGTGGCGACGATGACGGGGATCTGGACCTGAAACGAGTGCGAAACGCCGGATTCGGTAGTTGCTTGCGCAAGCGACTAGGTGTGCTCAGGCGGTAGAGCGGGGAAACGCGAGCCGCTGAATGCGTTCGTGCTCGGCCTCGTCGTAGCCGTCGGCGAGTTGGCGCAACTTCTCCCGGTCCGCCGCGGTGGGACGAAACGGCTCGAGGGAGCGATTCCACTCGTAAACGAAACGATTCGA
>JAPOQG010000005.1 GCA_026710865.1 Acidimicrobiaceae bacterium
CCCGCCGACATGACCCAATCCTCCGCCCCCCACCCGGGCGACCCCGCCGCAGACCCGCCAGCCGCCGCCGCGGCGTGGCGGGCCCAACGGGCACGGGCCGCGAGAGGCCTCTCGCCCACGGGCCCGCTCATCGCCGTCATCGTCCTACTCGCAGGCGAGATCGGCGGACTGCTGCTGCGCGACCTGAACGGCCTCGACGCCGACATCGCCAGACTGGACACCGACATCGCCCAGTTCCGCACCGACGTCAACACCGGATTCAAAGAGCTCAGAAGCGACATGGACGCCAGATTCGAGGAAGTGGACGCCAGGTTCGACTCGCTGGCGGCAGACGTGGCTGAGATCGCTAGCACGCTGGCGGTGCTGGTCACCGAGTTGAACGCCCGCGCCGCGGTGGACGCCGCGCTCTCGGGCCGGCTCCTGGCCCCCGCCCCCGCCGATCCCGGCCAATGACCGGCCGCGTCCCTTGTGCCAGCTGTATTTGAAGCATATCCTGTACTGCTGGGTAGCATCCCGGTGCATGAGCATGTAGCATGACGGACAGGCCTTGCCACCGGGCCCTCACGGTGCGCCTGCCGTCGTTTGACCGCGACAGCACGCCCGCGAGTCCCCTTGGAGGCTGCCGTGTCCTCATCCGTATCGATCCCCGCCGACATGACCCAACCCTCCGACCCCCAACCAGGCGAACCCGCCGCAAACCCTCCAGCCGCCGCCACGTGGCGGGCCCAACGGGCGCCGGCCGCGAGAAGCCTCTCGCCCACGGGCCCGCTCATCGCCATCATCGTCCTACTCGCAGGCGGGATCGGCGGACTGATGCTGCGCGCCTTGAACGGCCTCGACGCCGACATCGGCAGACTGGACACCGACATCGCCAGACTGGACGCCGACATCGCCCAGTTCCGCACCGACGTCGACACCAGATTCAAAGAGCTCAGAAGCGACATGGACGCCAGATTCGAGGAACTCGAGAGCGACATGGACGCCAGGTTCGAGGGAGTGGATGCCAGGTTCGAGGGAGTGGATGCCAGGTTCGACTCGCTGGAGGCCGGCCAGGCTGAGATCGCTAGCACGCTGGCGGTGCTGGTCTCCGAGATGAACGCGCGCGCCGCGGTGGACGCCGCGCTCTCCGGCCGGCTGCTCGATCCCGGCGCCGCCGCACCTGAGCCCGCGGCCCCCCACTCCGTCCCCGCCGAGCCCGGCAGCGCCCAGCCGTAAGGAGCCGGCGCGCTGGTCGATCGGCACCGGCAGGCATCCGGATCCTTCGCTTCGAATTGTCCGAGCCATCGCGTGTTGGCGATTCTTGAAACTGCTATAGCCTTTCACGCGATCAGGTCGAGACATATCGACACGCATCCGATACCGTCGGCACTAAACCCACAGAGGATTACACAATGATGACCACCGTCATGCTAGCCCTAGCCGTCCCCGGCCTACTCGCAGTCATGTACCTCGGACTGCGTCGAGCCCAGTCAACCCCACTGATCAGATCGCTGGCCCACGCCCGCGGCGACGTCCGGGGCATCGCCCTCCAGACGGTCATCATCATCGTCGTGCTGCTAGCCATAGCCGGCGCCGTAGCCGGAGTGCTCCTCACCCGAGGCACAGAGGCCACCAACCAACTCGAGGAAACGAATGTCGTTCGGCAGGCTTACGAGTACGGCGGCTCAGAAGCCTTGTGCGAAGCAGCAGGCCACAAATGGGATGGCTCTAAGACGGACTCAGACGGTTCCACTGCCGCTATAACCGACGACAAGTGCCAGAGCTAGGCTGGTGTGATCGCCTTCGGATTGGTCAATAGCGCTCAACGCGGCTGGTGGGAGGTGTAGGAGCGGAGGGCGGGCTGCGGTTCGCGGCTGGTTACAGAGCGGTCCGCGATCCGCGGCGGGGGGATGAGCGGGGGGAGGCGCTTCCTGTCGCCATCCTGTTCCTCGGGGTGTTCTTCACCGTCATGGTCGCCGTTCATGTGGTGATCGTGGCGGTGGCCCGGTCCGCGGTGCAGTCGGCGGCCGACCGGGCGCTGGTGGCGGCCCAGTCCGCCGACCCCGGCGACGTCGACTGCGACGGGGTGATGCGGCCCGACCGCGAGTGCCGGGGCATCCTGGAGGCCCGGCTGGCCATGATCGCGGCGAGAGGCTCCGTCATCGAGACCCGGCTGCCGGCCGTCGCAGTGGAGGAGGACAGGGGCACCGTGACCGTGCTGGTCTTCGGGGGGATCATCTCGCCGGTGCTGGGCGGCGTCGAGCTCACCGGGCAGGCCTGCGGGCCCCTCGACAGCGTCTCCGTCTCCGAGCTCACCGCCGCCGACTCCGACCTCTGGCGATGCTGATCCGCCGCTGAACAGCCCGAGAGGCCGACTTCACGCGAAGCCGCCCGAGCAGCATTGCTTCACCGAGTCGCACACGTATCAGCGGCACACGGCGGATCAGACTGCAGCAGCGGGTCGGGCTGGCCCGGGCGCTGTGCGGTCGCACACGTATCAGCGGCACACGGCGGATTGAGAACCCCTCGCTGGGAGTCCCCGCCGGGGCCGTCCCCGCTCGGCGCCGACCACGACAGCTTCGCAGCGTGCAGTGTGCAGCCCTCGAAATGCAGGGCGATCCACAACTTGGCGTGTAACAGCATCGACCATGCGTATAGACTCTCTACACCAGCCGCGGACCGGCCATCGCGCCGGCCCGCTGGCCTCGGAGCAGCCCCCGCGGGCGCCCCCTGCCGAACGCACGACACGGAAAGGAACGCCCCGATGGCCACAACCCAATCACAGCGCGCCGCGCTGTACACGAAACTGGCGGAATCGATGGGAAACGAAGCCGCAGACACCCTGATCGCAGAGCTCCCGCCCGGCGGCTGGGAGCAGATGGCCACCAAAGAGGACCTCGCCGGCGTCGAGTCGCGCCTCACCAACGCCATCACCGCCGGCCTCGCCGAACTCACCGTCAAAATCACCGAAGGCCTCGCCGAAACCAACAACAAACTCACAGAAGGCCTCGCCGAGACCAACGTCAAGCTCACAGAAGGCCTCGCCGCGGCCGCGGAGGAACGCGCCAACATCATCAAGAGCCACGCCGACCTGATCAAGAGCCAGGCCCGCCAGCTCTACGTGATCGTGACCACCATCGTGACCACCGTCGCGGTCGCCGCCGTCTCGATCTGGATAGCGCTGTTCACCAGCGCCGGAGCCTGACGGGACATGCGCGAATTACAAACACCGAGGTCAGAGGCTTGAGTTCAGAGGGGTTTGGAATGGATTTCGCGAAATCCTGGAACGCTTTCCTGGCTCCAGCCCGCAAAACCCCAGGTCAGATGCATGATCGCGGAAGGACGTGGCACTCGGCTTGTGTTGTGGCCGAGGAAGGACCGTGGCGTAGAGGGTCGCAGGGACCAATGGCGAGGCTCAAGACGTTGTCACAACCCCCGAGTACGGTCGACGCGCGGTCCCCAATCGATACTGCCTCAGCTCGCTTGGGACAGCACATTTTCGGGTATTGGTGCGCAGCAGATGATCCGCAGCACTACTGTTTGGTCGTCCGTGCCTAATCTCCCGCCACCTCAACGAACCCCACCGGGTGGGCAACGATGACCGACACTCAGGACACGCTTTCCGCCGAGATCCCCGGACTGCCGTCGTGTCGTGGGCGCACCTGTCCTGTTGCTGTGCGTGTCACAGTGACCAGCTAGCCATGGCTGCCCCGGCGCTGGCGCGCGCCCGAGATCTTCTAGGTGTAGTCGGCTACCAACGCGAGAAACTTCGCGAGGACTATCCCGTAATGGTTCCCCAACTCGGGCGTGTTGAGTCGGCTGGCCTCGTCGCGTTCAGTCGTAGTGCCCCTCAGGACATGTCGACAGCGGTGATTGTGGCCCATTTCGGCGGCATCGAACTGGCTCACCAAGTCGCCCTTGCCCTAGGCGCCCCCTATGTCTTGACACCGCACAACGGCAAGTTCGACTTCTCGATCGCCAAGCCCGACGAACTCACACGATGGCGCACCGTCGACAAGCAGTCGGTAGCCGAACTGAAGACATGGATCTCCCCAGATGCCGCCACCGGGATCAAGACCGGGTTGCGGCAGCCGCCTCTATTCGACATTCCTGTCGACTTCCTGGCGGATGCCAAGACCAAGAGTTCTGAGCACCTGGGTCCCATTATCGGTGAGGCACTCGCCATGGCGAGCGCTGAACTGGCGCCTAGCAGCGCCGATGCCGCTACAGAGGAGCCACGAGCCCACCTAGAGGCAGCCCGGTTGGTGGTCGGCGCGTTGACGGCACTCGTGATTCGTGACGGCGATGGTGTCGACCCGAACGTCGCCTCAGATGCCCGATTGCCTGCCGAAGCAGCCGTTGCGGAAGCAGCGGCGAGACATCCTGCGGCCTTCAGGTGGCTCAAGAACGCAACACCCTCTGAACGGCGCATCCTCAACGATCTGACCAACCAGCTTGGCTTCCGCATCAACTACCGCAGCATGGATCCCGCGATTCTCAGCCACGTCTACGAGCAAGCACTCGTTGACGATGACATCCAACGCGAACTCGGCATCTACTACACGCCACCCGCTCTCGCAGCCCGCGTGCTCGAGAGCTTGCCCGTGGAACTCATCGATCCCGAGAACCGGTACGTGCTAGACCCGGCATGCGGATCTGGCACCCTGCTCGTTGCCGCTCACGACCGCCTGTCCAAACTGCAACCGCACGACTGGTCACTCGACGCTCGACACCAAGACCTCCGGATGCACTTTCGTGGCCACGACAAGGATCCTTTCGCCAGCGGGATCGCCAGGCTTGCGCTGCTGCTCAAGGCACAGCCCGCCGGCAACGGATGGACCATCGAGACAGTGGACACTCTCAAGGTCGAGACACTGCCGCACACCCCTCGAATCATCGTGATGAACCCGCCTTGGAAGTTCACTTCCGACGACAAGCGGCACCAAGAGGCCGACGACTTCATGAACTGGGCCGCACGACATCTGGCACTGGGCGGGTTGCTCGGAGCGATCATCCCGACCTCCTTACTGTCCTCAGACAACAGTCGCGACACGCGTGACCGGATTCGTGAACAGTTCGAGATCTTCGAGCTTTGGAGGCTCCCCGAATCTACCTTCCCGAAGTCTCAACAGTCTCCAACCGTGTTGTTCGCACGCAGAAAGAACGACAGCCGCGTGGCCGGAAAGCGAGTTGTCAGGCAGATATGGCGCCATGAGATGGAACCGTTCGCCCGCGGCGAGCCACCGCGGGCGAACTTTGTGGTTGGAGACGCATCGGCTCCGCTTTCTGATGTCCTCACGTCGCCAAAGCTCAACGCATCGACATGCGCCCTCGCCGACGTCGCAATCGTACGAAGCGGTCAGCAGCCACACCCCAAGGCCGTCGGCCGCGAGGACGGCGTGTGGTATCTGGCGAAGTTCCGCCATGTCGCGCCCTATGGCCAGACAGACCGGTCCCGGCTGCAGCGTCGCCGCTTTCCGGGTGACTTCCAGAACACTCGAGGCGAGGCCGTCATCGAGCGGTCGAAGGTCCTCGTGTCCGCAGCACGCAACCCCGACAACCCTTGGCGCTTTCGAGTAGCAGTTGACCGGATCGGCGTCGCCTGCACTAACAGCATTCGCTGTGTAGCGCCTCATGACCCGTCGGACGATGATCTGTTGTACGCGCTGTTGTCCATCTTGGGGTCTGGGTTCGCCAGCGCGTACACCGCATGTTACGGAATCAACCGAAACATCCCCGCACGCGTCATGCAGTCAATCCCCGTACCGATATCAAGATCCTCAATTCACCGCCTTGGAGAGTTAGGCCGCGAGGCTTGCCGCGCCGCACACCACACCTCCGCATTGGGCGGCGTCTTGAACCGGATCGAGGCGGCTGTATGGCAGGAATATGGCATCGACGAGATGTTCCGAACCCAGGCGGTTCGGCTGCTCGCAGGGCACACCGAGCCCAAGGACATCATCCGATACCCGGCTGGGGACTCCGCAGCCGAAGGAGGCACCTCACATGTGCCACGCCTCGGGGCAGTGCTTGAGGTCAAGGCGGATTCAAGAGTCCGCATCTGGATCAACGGGGTCACCCAAAGCGATGGCGTCACCATCGAAGTACCGCCGCGCATGCCGGGATGGATGGTCCGGCATGGCGCCACCTTCGACGCCCGACGCGTCGACTCCGTCGAAGACATTGCAGGCGCAAGTTTCGAGTTTCAGCCGATGTCGTGGCAGGTGCTCGACCTCGAAGGCGACACGACAGACCCGCCGAAGGTCTGAGTCCCACCAATGCCTGGAACCGTCGTCATCGTCGATGTTGGCCAAGGCGACTGCACCATCGCCGTTGACCACGACACGAAACAAGCGCTACTGATCGACTGCAACGCGCACCACCACCTCAAGGCGCTAGCGGCACTCGAAGAGATGGGCTACTCCGAACTCACAGCCGTGGTCGTCACGCACTCCCATATCGATCACCTCGGCGGCGTCCTCGATGTGCTGGGGCATCTCCCGGAGCGCTTCACCGGCACGCTCCATTTCAACCACGACACTCTCCTAGCGATGCCGCGCAGCTCAGACGAATCCGAGGACAACAAGTCCAAGGTGAGGGCACTGCTCAGACGGATGTTCGACTACTCAGACCAGGTTGTGGGTGCCCAGTCGGACATTGGGCCCCAGACCTTGGGATCCATGACTTGGAGGCTGCTCGCGCCGTCCTATCCCCAGTTGATCAGAGCGGTCGCGCTCGGTAATGCCAACCTCGCGAGCGGAATCGTCGTGATCGAATCCGAAGGCAAGACAGTAGTTGTCGGCGGCGATGCGCCCTTGAAGATCTGGCAGCAAGTGACAGAGAACCTGCCCACCCGATCAATCGTTAGGTGGCCACACCACGCCGGCTACATCTCTACATCGGACACCGGCCAGGCAACACTGCTGGAACTGCTAGACCCGGAGGCCGTACTCGTCAGCGTCGGCGCGAACAACGATCATGGCCATCCCAGCGACGAGTTCTTCGCGGCAGTGGCAGCACACGGCAGCCGCCTGCTGTGCACCCAAGCCACCACCAAATGCACCGGAACCACCGGCGTGAGCTGCGCCGGTTCCATCCAAGTAGATCTCACGTCGACAAGCGAGCCCACTCTGATCCCGGCACGACCAGACCACGACACCTTCGTCCAGTCCTTGACGGCTGCCCGCTGCCTCTGTTGAAACCGCCTCCAGCCGCGATGGAGCGCATCAGCAGCGCGGACGCTGTCAAAGGCAGCGGATGCTTGAATACGACGGCGCAGCGTCCAGAGTCGGCGGTCCATCCCCTTACGGGCCCGATTCGCAAGCCGATCCGGCGGGCACGCACCCTGGGCTTCGCGGGCCCGAGTCCCTCGGCGGCTGTGGGGCTTTAGGGTGAGGCACATGGCGGAGACCGCGGCTCCACAGGCCGGCACGGCCCGGCGGGCTCGGGCGCGTCGCGGGGAGGCCGGATCGGGGACCGCCATCGGGGTGGCGATCATCTTCCCCATCCTGATGCTGGTGATCGTGTCGCTGCAGGCGCTCATCGACACCTCCCGCATCGAGCAGGCCATCCAGAGCACAGCCAACCGGGCGGCCCGCACCGCAGCGCTGTGCTGCCACAGCACCGGCGACGCCGCCGGCGCGGCCCGGGCCAGCCTGGCCGCGGCCGAGGACGCCAACGCCCACAACCGCATCCTCTGCAACAACGACTTCGTCGGCGACTCCACCGTGGTGTTCCTCGACGTCGCCGGCAACGAGGTGCCGGAGGCCGCCGACGGGGTGGTCCCGCCCGGCGGCACGGTGTACGTGCTCGTGCACTGCCGGCTGCCCCCGCAATGGCTGGGCAGCTACGGCCTGCCCGGACTCGCAGTCGAGCGCCAGGCATGGGGCACCGCGTCGGTGGACCCCTACCGCTCGCGCAGCGGCGCATGAACCCCTTGGCGCGGCACGACCGGTCGCAGTCCGGCCCGTACCAGGGCCGCAGACATGCGCAGGACCGCCGGTCGGGCCCGTCGAAGCGGCATCCATGGCGCACGGGCCGCAGCCGCGGCCGAGTCGAGGCGCGCGCCGCCAGCGGCGGCGAGGCGGCCGGCCGTCCCATCCGCACCCGCACCGCGAGCCGTCTCCGCACCCGCACCGGCAGCCGTCCCATCCGCACCGCGAGCCGTCTCCGCACCCGCACCGGCAGCCGTCCCATCCGCACCCGCACCTCGGACAGTCTCCGCACCCGCACCGGCAGGGCTGGCGACGAGCGCGGCGACTACGCCATATTCATCGCGGTGATCGCGGCCGCGCTGCTGCTGTTCGGCAGCATCGCCTACGACGCCCCCCGGCTGATCGCGGCCCGCCAGAACGCCCTGCACGAGGCCAACGAGGCCGCCCGGGTGGCCGCGGCCACCATCGCCGCGGGCGGCACCGTCGACCAGGCCCGCAGCGCTGCCGAGGACCGCCTCTCCAAGAGCCTCCCCCTGTACGGCCAGCCCGTCGCGCTGGCCGACCTGGAATGCGTGGGCACCCTCGCGCAGGTCACCGTGGTCACCAACTACGTGTTCCGGGGCGCGGTGCTCGGCGCCGGCATC
>JAPOQG010000004.1 GCA_026710865.1 Acidimicrobiaceae bacterium
GAAGTTGGCGATCTCGTCGTTGACGTCGGAGCCGAGCACGACGATGCGGTCCTGCAGCAGCCGGTTGTACACCTCGCTCTGGCGGTTGGAGGCCCCGCTGGGCGTGTCGAATCCGACTCCGGCGGGATCGGGCCGGAGCTGGGGCGGCGGTGATTGCGAGCTCATGGCGCGCAGGCTACCGCCGCCATCCGGCGATCCCCCCGAGTCACCAGGCACAATGAATTTCTCTGAGTTTTCAGTATGTTTCAGTAGTGTTTGTCGCACCCTGGCTATATAGTTACATGCATGGAATTGTCGATGGATCCAGATGTGCGCCTGGATGTGGAGCTCGCGGGCCTGAGCGACACCGAGCTGGCCGATCGCATGGCGGTGCTGGGTCGGGAGCGGTCCCGGATGGACGCCCGGCTCGCTGAGACCGCCGCTGAGATGCACCGGCGTGCCGGCGGCAGGGCTGCCGCGGCGATGATGCGCGAGCGGCTCAAGGTCTCGGCCCGGCAGGCCACCGCAGAAGTCGAGTTGGCTGCTGCTCTGTCCGAGTTCCCGGCCACGCTTGAGGCTTGGTCCACCGGCGAGATCACCGCGGGGCATGCCCGAGTGATCGCCCGCGTGGGGGCGGACCCCGAGCACGCCGATGAGCCGGCGTTACTGAAGATGGCCCGGGGCTATCCGGTGGACATGTTCGCCCGAATGACCCGTGAGTACATGAGTTCGCAGGACTCGTGCGAGGAGCACCAGCGCCAGCGCCAGAACCGCTGGGCGTCGATGGTGCAGGACCCCGACGGTTCCTGGCGGCTGTCGGCGTACTTCGGCTACGACCTCGGCAAGCTCGTCAACTCGGTGTTCAACCAGATGGTGCGCACCATGCGCAACAGCCAGAGTCCCCGCGACCCCACGACCTCGCAGCAGCGGCGAGCCGATGCTCTGGCCCAACTCATCACCGGTGAGGGCCCCGACCGCCGCCCCCAGGCCACGCTCCTAGTGATCGCCGACTACGACACGGTGTCGGGCGAGTTCAAGAAGCTGCGCTACGACGACGGCATGCCTGTCCCTGCTGACCAACTCGCTCGGCTGGCCGCGGACGCCAAGATCCTTCCCGCCATCTTCAGCGCCGACGGCGACCCGCTGTGGCTGGGATGCTCCCAACGGCACGCCAGCGCAGGCCAGCGGACGGTTCTCGCGGCCCGTGACGGCGGCTGCGCCAATTGTGCGGCCCCCGCGGACGGGGGCGAGCCCCACCACATCGAATGGTTCAGCCGGGGCGGACCCACCGACATCGACAATCTCGCGCTGCTGTGCGAACGCTGCCACCACCTCATCCACGACGACGGATGGCAGTTCCACCGCGACAACGGCAAATGCACGATCCGGCCGCCGGCACAGCAGTCGCCCGAGCCCGACACTCGCGCCGAGTCGGAGCGCAACCCGATCCTGCGAACCTGACGCTCCGGCGCCGCGGGCTAGCCTGACGGGCCTCGCGGACGTGGCGGAATCTGGCAGACGCGCTGGGTTTAGGTCCCAGTACCCACCAGGGTGTGGGGGTTCGAATCCCCCCGTCCGCACTCACTGGGTCGATCCTGACCAGGAAGGCTCATCGATCCAGACCAAGGAGGCGCGCGGTCGTCGCGGTGCCGTGTCAGGCAATCGGCCTATTCGGGACGGCTGCGGGATCGTGCGACAGACGGTCAGGCCTCCCCGTTGTGTTGCAGGCGAGCGAGACGTCCAGACTCAGCCGCGATCTAAGCCGGCCTCATCTGCAGCGTTGCCCAAGCGGCTGGCGACGAGCCGGTCCGTCAGTTGCACCGTCGCGAGGAACCAGTAGAAGATCCAGTCGAGAAACTCATCGTCGTAGTCATCACGCTGGTCTGCTCGCTGGTGGCGGATGTGGAACTTGTTGGCGATCTGGAACAGCGCACCCTCGTCCTTGCTGAGCAACTCGTCCGATAGAAGAAACCGCCGCTCTTCGAGGATGCCAGCGAGAGCAACTACAGCGGACCGTTTCGTCTCCCGTGTCCCACCGCGTTGGCGGAATAGCGCGATCGCATGATCCACCTGGGTTTGCGCCGGTGCGTCCGCTCGGCTCATGTCGTCGATGAGTGCGCCCAACTCGCCGGGCATGACCCGTGTCATGCGACCGATGTCCCCGCCGGAGTCCGCAAGCCTCAACCCAATATGGGACTGGTCCAGGATCCGATTGATCCGCCACCGATACAGCGCCTGCCCAGAACCCTTCGAGAACTTCGTAGGGTGCCAGCCGCACCCCGAGTATTGGTGAAACCAGCGCTTCGCGGGCCGCGACGCCAAGTCGTGGAAGACCTCCAAGAAGTCGCACAGGTCGGCCTCGGACCACGACTCTGGTTCCGCCGACCACAGGTGGGGCTTGCCGACCCGTCGTTCAAGCTCGCCTTCGGGTGAGGAATCGGTCTCCCCGAGTGCATCCAAGCACTCGAAGCCGAGCACCTCGGCGAAGAGATGCTCCTCTTGCATTTCGCGCACTGTCACTAGCGCACGCCTTACGAGCGGCGCGAACGAGACCGCACCAACGGCATGCGCATTCGAGCCGCGCTGCGAATAGTGGGGGCGAGGCTCCTGCTCCCTGGACAATCCGGCCGCGACGCTCGCCAGATCGCTCAGCCAACTCTGCTTAGAACGGCTCGTCATCGCTTGTGGATGGCTCGTACCGATAGTGTGGGACCCGCCCGAAGTCCTCGGCTGGAACCGACGAGACGAATGCCTGCCGCAACAGGAGATCGACCTCCTCCTCCCAGTCGCCATCTATGCCGAACAGGGATCCTCGCCGGACAAGCAGCCGCACCTCCTTGGCGAACACCTCAGGCGGCCACCTCAGCGTGTAGTCGGCGTTGTCCAAGAAATAGTCGGCACTCAAGGCTGCTCCTAGGGACACCCCCGCGCCGCCGGGGCAGCGGGCTGGGCCACTGTATCCAGGACAATCCTGGTCATATTCGCAAGCGCGAAAGCAGCGCCATGCCACACGAGTCCGACCTACTTTCCTGATCCCGAAGGTGAAGGTTAGAGTCCAGGGCATTCGCCTCAGGTTCGCCCGCACGTTTGGGCCTCTCGCGGGTGGCGGCGACCGGAGCAGGCAACCGGCGGACCCGTCTCTGCGGGCACGGCCCGACATCCACGGCCTCTGCGCTTTGTCCGGGCACTCCCAGAAGGGGCGGTACCGTAGTTGAGAAGGATGAGGGAACGTGCGCCTAGCTGTACTCGGGCACAGCGAGAAGGCGAGAGGCTGGATTGACATGACCGATGGCGGCTGCGGCACCAATAGCCGGATCAGGAGACAGGCGGTGGACTGTCAAAGACGAGTGGCGGGTCATGGCAGCCAGCACGAGTCATGCGGCGTCGGCATGAGCGCCCGACTGCGGAATGGCGACGGTTGATAGCTATGGGCACGCACCTCGGATCTACGCAGACCGCCGCGGCGCTTGATCAGATCTCTGCCCGCCGAGATGATCCCGGCGACGGGATCTGGTTGGAAGAGGCTGTGGCCGCAGCCGCGCCCGAAGTCCGGGAATGGGACTTGGGGGCCTGCTGGAGGTGGAAGGAATGGCCCGGACGCGAGGAGGTGTTTCCCGGTTCGTCGCAGGCGGATGACGGGATCGACGCCGTGGGCGTCCGGCGATCCGACGGCGGGCTGGTCGCGATTCAGTGCAAGGCCCGCAAGCTCGACCTGACCGGGACGGGCAATCCCATAGGGAAGGACGAGCTGGACTCCTTCGGGCATCACGCTGCCGGCGACGAATGGCAGGAACGCTGGCTGATCACGAACGGCAACGCACCCCTGAGCGCTCCCGCCAAGCGCACTCTGGCATTGTCCGGCAAGACCATCAAGGTCATCAACTTCGCAGCCGACCTGGAGGCGCAGACCGCGGCCTCAGCCACCGACGGCGACTGCGAGCACTGCGCCGAGGACGCAGACCCGGGTGCTCGCCGCTCGAAATCCTGCATGCAGGCCGAGGCGCTCTCGGAGAGTGTGACGACACTGCGAGACCACGCAAAGAGCACTACCGGCGGCAGCCCCGAGGGACGCGCCCGCGGCAAGATCGTGCTGCCATGCGGCACAGGCAAGACCCGCATCTCGCTTCGGATCGTTGAGGATCTGTGCGATGCCGGCGACACGGCAGTGGTGCTGTGCCCGTCGATTGCGCTGGTCGCGCAGCTGCGCCGCGAATACCTGGTCCACGCCACCCAGCCGATCAGGTCCCTGTCGGTGTGCTCGGACCAGACGGCCGGGCATCTCGCCGAGGGCGGTGCCGAGCCACTGCCGGGCATGGGCGGCGGCAAGCGCCGCAAGCCCGCAGAGGAACGCCATCTCAACGCGTTGCGAGACGATCCAACCCTGGACCTGAGCCATGTCAGCGCGTCGGAGATCAAGGGTCGCGTGACCACCGACCCTGGCCAGATCACCGATTGGCTCACGTCGCCCGACGGCAGCGACGGCCTCAACGTGATCTTCGGCACCTACCAGTCCAGCCACCGCATCGGGGAGGCGCTGCTCGCCGCAGGCGCAGAGGCGAAGGTGCTGGTGGCCGATGAGGCGCATCGCACCGCCGGGCTGCGCCGCACCGCCAAGGCCGACGAGGAGAAACTCCGCGACTTCGCTGTCTGCCACGACGACGAGCGCTTCCCGGCCGTGTACCGCGTTTACCAGACCGCCACACCACGGGTCTATGACGGGCAGGCCCGCCCGTCTCGCGGCGGCGCGAACGGCTGGGTTGTGCGAGACATGGACGACGAGGCGACGTTCGGCGTCGAGCTGTACCGCCGCACATACACCGAGGCGGTCCGCAACGGCTGGCTGGCGGACTATCGGATCATCGCTCTGGGTGTCAACGACCCGGCCCTGTTCTCTCTTGCGAACCAGCTGGCCCGCAGCCAGCCGAAGACTAAGAACGCGCTGTCGACCGCCGAGTTCACCAAGGGGCTGGTGCTGGCGCTGGTGCTCGGCGGAGCGACCCGCGCCGGCCCGGAACAGTTGGAGGGACAGCTGCCGGTCGTCGAGTCGTGTATAGCGTTCTTGAACTCAGTCGAGAAGTCGAAGTCGATGGCGGCGGCGCTGCAGACGACCCAGGTGACCGAGTGGGTCGCCCGGTGGATGGCCGACAACGACGCGGGCAGCCCGGTTCCGTTCACCTTGGAGCATCTGGACGCGTCCAGCAGCGTCTCTGAGCGCGACGAGGCGAAGGTGCATCTGGCGCAGGCCACACCCAACGCTCCGCACGCCGTCACCAATGTCGGCATCTTCGGAGAGGGCACCGACAGCCCGAACCTGTCGGCGGTCGCGTTCCTGGCGCCGCGCAAGAGCCCCATCGACGTGATCCAGGCAGTCGGGCGCGCCATGCGCGCCACCCCAGGCAAAGGCATCGGCTACATCGTCTGTCCCGTGCTGATCCCGCCCGACCAAGACGCCGAGAGTTGGCTGCAGATGTCGGGTCCCGAGGACGGCTGGCAGGAACTCGGGCAGACCCTGCGGGCGCTGCGGGCGCACGATAGCCGCATCGAGGACAACCTGGCCGAGCAGATGATCCTGTGCCTGCCGCCCCCTGTCGCGATGGACACAACGGTCGTCACCGTCGTGGCCGTCGCTGGCGGCGAGACGGGCCGGCTCTCGCACAGGCTCCACGTCGGTAAGCCCGGCGACGCCGCGAACGCCGTCGAGGACGTGGCAACGGGACGCAAGACCCTCTCGGAGCCAGAGTTCCATCCGTTCACGCAGGCAGCGCTGGACGCGGTCACAGCCACGACCGGCGAAGCCGACGACGAGGGCGATTCGCTGTTCTCTCAGGGCGCGGTCTCAGCGGTGGTGACCGCCAAACCGGTCGCCGGCCCGGCCGGCGAGTCCGGCGTCGAGATCCGCACCGCGGGAGTGGCCCGCGACAAGCCGTCCGGTGACGGCACGCTCGGCCCGGTGAACATCGACAAGACGAAGAAACGCGCCCGCGGCATGGTCAACAACGGCGAAGGACAGCGGATGCCGCCCCGCAGCGAGCGCCGCAAGCGCCGCACCAAACAGGACCTCCAGGAAGGCCACGCAGCCCGGCTGCTGCGCCTGTCCGGCATGGCCGACGGCGGCAACGCCATCTGCGCGAACCTGCTGTCGAAATCAGGACTGGCCCGCCACCGGATCGAGAGAGACGCGAATCTGCTGGAAGACAGCGTCCGCGAGGCGGCACGGCACCTGCGCTCCGACACACTGACCAGCGCTTTGAACGGGCACTACGGACTGGACCGACTGGCCGCCGACAAACGCGCCCAGCAAGCCGACGGATGCACCATCGCGGCGCTGTTGATGATGAACGCCGCGATGCTGCACCAACGGATCGCGGCGGGTGGGTGGCTCTCCGACGTGCCCGGCTTGGGCACCATTAAAACCAGCACCAACCCGGTCCGTGACATCGACAGGGCGTGGCAGACCATCCGCAGCCACGACTTCGATCCCGTGATCCGTCCGGCCCTTCAGGCGGTGCATGCCATCGAGGACACCGGCCGCACCGCGGGCCTCGAGCGGGCCCTTCACCACATCGCCGCCGACGCGGAACGGCTCGCGGAGACCTACGCCGACTTGGGCGCCGACCACGCCGGACCGCTGTTCAACAAAGTGATGGGCAACCAGGCATCTGACGGCGCCTACTTCACGAGACCGGCCGCGGCGACGCTCACGGCGCGGCTCGCGCTCGACGCGTGCCGCGGCGACAACAACGAGCCCGACTGGACCGACGAGAGCGTGTGGAAGGACCACAAGGCCATCGACTTGGCCTGCGGGTCCGGGACGCTTCTGGCGGCGCTGCTGGCCGACATGAAGCGACGCGCCCGCGCCGCCGGTGCCTCCGAGCTACAGCTAGCGGATCTGCAACGCACCGCCGTCGAGGATGTCATCAAGGGCATGGACATCAACCCCGTATCGCTGCAACTCGCCGCAGCGCAGCTCACCCAGGGCAACCAGGAAATCCGGTACCGCAAGATGGGCCTTCACCTGATGCCCTACGGCGACGCCGACCCGTATTCGGGCCGCAGCGGCTCGGCCGGCAGCCTGGAACTGCTCGGTCAACGCAAGTTCATGGCACGTCCCGGCGAGCTGTCCTTCGACGGCGAGGTCGGCGGAGAGATCGGCGAACAACGGTTGGCGCTCGGTGACGACCTGTCCGACGACGCCGAACTAGAAGATGCGGTGGAAGCGGCGCTCGGCTGCCGGATCGTGACCATGAACCCGCCGTTCACGAACCGCACCAAGATGGGCGAGAAGTTCGAACCCGTCACTCAGGACAATCTCCGCAACCGATCCGATCACCTCCAAGAGTTTCTCTGCGAGGCGGACCCCTCAGTGGATGGGGTTGTGGACAAGAACTCCATCCGCCCTGTGTTCGCGATACTGGGTGAGAAATGCCTTGCCGACACCGCGGGAGCGGTCCTGGCCATGATCTCTCCCATGATCTTCGCCACCGCCGCCTCCGGGCTTGCGGAGCGCCGCTGGTTGGCGTCGCGTCTGCACCTGCACACAGTCTTGACGAACTTCGCGACGCGTGACGGGAACCTGTCGCAGAACACAGAGATCAACGAGAGCATCTTCGTGTTTCGACGCTGCGACGGCCCGCATCCCCCGACACGGGTTATCGCGCTGGACCGGTTCCCCGCAGACGACCACGACGCCGAGGCGCTGCACTCGCATCTGCGATCCGGTGAGACGGGGATGCTGCCCGACGGGTGGGGAGAGGTGTCGATATGGCCCGCCGAGAGGATCGCTGAGGGCGACTGGTCTGCCGCGGTGTGGCGCTCCCCCGAACTCGCAGCCGCAGCCGCGGAGTTCGCCGGGCACGACGACCTCGCAGCGCTGTGCAAAGCGAGAGAGAGAGAGAGAGAGAGAGAGAGAGAGCGGCGCACAAGACCGGTCCAACGCTCAGCGACCAATACCGCAGAATCAACGACGCTGCAGGCAGGGACAGGTGATGGTGCACGCCACGCTGCAGACGCTCTACGGCGAATACCGCAAGACGGCAAGTCGCCGAGCAGCGGACAGTTAGCAGTACACGCGACAGGACAAACGATGCGCGGCGACTACAGCAAGCAAACCAGCGGCGGCTCTCAGCCGTTCCCCGTGCTGCAATCCAAGGGAGCGGACGGCCAGCAGCGGATCGAGGCCCAACCCGACGCAACGTGGGAGTGGAAGAAGCCCGGCAAGCCGCCGATCCTGGAGAAGGCGGGACATCTGCTGGTGTCAATGGGGCATCAACTCTCGACGGCCCGGCTCACGGCGGTAGCGTCCGACGAGCGCTTTGTCGGGCAGGGCTGGATGCCCGTCACCGGGCTGGACGCGGCGCAGGCGAAGGCGGCTGCAGTGTTCCTGAACTCCACCCCCGGCCGATTGCTGATCCTGCGGTGCCCGGGCAAGACGCTGAGATTCCCGTTCTACAATCCCGCCGTCTGGCGAGACCTCCCGATCCCGGACCTGGAAGACGACCACATCCGTGAGACGCTGGCCGCCTGCTGGGAGGCGACCCGCTACACAGAGGTGCCGCAGTTCCGTGACGGCTACTGCGATGTGCGACGCCACTGGGATGAGGCGGTCGCGTCGGCGCTGGGCTGGGATGCCGGTCGTCTTGCCGAACTCGGCGACCTGCTCGCTCAAGAACCTCCTGTGAGAGGACTCGCGTACGGGCAGTACGCCGACGCGGCCGAGGAAGACCAGCCTGAGTGATCGGCAGCAGCACCACCGCCCCCACCGAACTCACAGCCGGCAACTAGTCACCGAGGCTCAACCCCAGATTCCGCCACGCCACGGGACGCCCCCGTTCAGGGCGAACGGACGCTCCAACAGATGCTCGTCAAGGTGTCCCATCTCGGCAGCTTTCGCCATGGCCTGAACGAGAAGACAGAAGTCCTCGGCCCTGAACCCTCGGGCAGCGCCACCAGCAGAACTAGGAATCACCTCGGATTCGGTTTAGACGCTCCTGCTCTTCGGCCTCGATGCGTGCCTGTGTGAAGATCTCCACGCCGGACTTTCCTACGGCTGACACGCTTGGGTCGTCAGCATCAGCATACGTGCTGAACTGCTCGATGAGACCTTGGTAGCGAGCCGATTCCTCGCCCGACCAGGAGCCTGAGAAGGCCAGACAGGCGATTGTTGACGGATCGATTCCGCGCGGAACGAGCAGCTTCGCCATCTGATCGATTGGGATGCGTCCGTCGAGGCCTCGGGCGTGCACCGCTTTCTCAGGCGTGACCTCCCCGCCGTTCAGCAGCTCTTCAAGCCAGTCCACGTCAGGGCCGACGAGATGCCGCAACAGAAAGCTCCGATGAGTTTCGGGGACGGGGAGGGCCTGAAGGAGATGCGTCTTGTTCGCTCGGGGCAGCACGTGAAGAGTCCGCCACATGTCATAGCCGAGCGCCTCGTACAATCCGGCGGGCGGTGCGTCCTCCAGACAACGTCGAATCAACTTCTCCAGTGTGTCGGGATGTCTCGCCGCTAGGAACTGAACGAGGTTGATCAGCTTGTAGCCAATGTTCCGGTTCAGCTCCGTCGGCCGGATCTCTTCGACTGCTGAGAGAAAGCTGTCACGGAGATCCGCCGACATCGACTCTGTAGGGTCATCAGTCTGCCCGGCAAGCACGACGGCAAAGGCACCCCGTGCAGCCGCGCATGCGTCCACGAGGATCTTGTGCTGGACTTCGCTGTGCAGCTCATGGCTAGTCATGAGGTGGTTGAGCCGGCCGTAGTCCCCGGGGGTCAACTGCGACACGGCGAGGTGGAGAAGGTCGTCATCGGGCGGGTTGGACAAGAGCGCCGCGAGCATGGGCCATCTGGCGGGGGCGTTCCCGAGGCATTCCTCAGCCAGTTGTCGAAGCTCAGGGGGCTGCATCAAGACGAGCCGATCCGCGAGGGGGCCCGCTTCCGGGAATAAGCCATGAAGAAGTGATGCCGCTACCCAGGCTTGTAGATCATCTACTTGTTCAGCGAGAGCTTGGCAGGCTATCCACACTCGATCAGGCCACGAGATTCGCGCTGTGTTGAGCTCGTTCCGAAGCTCCACGAGACGACATACGACCTCGTCGGCAGGTTCGAGCGCCCACCCCGCGATCCAGTCCGCTATGTCGGCTTGTAGTTCCTCTTCCGCGACCTGCCAGCCGTTCAGTCTGTCGATGGCACGGAAGAACGGGTCTTGTTCTTTGTCGGGGGTCAGCTCCGTCGGAAGTTCAATGTCCAACATCTCTGCGTTGCTCTTGATTCTCGCTTCGAGGCCGGGCTTGCCTCTGCTCAGCTCAATGAGGTCGGCGAGCATCGCTCGCCCTACGGCATCAGCACGCTCGATTGCGTCTTGTGGATGGTCCTGTCCGAACGGATGGTCGTACCCGCCGCCTACCCGCAACCACTCGTGGACCAGATCTGAGAACTCAGCTACCACTGCCGTCGGCGCCGATCCAAGTTTGTCACGGATGGGCGGCCAAAGCTCCTCGTGGATCAGGCTCGCATGGTCTGGAGCCACGATCGTCTCGATGATGCTGAACTGGTGCACGTTTTCTGGCACATTGAATGCTCCCCTTGCGTGCGGTGTAAGAACGCCCTGCGCTGCGGTTGCCCATACACGCCAATGGGCGTCGGTTGGCTCGTCGGGAAGGAAGTTCCCAAGGGCAGAGGCAACGAGGGCGCGATGGTCGGAAATGGCCTGTATATCCGGGTGAAATCGGGTACACAGGTCAGCAAGTTGCCGGAGTGGATGCTCCGGGTTGGGGTTGGTCTCTCGTGTGTCATAGATCGCCATCTCCAACATGAGGCGAACCGCCAGTCGGTCGAAGTAGCGAGCAGCAGCCAGGTGGAGCAGCTCGACCGCGGGCTGGAGGCCGTAGCCGTTGCGCTTCCCGTTGTCGTCAAGCCCGTTGAACTCGTCAGTGAGCCATTGAACAACACTGGCAGCGCAACACTCATCGACAAGCAGATAGTTCCTGTAGACCAGACTGACCTCACGCGGTGTGAGATGCTCCTCAAGAGTCTCGCCGACAAGCTCATCGATCATCGCCCGTGCACGGTCGGATCCGAACCGCGCCGCCGTACACACCGTGACGACCAGATCGACTCTGCGCTCAGGCCAAGCCTCCACAAGGCCGTCGATGTCCCCGAGTGGGACATCGCCCACCATGTAGTGCTCCGCGGCAACGGCATCGGCCAACATCGGCGGCCGGACTGAGTACATACAGTTGGTGCCGTCGACAGTTGGACGCTGCTCGACGTCCACCAGGCCACCCTTAGCAACCGCTCGCAAGAGCCGGCTGGCCTCTGGCCTCGAAACACCAACCGTCATAGCGAGGGTCGTCAGATCCCCTTCCTCGACACCGCGGAGCGCGGACACGACTGCGAGTAGATCCCGGGCACTGACGCTCAACTGGGATCGCCTCAGATAGCCGTCGACCTCCCCCAATAGCGCCCTGCCAGTCACGAGATCCTCCCAGCCGGATCGCAGCAGGAGATCGGCCAGGGCCACTGCCCAGCCCGGACGGCCCTCAGCCTGATCAAGAATCTCCTGTCGTGCCATCACGCCGGTGATTCCCATGGCCCGGACGATCGCGTCGATGTCAGGCCGTTCGAGAAGGTCAAGCTCAATCTCCCCCGCGCCTGGCAAGAGATCCCGGGCTACATCAATCTCGTAAGGCCAGCACACCACGACAAGCCGGACATTCAGCCAGTCGGCCTCCTGTCGGCGCAAACGCTGAACGAAGCGAGCCAGCCTGGGGGCTTGACCGACATCGTCAACGACGATCACCTGTGGTTCGATCCATCTGATGTCGTCAGCCAAGCGGTCTTCGGCAGCGTCAGGGTCCACAAAGACGATGCCAGGAACCTCCGCGAGCAGGCGGGTCTTGCCGACACCCGGCTTGCCGAAGAGGACGACGTCACCATCACCCGTCACCAGTCGGTTCAACGGGTCTTCGCGTCCGACTAGGGGCAGCTGCGACCAAGGGCTCTCCGCAAGCCGCCAAGGCGATCTACTGACCGTGATGGGGTCACCCGACAGGCCGAGGAGCCGTTGCCGCCACTCACCATCCCGGCGCAGACGGCTTGCAAAGAATCCTCTGTCGTACACCGCCTCGAGGCGTGCGCCATACCCAGCCGCTGCCTCGCGTAGCTTCCCCCGCTGAATCTCGCTGAGCCTGCCCGGATTGGCGATGACAACTCGGTCGACAGACACGGAGTGCTGCTCCAAAGACTCCAGCCCACCGACCATGTTCGAGCGGATGTCGGAGTAGTTGCGGGACTTCGTGATCATGAGCCGTGGCGGTGTAGCAGCACCGTCATGAACATCGGCGTCTCGACCCCAGTCTGTTCCACCAGGCACAGGCGAGAGACCCGGATACGTCTCAATAAGCAAGTCCTGCGCGCACCGCTCAAGAAGGACCGGGTCAAGATCGTTGTGGGCGAGCGCGTGCTCGATTCGCTCAAGCTCATGCATGGCGCCACTCTAAGCACTCGGACTCACCGGCTCCGGTTATCGCTAACCGCTGAACTGCACACCTCCCTGCTCGATCTCCTAGCCAATGCATCGACCCGTGGACGAGGGCAAGGACAGGCCGTCTGTGAGCACAGGAGAGTCCTCGTGGGTGAACCGCCCCTGGATTCTTGGAGGTCTGGTGTACCCCGCGTATTACGTAGTCGGCGCGTGGACAGGCTGGCTAGAGCCGGAAGCGGCTGGGGCCTCGCCGCTTCCGGTAGGTGCACACGCAAGCAGTTACCCTCTTTGACCTGGGGAAACACTGCATCGATCCTCTCTAGAATGGGCGAACGCTGCACCTGTTCCGGCCCAGCGAACGGGGAATCACTACCCCCAAGAACGGGGAATCTCGAAAATGAGGGTCAAAGCGCCTTGGAATTGCAACGGTTTCGGAGGTCAGGATCGACCCACTCACCCACCAACCGAATGCCTTACGGGGTTCGTGGACGAAGCCAAGATTCATCACGACTTCAAGCCGGACGTGCCAAATGGCGAGGCATACCCAGTGGACTCCGGATCGAAGGCATGAACAGGCACTGGCACAGCGCGCCTTGGCTGAACCGGCTCTGGTGGCACCGGTTAGTCCCGCTGCCGCTGCTGTTCGAATCGCGCGATGACCTGTGCCTGTGCCTTGTCTGTCATGAGTTGAACCCCGTCAAGATCCAACTGGAGAGGCTTCGGCCGGTGCCGCCATCCGGCATCGAGGAACTCTGGCGGGGCCTTGTCCCAGCACACGCCCGGATGGGTCACCATCAGCCACAACGCAGTAACTGCTGCCGTCTGGACGTGCTCGCGGTACTCGGCGTCTAAGTCCGGTCTGAGACCGTCCATGACGATGAACTCGTCGGCCAGCACCACCGCCGCATCATGATCACGCACGATGGGATGCTCCTCCAGCTCCATCGACGCTCGACAAACACGATCCAGCCGTTCGACCCAAGTGTCCTCGTCCTCGGTGAGCAAGAGCCCGGTCATGTTCCACCAGATTTGGTGCAAGCCAGGCGGCAGAGGAGCAGAAACGATCCTCGGCACGGTCTCCGGCTCGCTCGACTCACCGTCGATCTCGCCAGAACATGCTGGAATGATCCCGATCATGGCCGCAAACAGGCAACATGCCCTTCCTCGTGCGGTTGAGGACTCGATGCGGTTCGGTCTCATGTCTCAGGCGAACGGGCTGAGGCTAGAGCCGGGGGTCTATGGGTTCGCTCTCGAGGGCGAGCACGCCGAAGACGCACTCATGCACGCGGGCGAGGTACTCGTTGGCTACGAACCGGTCGAGGGCCTCGATTCCGAGAGCGAACTCGCGTCGGGCCAATGACGACTTGCGGCCGAGCGACCGCTGCTGCAGCCGCTTGAGATTGGCCGGTTCTAGATACTCGGGACCGTAGATGATGCGCAGGTACTCCCGGCCCCGGCACTTCACGCCGGGAAGGACGAGCCCGCGGCCGCTCGTCACGATCGGTTCGGCGGGCTTGACGACCACTCCCTCGTGTCCGTCGTCGGTCAACGAATGCCACCAGTTCGTCGCTTCCTGCACCGGTGTGTCGTCACCCAGGTTGACGAACCGGCGGTCGGTGCGGCGAAGCGTCCCGGGTTCGTGGTCCACCAGCGCATCGATCCGTTCGAGATGCCAGCGGTGGGGTCGGCGGGCCAGCACCTCCCCCTCTGCCGCGAGGATCTGGAATGGGGCAATCTCGATACCGTCGATGCCGTCGACATCCCAGCAATACTGCCGGTACGCATCGACATAGGCCGCAACATGCCCGGCTCGGCCGGCCGTGCGTGCCGCGAGAGCCTCGACGTCGACGCCGCGTCCCATCGCGCCGGCCATGAGGCTGCGTGCGGCACCGAGCGAAGCGGTGCCGGCCGCGCCGGTTGCGGCATACAGCTGCTGGATCAGAGCAGCTGCCTTGGCCGACCATGGCAACACCTCCGCATCGAGGATGATCCAGTCGGTAGCAAGGCGATCCCATAGACCGGCCGCGGCAATCGCGGCGCGGACGCGTTCGAGCAGGGCACCATTCAGCCCAGCCTCGGCGAAGAACGGCCTGCCCGTGCGAGTGACGATGACGCCGGCTTCGGCGTTGGCGATGCCGAAGCGCGAACGGGCTGCGTCGACGTCGCGGGCGACGACGAGCACGGCCCGCGAGCCCATGTGCTTCTCCTGGACCACCACCTCGTCGACGCCGGCCTTGCGGAAGTACGCGAACACCTCGTCGGGATGCTCCAGGTAGTCGTCGCTGCCCGAGGAAGCCGCCGGTGCCATGGTCGCAGGCAGATGGACAAGCCAGCGCGGGTCGACCGCGAAGCGGCTCATGACTTCGAGGGCGACGCTCGACCGTTCGGCCTCGACCAGGACACGACCCGCCAGCGCCGTCTCGACATGGTGCTTGCCCAGCACATCGCCCACATCGAGCAGCCGCGACGGCCGCGACGGCCCGTCCGCTGAGGAGTCGACAGGCCGGATCGGCTCATAGTGCTCGGCTGCTGCGGGCACCGAGACCAGTTCGCGCTCCGGCCAGCGCAGGGCGGTCAGCTCGCCCCCGAAGACGGTGCCGGTGTCGACGCAGATCGTGTTGTTGACCCATGTCGCCACCGGCACCGGCGTGTGGCCGTAGACGACCGCAGCCTCGCCGCGGTAGTCCTCAGCCCACTGGTACCGCACCGGCAGCCCGAACTCGTCGGTCTCGCCGTCGGTGTCGCCGTACAGGGCGAGCTCTCGCACACGGCC
>JAPOQG010000093.1 GCA_026710865.1 Acidimicrobiaceae bacterium
CGGCGTCCCGGTAGGAGAACTCGACCGCGAGGCGTCCGATCGCGGCGGCCACCAGCTTCGACAGCGCCTCATGGAACGGCAGCTCGTCCACCGTCGCTACCGGCTCGGCCGCCTCTCCGGCCGGCTCGATCGCACCCTCGTCGCCGCCTCGGGCGCCTCCAAGGCGGGCCAGGCCCGCGCCGGCGCCGCCTTCGAGGCGGACCAGGTTGGTGGCCAGGTGGAGTGCGGCCAGCTCGTCGGGATCGAAGCGCACGTCGCGCCCGGCGTAGGCCGCGGCCGGGATGCGGTAGCCGTCCACGGGCGGGTCGAGGCGGTGCAGGGTGGTCACCTCGATGGGAACCCCGATGGCTCTCAGGTCGGCCTTGTCGCGCTCGAACATGCGCCTGAAGGCGGTCAGGTCCTCCGAGTAGGCGCCGGCCATGCGGGCGCGCAGCTCGCTGGCGCTCAGCGGCCGCGGCGCGTTCATGAGGGCCGCGGTCAGGTTCAGGAGCCGTTCGAGCTTGTCCATTTCGGGTGGCTGCGCCGACGTTCGCCTCGTTGGTAGCAGTGCCCTGCGGGCCGGCGGACTCACGCTACCCGGCGGGCTGTCACAGGGAGGCGATGAGCTTCTCCACCCGCTCGTCCTGGGACTTGAACGGGTCCTTGCACAGCACGGTGCGCTGCGACTGGTCGTTGAGCTTCAGGTGCACCCAGTCGACGGTGTAGTCGCGCCTGCGCTCCTTGGCCCGGCGGATGAACTCGCCCCGTAGCCGTGCCCTGGTGGTGTCGGGAGGATTCTCGACGGCGTGCTGGATCTCGGCGTCGGTGACCAGCGTCTCCACCAGCCTGTGGCGCTGCATCCGGTAGTAGAGGCCGCGGGCACGGCTCACATCGTGGTACTGGAGGTCGACGAGGGCCACCCGGGGGTCGGCCAGGTCCAGGTCGTGGCGGTCCCGGTAGGCCTCCACGAGGCGATGCTTGATGACCCAGTCGATCTCGCGGTCGAGCGTGAGGGGATCCTGCTCGATGGCGGTCAGGCAGTACTCCCACATGGTGAGGGCCTTCTTCTCCTCGTCGGAGAGGTCGTGATGCTCGGCGTAGCGCAGGGCCCGGTTGAGGTACTCGGACTGGATCTCGAGCGCGCTGACCTCCCGGCCGGTGGCGAGGCGCACCCGTCGCCGGCAGGTGGTGTCGTGGCTGACCTCCCGGATGGCCCGGATCGGGTTCTCCAGGGTCATGTCGCGCAGCACGACCCGGGGGTCCTCCAGCATCCGCAGCATCAGCGCGCACGCGCCCACCTTGAGGAACGTCGTGTACTCGCTCATGTTGGAGTCGCCCACGATCACGTGCAGGCGCCGGAAGCGCTCGGCGTCGGCGTGGGGCTCGTCGCGGGTGTTGATGATGGGCCGCGACCGGGTGGTGGCCGACGACACGCCCTCCCAGATGTGCTCGGCCCGCTGGCTGATGCAGTACATGGCGCCCCGGGCGGTCTGCAACACCTTGCCCGCACCGGCGTAGATCTGGCGGCTGACCAGGAACGGGATCAGCACCTCGGCGTAGTCGCTCAGGTCGTCGCGGCGGCTGGTGAGGTAGTTCTCGTGGCAGCCGTAGCTGTTGCCCGCGGAGTCGGTGTTGTTCTTGAACAGGAAGACGTCGCCGCGGATGCCCTCCTCGGCCAGACGCTCCTCGGCGTCGCCCAGCAGCTTCTCGACGATGCGCTCCCCCGCCTTGTCGTGCAC
>JAPOQG010000003.1 GCA_026710865.1 Acidimicrobiaceae bacterium
ATGAGCTTCCCGGAGGCGTTCCGAGGGTAGCCATGAGTCGCCGTCCCGTGCCTTGCTCCGGGCCCGCTCAGCGGGACGGGCGGCCGCGGGCGCCGCGGCGCCCGTGCCGGGGGGCCCCGGGGCCGGGGGCGGGGCGGCGGTGGGGCGGGGGGCGCGGGGCGGGGGGGGGGGGGGGGTTCGGGCGTGCGGGCGCGCGGGCGCTGATGCGGCGGTGGCTGCCGGCGCTGGCCGCGGTGGCGGTGCTGGCGAGCCTGCTCGCAGCGCAGGCCGATCCCGCCGCCGCGGCCCAGGAGCCGGCGGTCGAGGCCGGTGCCGGGACGGCGACTCGGGAGTTGGCGGGACCGGCTGATCCTGCGGCGGCCCAGGAGCCGACGGTCGAGGCCGGTCCCGGGGCGGCTGGCGGGCTGACGGTCTCGGTCGATTCCGACGGGGGGCTGGCGGGGCAGGGCGGTCCTGCGGGGGCGGCCCGGGAGTTGACGGTTCAGGTCGATCCTGATGGGGGGCTGGCGGGGCAGGGCGGTCCTGTGGGGGCGGCCCGGGAGTTGGCGGTTCAGGTCGATCCTGGCGGGGGGCTGGCGGGGCAGGGCGGTCCTGCGGGGGCGGCCGCCTCCGGGGCGGGGACCGGCGGCCCGACCCTGCAGGTGCAGGGCCAGCAGTCGTCGTCGACGCTGAAGGTGTGCGCCGGGCCGAGCGCGGCCGACGACTGCACCGCGCTGACGTCCACCAGCGCAGGATCGCAGACGTTCACCCTCAAGGGAACCGGCTGGAGTCCCGGTATTCCGAACCCTCTCTACGTGCTGGCCTGTCTGGTGCCGGCTTCGCGCACCGTTGGCGACGTCAACCATCGTCAGGACTGTGATCTCGGTGGACTGACACGGTTCCTTCCCGGTACCGGTGGCACGCAAGGTTCGCAGGCCTTGGGGGATCCGTACTCCAGCCAATCTGCGTTCGTACCATTCGGGGTGGGCTTGATCTCGCTGAGCGCAGGCGCGTTCAGTGTGGACATGACGGTGGATGTGCCCAGTGCTGGCGTGGTAATCAGTGCCGTAATCACCAGTGACTGGACGACCTTCTCGCCCCAGGTCAACCGACTGCTTGCAATCGCGTCCGCGGCGCCGGCGCTGGAGGGTCTCGCGGCGGATGCTTCGACGGCGAACCAGGTGACGTTGAGCTGGACCGAGCCGGACGCCTGCGACGGGGCGAGCCCGGCGTGCATCTACCAGGTCCGCCACAAGGAGAAGGCCGCGGCCGAGCCCGACCCGTGGGACTGGACCACGGTCACCACCACCAGCAGCACGTCGTCGGGCACCACCACTCTCAGCGCGACGGTGACGGGGCTCGACTCGGGGGTCGAGTACGACTTCGAGGTGCAGGCCCTCCCGGGGGCACAGGGCTCCGAGGACGTGCAAGCGGAGGGCTCGGTGACGGCCACCACCCTGGACGTGCCGTCGCCGCCGACGAGCCTGATCGCCGACCCGAACGAGCAGAAGACCCGGTACGACCTTGCGTGGACCGCGCCGGCGGCGGACACGGCGCGGGCCGCGGTGACCGGCTACCGGATCGAGCACTCCGCCGACGGCGATACCGGGTGGGCGGCACTGGCGACGGCGGGCTCGTCGGCGACGGCCCACTCCGACACCGGCCTGACCGCGGGCACGGACCGGTACTACCGGGTGGTCGCCACCAGCGCCGCCGGCGACAGCGACCCCTCCAACATCTCGCCGCGGCCCCCGCCCGTGGTGAGGGTCTACTTGAAGCCCGACGCATCCACCGCCGCCGACACCAGCGGCCCGGTGGTGGAGTCGGTGCCGCGCCCGGGCACGCATCACTTCACCGTCGTGGGCAGGCACTGGACCGGCCTCCACTCCGGGACCTACGCCGACGTGTTGTTCATCACGGCCTGCCTGTTCGTGCCCGACGCCAGCCAGTTGAGGTTCTTCGAGCAGTGCGACTCCAACGGCCTGCACACCTTCGCCGGGGTGCCAAACGCCGACGCGGGCTCGCAGGACTTGTCGGAGCTGTACGCATCAGACGCAGCACTGCGAACATTGGCGGGCGGGATCGGGGCCACCCTGCAGGAGTTGAACGTCGCGAGCGACGGGTCTTTCAGCTTGGACCTGGCAGTAAACGTCCCCATCGACGGCGTCATCATCAACGCCGCCGTCGGCACCCTCGACATCGGTGCCCTCAGGACCCCGAACCTGATCGCCCTCAGCAGGACGGCGACCGCGCCTGTAACCGTCGCGACCATCGGCGGCGTGGAGGCGGTCGCGGCGTCGGACAGGGTGGCGCTGTCGTGGTCCAACGAGGACTTCTGCAACGCGACTTCGCCGGCCTGCAGCTACTGGGTGCGCCACAAGGAGACCGCCGACGGCGACGACTCGTGGTCGGCCTGGGCCGACACGGGCTGGACCTCGGGGTCGCCGGCCTACACGGTGACCGGCCTCGACGAGCTGACCTCCTACGACTTCGAGATCGAGCGCCGCGAGGGAACCGGCCAGAGCCAGGTCGTCCTCAACCGGGGGTCGGTGTCGGTCACCACGCCGGTCACGCCGCCCCTGGCCCTGACCGTCGACAGGTCGCCGTCGGAGGCCGACGACGGCAACACCCCGGCCGACGAGAGGGTCGCGACCCTGACCGCGACGCTCGCCCAGCCGGCGACGGCCCCGGTGACGGTGACGCTCACCGTGGATCCCGCCAGCACCGCCACCCTGGGCACCGACTTCACGCTGAGCCCGACGACCATCACCATCGCCCGGGGCGCCACGACCGGCACCGCCACCGTCACAGCGGTCGACGACGACCTCGGCGAGGGCGAGATCACCGTGGACGGCGACAACGTCGTCATGCCCAGCGAGAC
>JAPOQG010000002.1 GCA_026710865.1 Acidimicrobiaceae bacterium
CCTAGGCGTCGTGACTGGCGCGATCGATGCGGCCGCGGCCGCGCTTGGTCTCGGAGCGACGGCGCTTCGCCTGCAACCGCCGGGCCTTGGCCGCACGCGGCGGCCGGGTCGGCTTCCTCGGTTTGGCGACGGCCAGCCCGTCGCGCAGCCGTGCTTCCAGACGATCGAGCGCGATCTCACGGTTGCGGGCCTGTGATCGGGTGTCATCAACGACCACTCGCAGCTCGGCACCGAACCTCGCAACGAGCCGCTCCCGTACCTCGGGCCCAACATCGCCGGCCGTTGTGAGATCGACCACGGCCTCGACCCGGGTGCTGGAGCGGTTGGCGTGCTGTCCTCCGGGACCGCCAGAGGGATCGAAGCGCCACACGACCGCGGCGGCCGGCACCCCTCCACCGGGGAACGTGAGCACCCGATCCATACCGACGACCCTACAAGCCTTCACCCGGCCGCCCAGGCACGTGCCGTCGACACCCGGAGTTCCTGACGCAGGCGGTCGGCCTGCCCTACTGGGAAGGCGGGCGGGCTACGGTCCTGGCCGATGGCGGGGACGGACTGTGTGGCGCTGCTGCGGGGAATCAATGTGGGCGGCAAGAACATCGTCCGCATGGCCGACCTGCGCGCCGCGTTCGAGGTCGCCGGGTACTCAGCGGTCAGCACCTACATCCAGTCCGGCAACGTCCTGTTCGAGTCCGACGGGCCACGGGTCTCACTGGAGCGCGATATCGAGACGATGCTCGAGAGCGCATTCGGCCTGTCGCTCGTTGTCGTGGTGCGTTCGCACCGGCAACTCCGCAGCGTCGTCGACCGGGCGCCGGACTCCTTCGGCGCAGAACCGGACGTCCACCACTGCGATGTGATCTTCCTGAAGGCGCCGCTGACGAGCCACCGAGCCCTGCAGGCCGTGGACCTGCGAGACGGCGTCGACCAGGCATGGCCCGGCGCCGGGGTGCTCTACTTCTCGCGCCTCAGCGAGCGGCTGTCGCAGAGCCGGATGAGCCGGATCGCCAGCACCCCGCAGTACCAGGACATGACCATCCGCAACTGGAGGACCACGACCAGGCTGCTGAGCCTCCTCGACGAGCGGATCGTCCGCTGACGGCCGTCAACCACCACACTCGGGCGATCCCCCGTAGCATCGATGAGATGCGGGTCGGGATCTCGCCGTTTGCCACGACCCGACAGACCACGCTCGAGCTGAGCCGGATCGCGGTCGACGGCGGCCTCGACACGCTCTGGCTCGGTGACGGCTATCTCGCCAACCCCGACTTCGTGGGCTGGGCCGGCGCGATGGAGAGCCTGACCGAGCTGGCCTGGCTGGCCGGACGGTTCCCCACGGCCCGCACCGGCATCGCCGCCGCTGTCCTCCCACTGCGTGACCCCGCCTGGCTCGCCAAACAGGCCAACACCCTCCACCGGATGGCCGGCGGCGGACTCGTTCTCGTCGTGACGCCCGGGTTCTGGGCCCACGACCTCGAAGCGGGGGGCATCGCCTTCGGCGACCGTGCGGCGGTATTCGAGGAACGCCTCGCCGACCTCCGCCGGCTGCTCCTCGATCAGACCCTGTCGCCCGGACCCTCCGACGCCGGCCCGCCGCCGGTGTGGCTGGCCGGAGCGGCCAAGACGATGGCCCGAGCGGTGACGCTCGGCCTGCCCTTCCTGTCCTCACGGGCCACGCCCGACGAGCTCGCACCGGTCGCCGAGCGGTTCTTCGACGCCGGTGGGGAGTTCCTGGCCCACCGGACCCGACTCGAGTACGGCGCCCACGATGTGACCGGCGACGTCGTCGAGTGGCACGCGACCACCGGTTCGGTCGACGAGATGGTCGACGCCGTCGGCCGCTACGCCGAGCTCGGAGTGGGCGACCTCTCGATCATCCCCGGACAAGATGACACCAGCTCGCTGCGAACCGTGGAGATCCTCGCCTCCGAAGTGATGCCGCGACTGTGAGGCAACCGGTGTCAGCGCTCGCCCGGAACCGCGCTCGTCGCCTGCTCGGTGGTGGTTATCACACTGCGAAGCCCGAGGCCCATCACCACCCGGTTGATATAGGCGTAGTAGGCGACCATGTTGTTGAGATCGAGGATGTCGAGGTCGCCCAGCCCGTGCTCGCGCAGCCGGTCGACGTCGTGGTGGACAACCGCGTCCGGCGACCGTGTCAGCTTGGCGGCATAGGCGCAGATCGCGTCGAAGCGACCGTCGCCGGAGTCCACATTGGCGGGATCGGCGTCTATGGCGTCGAGCACCGCCGTGGCCAGGCCGAGCGACTCGAGCTTGAGCCGCAGCCCCGACGCGCAGTGGTCGGTGCCGTTCAGCCGGGACGTCACCAGCGCGGCCGACTGTCGCTCGACCGCGCTGAGCTGCGACGGGCAGTGCTCGACGGTGCGGTAGAGCCGGAGCCGCTCCTCGACGATGGCGGGA
>JAPOQG010000180.1 GCA_026710865.1 Acidimicrobiaceae bacterium
ACCAGCGGGCGCTGGGTGACGGTGGCGTGGAAGTTGCCGGTGCCGGTACTGATCCAGTCGGCTGGCCGGACGGTGGCTTGCACGGGTCGTCCCAGGCGCTGCTCGGCCGCCGAGGCCGCCGCGTACAGCTCGTCGCGGTCGGGCGATCCAAGTACCAGCACGTCGATGTCGCCGACAGCACGGTCGGCCTTGCCGCCGAGGAAGTGTGCCGCCCAGGATCCGTAGATTTGGGCGCTGTCGATGTTGTCGATACGGGCGAGCGCTGCGGCCAGGACTCGGGGCGGGCCGAACGCCTTGACCAGCACGTCGGCCAGTCCGCGGTAGTAGGGGCTGTCGGTGTTGGCCCGCACGAGCCTGGTGTTTCCGATCTTGCGGCTGGTTACGAGGCCTGCTGATTCTGCCCGGTCGATCTCGCGGTGTACGGAGCTGACAGGGACGGACACCAGGGCGGCAAGATCCGTCAGACTGGCTTCAAGTTCGGGGTCGCCGAGCAGGAGTGCCAGCAGCTCGCCTTGCTGCTGTGACCGCAGGACCGGCAGCAGACTCGGAGCCGCTCCTCTTTCCATAATCAGAGAAGTATATTTCAAAGTACAGGATTCGTTCGCCCTCACAGCGCATCCATGGGGTGAATTTCTCATCTTATGTTATCGTATCTCATGTATGGCGGCGGTCGACGAGACTCGAACCACGGCAATCTCAGGTGCGTGCGATGTGGATGCAGAGGTGCTCCAGGCGCGGTCGCGCTATGTCGAACAGCACGGAGAGTGGTTTCGCGATCACGAGGGGCGGCAGTCGGACAAGAAGGAGATGCGTGAAGTGATCTCCGATTGGGAAGGGCAGCACGGCCCGTTGACTCCCCAGGAGAAGGCAGAAGCGCGAACAGCTCTCGGCCTGAACCTCTGAGTCTCGCTGGACGCAGGGGCCCGAGGTCGACGAGGCTTGGGGCATGAGCGCTGCCGCCCGTCCTGGTCGACCTATTCCGAACAGCTATTGGGTTCGGGAGGGGCGGTTCGCTGCGGGCGAGTATCCCGGGGCGTTGAGCCCGCGGGACGCGGCGGCCAAGGTGCGGGCGCTGCTCGAGGCCGGCATCGACTGCTTCATCGACCTGACGCAGCGGCGCGACGGGCTGGCCCCGTACGAGCAGATCGCCCACGAGCAGGCGCGGGCCCTCGGCCGGTCGGTGCGGCGTGAGAGCCATCCGGTCACGGACATGTCGGTGCCGCGCCAGGCCGAGGAGATGGCGGCCATCCTCGACGCCGTCGACGACGCTCTCGGCGAGGGTCGCACGGTGTATGTGCACTGCTGGGGCGGGATCGGCCGCACCGGGACGGTGGTGGGCTGCTGGCTGGTCCGCCACGGGCTCAGCGGCCAGGAGGCCCTCGATCAGATCGCCGAGTGGTGGCAGCACGTGGAGAAGAGCTGGCTCCACACCGAGTCGCCCCAGACGCCCACCCAGCGGGCGTTCGTGCGGCGCTGGGCCGAGCCCCGCCGGGACTAGCCGCCGGGGCCCTTCTTGCCAAGGGCTGTGCCGTTGCGCATGAGCCGTTGGTGTGGGTGGCAGAAGCCGTGGGCTGGGCCTGCGGCGGCGGGCCGACAAATGGTGTCGGTGGCAGAAGCCGTGGGCTGGGCCTGCGGCGACGGGGCCCGCAGGTGGTGTGGGTTGCAGATGCCGTGGGCTGGGCCTGCGGCGACGGGCCCACAATGGTGTCTGGGGTCGCTCGGGCCGACCTGGGTCTGTGTGCGGGTACCGTCGGTGGCCGTGGGCGCACCGCTGGAAGCCGTCGAAGCGCTTCATGGGGTCGTCTCGGCGATGCCGGGTGGCGGCGAGAGCCGGCCCGGCCAATTGGAGATGTGCGAGGCGGTCGCGTCCGCCCTGGACCAGGACCGGCATCTGGTGGTGGCGGCCGGCACCGGCACCGGCAAGTCGATGGCCTACCTCGCGCCGCTGGCAGCCAGCGGGAAGAAGGCTGTCGTGGCCACCGCCACCAAGGCCCTCCAGGACCAGCTCGTGGACAAGGATCTTCCCCTCCTTGCCCAGGCGCTGGGCATGCCGCTCGAGTTCGGCGTGCTGAAGGGCAGGTCGAACTACATCTGCCGCAAGAAGCTCGCCGACCTGGCCGCGGTTGCCGGCCGCGAGCAGCAACAGTTGATCGCGGCGGACTCCGCCGCCGAGGCCGGGCGCGTCCGCGAGGAGATCAGGCTGTTGGCTGCCTGGGCCGAGGTGACCGACGACGGCGACCGGGCCGGACTCGACTTCGAGCCGTCGGTGCGGGCCTGGGAGGCGGTGAGCGTGTCGGGGCGGGAGTGCCCGGGCGCGGCGAACTGCCCGTCGGGGCCGGAGTGCTTCGCCGAGCATGCCCGCGACAGGGCTGCTGAGGCGGATGTGCTGGTGGTGAACCACCACCTCTACTGCTTGGATGTGTTCACCGAGGCGGAGATTCTGCCGGCCCACGATGCTGTGGTGCTCGACGAGGCCCACACCCTCGAGGACATCTCAGCCGCAGCCGCTGGGGTGTCGATCACCGGAGGCCGGTTCAGGTACGCGGCCCGGGCGGTGAGGGCCGTGGTGGCGGGCTCGGCGGCGGCCGACCGCGTGGCGGAGGCCGGCGACATTCTGCGGGACGCGCTCGACCCCCACCGCGACAGGCTCCTGACGTCGCTTCCCGACGACTTGATCGAGACGGCTGCCCTGTGCCGGGGACGGCTCGACGCGGCCGGTGCCGAGGTCCGCGAGGCGCAAGGCGACGAGACACGGCGGAGAATGGCCCGACGGCTCCTCGACACCCTCGCCGAGGATCTCGCCCGAGCGTCTGACCCGGACAACGAGGACGCTGTCTGGGTGGAGGGCTCCGGGAGGAATCCGGCCTGGCGGACCGCCCCCGTCGATGTCGGCCCGATGCTGGAGGAGCGGCTGTGGGCGCGCACTCCTGCGGTCCTTACCAGCGCGACCGTCCCCATCAACTTGGCCGGCAGGCTCGGGCTGCCCGACGACGGCCACGACAGCCTCGATGTGGGCAGTCCCTTCGACTACCGCAGCCACGGCCTGCTCTATTGCGCGAAGCATCTGCCCGGCCCCAGGGATCCTGGATGGGCGCAGGCCGTGCAGCAGGAGATCGCCCGGTTGGCTGTCGCAGCCGGAGGGCGCACTCTGGCGCTGTTCACCAGCTATGGGGCCATGAGGGGCGCCGCCGAGGCTGCGCGGGAGACGACGGGGCTGCGGATCTACTGCCAGGGGGACCTGCCCAATCGCGAGTTGATCGGCCGGTTCGCCGCGGAGGAGGAGAGCTGCCTGTTCGCCACGATGACCATGTGGCAGGGTGTCGACGTGCCTGGCCGGTCGCTGTCGCTGGTGGTCGTGGACCGCATCCCCTTCCCGCGGCCCGACGAGCCGCTGATGGTCGCCCGGCGCAAGCGGCTCGGGCCGCAGGCGTTCCGCGAGATCGACGTTCCTCGCGCGGCGACGCTGCTGGCCCAGGGCGCGGGGAGGCTCATCCGCTCCGCTCAGGACCGGGGCGTCGTGGCAGTGCTCGACTCGCGGCTGGCGACTGCTCGGTACCGCCAGGACCTCCTCCGAGGCCTCCCGCCGCTGCGCCGCACCATCGACCT
>JAPOQG010000335.1 GCA_026710865.1 Acidimicrobiaceae bacterium
CAGCAGGAACTCGGTGGCCTCCTCCAGGTCGCACTCGGGCATCCGGTCGATCTCGGCCAGGAAGGCGTCGGTGATCCGGGCGATCGGAACGTCGTAGATCTCCACCTGCTCGCGCAGGATGAGCTGCAGCAGCAGGTCGAACGGCCCGCTGTAGACGGCGGTGGACACCTCGTATGCCATCGACGCGACACTACCCGCCGCAGGGCCGGCGACCGGGCCGGGATCATCGCCGCGACGACGGCCCGCAGGCACGGCCCCGTACGCTGGCCGGCTATGACCCGAGTTCTCTCCGGCATCCAGCCCAGCGGCGATCTGCACCTAGGCAACTACCTGGGGGCGATCCGCAACTGGGCCAGGATCCAGCACACCGCCGACGCCTTCCACCCCGTGGTCGACCTCCACGCGGTCACCGTGCCGCAGAAGCCCGGCGAGCTCGGCAGGGCGACCCTCCGCATGTCGCAGATGCTCATGGCCGGCGGCCTCGACCCGGAGGTCTGCACGATCTTCGTCCAGAGCCACGTGCGGGAGCACACCGAGTGCGCCTGGCTGCTGGAGTGCACGGTGTCGTTCGGCGAGCTCAGCCGGATGACCCAGTTCAAGGACAAGTCGCATCAGCAGGAGTTCATATCGGCCGGGCTGTTCACCTATCCGGCGCTGCAGGCCGCCGACATCCTGCTCTACGACGCCGACGAGGTCCCGGTGGGGGCCGACCAGCGCCAGCACATCGAGCTCACCCGCGACATCGCGGACCGGTTCAACTCCCGCTACGGGCCCACCTTCAAGCCGCCCGAGGCGGTCGTCGGTGCGGCCGGGGCCCGGGTGATGGACCTGCAGAACCCCACCAACAAGATGTCGAAGTCGCTGGACTCGCCCCGCGGCACCGTGGACCTCCTCGACGACCCGTCGGTCATCGTCCGCAAGATCAGGTCGGCGGTCACCGACAGCGGCTCCGAGGTTCGCTACGACGTGAAGGCCAAGCCGGGAGTGTCGAACCTGCTGTCCATCCTGGGCGCCGCCACCGGGCAGACTCCCGAGGAGGCCGCGGAGGGCTACTCGATGTACGGGCCCCTCAAGTCGGACACCGCCGACGCGGTGATCGAGCTGCTGCGCCCCGTCCAGGCCCGCTTCGCCGAGCTCGAGGCCGACCCCGCCGAGACGTCCAGGCTGCTGGCGATCGGCGCCGACAAGGCCAGGGCCATCGCGGCGGTCACCCTCGAGCGAGCCCGCACCAACATCGGCCTGCTGTCCCCGTAGCCGGCGGGCGCGGGCCCGGGACGGCGGGTCGGCCTGCGGTCGGGCCAGCGAGCAGCGCCGTCGGTCCTCACTCCTCCCAATTTCCGGTGGTTTTAGGCGACTATCGACCCTAACCGCCGGAATATGCGGCCGGTGATCCGCGCGGCTCAGGCCGGCGCGACGGCGCGGGGGTGGGCGGACCGGTAGACCCTTCGCAGGCGCTCGGTCGACACCCGGGTGTAGATCTGGGTGGTGGAGATGGAGGCGTGGCCGAGCATCTCCTGAACGAAGCGGATGTCGGCCCCGCCGTCGAGCATGTGGGTGGCGCAGGAGTGGCGCAGCACGTGGGGAGTCAGCAGCGAGCCGATGCCGGCCGCGTCGCCGTGACGGCGCACCACCAGCCACAGGCCCTGGCGGCTGAGACGCCCGCCCCGCTGGTTGAGGAACACCGCCTCGGCATCGCCCCGGCGGGCCCAGAGCTCCGGCTCCAGCGCGCCCCGGCCCTCCGGCGCGAGCCAGCGCTCCAGCGCGCCGGCCGCGCACCGGCCGAGGGGCACGATCCGCTCCCGGGCTCCCTTGCCGGTGACCCGCACCAGACCGTCGTGGAGGTCCACGTCACCCAGCGACAGCGAACCCGCCTCCGAGATCCGGCAGCCCGTGCCGTAGAGCACCTCCAGCACGGCCCGGTCCCGTCGAGCCGCCGGATCGTCACCGACGACCGCGTCCATCAGAGCGGCGATCCGGGCGACCGGCAGGGCCTTGGGAAGGCCTCGGGGCAGGCTCGGGATCTCCACGTCCGCGGTCGGGTCGTCGCCTCGATGGCCCTCGGCCTCCAGGAAGCGGTGGAGGCCCCTCACCGACACGAGCATCCGGGTGACGGAGGCGGCCGCCAGGCCGTCGCCCTGCGCCGAGCGGATGAAGGCGACCACGTCGGTGGCGGCGGCGGCGTCGAGGCTGCACCCTCGGGCCGCGAGGTGCCTGCTGTAGCGGAGCAGGTCCCGCCGGTAGGCCTCGATCGTCCGGGGGGACCGGCCCCGCTCCACCGCCAGCCAGGCCAGGAACTCCTCGGCCCTCGCATCCGGGCCGGCCTCGGCCTCCACCGGCGGGGCTGCCGACGGGGCCATCCGACTCACCGTCCCAGCCGGCGCTGGGCCAGGAGCAGGCCGATGATGGTCTTGGCGTCGCGGATCTCGCCCCGGTCGATCATCTCCACGGCCTCGCCCAAGCCGACGCGCTCGACCGTCATCCACTCCTCCTCGGCCCCGTCGGGCCGGCGGGCCACCGGACTGAGCCCGGTGGCCAGGAAGACGTGGGAGAGCTCGTCGCAGAAGCCCGGCGAGTTGAAGAACGTCCCCAGCTCCTCCAGCGACTCGCAGGCCAGCCCGGCCTCCTCGGCCAGCTCGCGGCGGGCCGTGCCGGCCGGATCCTCC
>JAPOQG010000001.1 GCA_026710865.1 Acidimicrobiaceae bacterium
AGCACGATCTCGTCGGTGCAGACCAGCGCGGCCCGTTCGGCCGGCGAGAACTCCCCGGAGTCCTCCCAGTTGCCCAGGGCCTCCAGTTGGGGCACGGTTACGCCGGCACGGACCGCGGCCGGCCAGTGGGCCTGCCACTCGAACGACGAGCGGGTCAGCAGGGCGGTCCGCATGATCAGCAGCTCCCGCAGACCGCGGTCGGCAGCAGGCTCGGACCGCAGCGGCCAGGCCATCCCGACCCAGGCATCGAGCATGGCCGGGGAGTTGCCCAGCATCCGGTACAGCTGCGGCACCTCACGGCCCCGCTCCCGGAACCCGTCGAACACCCGGTTGAGAACCGGGTGGTCGATGTCGGCGTCGACGGGCTCGATGGGCGATCCATCGTCGCTGGGCTGGGTCACGGACCAGTATTTAGCACACTGATTAGGATGGATTCGTGCTGCTGCGCCTGCAGGTCGTCGCTTCCTTCGCGAGGATGACCCCATGAGCCTGGAAGGCAGGCTGGTGCTGGTACTCGGCGGCACCTCGGGGATGGGGCTGGAAACGGCCCGCGCCGCCAACGCCGCCGGAGCCGATGTGGCCATCGTGGGACGCGACCCCGAGAAGGCCGAAGCCGCTCGCCGCGCTGTCGGCGAGGGCGCCGTCTGCGGGGTTCTCGACGCCCGCGACACCGGGGCTCTGGCCGCCTTCGTCGAATCACTCGACGCCGTCGACCATGTGGTCTCGTTCACCGGCGACCAGCCCGCGGCCGCCTTGGCCGAAGCCGACCACGAGATGTTCACCTCGGCCTTCGACGCCCGGGTCTGGGCTGCCCGCAACGCCTGCGCAGTGGCGGCTCCAAGGATGCCGCCGGACGGCTCGTTCGTCTTCTGCTCGGGTCTCTCTGCTCTGAGACCGAGGCCGGGGCGTTCGGCAGGGGCGGTGGCCACCGCCGCCCTCGAGTCGTTCTGCCGGGCCATGGCCGTCGAGCTCGCCCCGCTGCGGGTGAACGCGATCTGTCCAGGAGCCGTTGACACCGAGGTCCTGCGAAGTGCGCTCAACAGTCAGGCCGCGCTCGACCGCGTGGCTGCGGCCGTACCGTTGGGACGCATCGGCCAACCGGCCGAGATCGCCCATGCGGTGATGTTCCTGCTCACCAACACCTACACCACCGGCACGACGCTGCGCGTCGACGGCGGCTTCGCTTTGACCTGACCATGACGACCAACGAACCGGACGTCATTCGAGCTGTGCCCAGCGGAGACCTACTGGTGGGCGGAGAGCGCATCGGTGACACCAGTGTAGGCTCGCGCCAGCAGCTCAATCCCTCCACCGGACAGGCGCTGGCCACCGTCGCCATGGCCGGGCCCGGCGAGATCGACGCCGCCGTGCGGGCGGCCAGCGACGCCCAACCCGACTGGCTGGCACTGTCCCCCGCGCAGCGCCGCGACGTGATCCTGCGCTTCGCCCAGCTGCTGGAGGAGAGCCACCTCGAGATGTCGACCCTGCGATCACTGGAGCTGGGGGCACCCATGAAGAGGCGGCCCGGCGCCAACATGGCGGTCGAGTACATGCGCTACTTCGCGGGCTGGGTCGACAAGCTGGAGGGAGCCACCATCCCGGTGCATCCGGGCCGGGTGCTCGACTACACCGTGCCCGAGCCCTACGGC
>JAPOQG010000021.1 GCA_026710865.1 Acidimicrobiaceae bacterium
GGGTGCTCGACGACACGTCGGAGGTCCCGGGCGACCCCGCGGTCCGGCTGATAGACGCCGACATCGAGGCGGCCTTCGTGGCCCACGAGGCCCAGGCCGTCTTCGACCAGGCCGTCGCCGACGCCAAACCCGCGGACTACAACTCCCGCAACGCCGTCTTCGCGAGCCGTTGCACGGCCCTCAAGACGGACTTCCCCGACGTCGTCGCCAGCGCCGACTGGGACAACCCCGCGGGTACGGACGACAGGCCAGACACCCCCGATGATGTTCCCGCACGGTGCAAGGTGACGCCCCGGCAAGGTCTGGGCGGTTAGACGGTGGCCGCAGGCAGCGTCCCTCTCCACGGGCCGGCCGGTTGTGGGCCGGTCCAGCCCTGTGCGCCGGTCGGTTGTGGGTTGGTCGAGCCCTGTGCGCCGGTCGGTTGTGGGCTGGTGGGTCGGTCGCGGGGGCGGGGCGGTTCGCGGTCAGCACGGCGGGAGGTCGGCGGGCACCTCCAGGTCCTGTTGGCCCTGCAGGGGCGAGAGCAGCACGGCCGGTCCGGCCGCGGCGCAATACCAGCCTGCCGGTGTGGGCCAGCGAGCACGAGAGCATCAGCGCCCGCATGGCGGCCGCCGATGAACGGGACAAGTCTTGCCGGGCGCCACCCGCCGCCTGCACGGGCGGTCACCGTGCCCGCAGTATCTCGTCACCGGCACCGGCGGATCGCCGGAACGGCCACCGCCTGAGGACCGGGTGTCGCGGCGACTTGCGGCGGCTTCCTGGTCGAGTCGCTGGATCTCCGCCACCGCGTCGAGCATCACCGCCGACATGGCTTCGCGGTCGACATCTTGCACCTGCTCGTCGCCGCGCAGATACCCGTTCAGTTCGGCCCAGTACGCAGGCTTGCGTGTCGCCCGCTGGACGTACCGGTGCCGTCGGGCTGGCTTCCAGTCCGACGGCCGGGTCTTCTGCGCCCACACTGAGGCGTCGGCTGCGGGCACGCCGAGGTCTGCGATCATGTAGCGCAAGTCATAGAGATCGCGTGGCTTGCCCCGTGTGGAGCCGGCGACGATCTTCATGCCCGCCAAGGCGGCGAGGGGGGCGCATGGGATGTCGGAGACTTCGTTCAGCCATTCGTTGACGGTCACCAGCGGCCTAGCAATCGCCTGCCCGCGCAGCGACGGCGCCAAGTGCGTGTTGACCTCGAGCTTCATCTTCGCTGGCAGCCCATCATAGTTCTCGTAGAAGAACAGCACCTTCGGGTAGCGCGCCTCAGCGGAGGTCACGACCTCGACCCGCTCAAAGCCGAGGCTCCGGCTCTGGTCCGCGATCTTGTCGAGGGCGCCGTCAGGCGTGCCGTCGCCCGTCCAGACGAAGTCGAGGTCCTCGGAATAGCGCCGCGGCCCGGGACCGTAGAGCTTGTGCAGACAAGTGCCGCCGATGAACACGAACTGCTCGAGGCCGCCTTCTTCGGCGGCGCGGTGCAGCACCGTCTCGAGCAGCAGATCCTGCTCGACCTGGACGACGCGCCGCCAGGGGTGCGCCTTGCGCCATTGCTGGATCGCTGATTGCGGGATCACACGTCGGGCCACATCTCGTACCACTGCCTCACGTCCCAGCGGTCGTCGTGTTTTACGGGCGGCTCGCTGCGGTCCGGGTCGTACTCGAACTCCACGGTGCGCGCCGAGGCGGGGAGCGTCGCTTCCAGCGGATCGAGGTCGAAGCCGCGTCCGACGTGCTGTGACATCTCCTGCAGCAGGAACCCGACACGCTGACGGGTCGGCACCGGGTAGAGCAACGCGACCGACGCCAGCGTCTCGGCGTCGAGCGCCGGCGGCAGACGCGGGCCGGGGTCGAGCAGCTCGCAGGCGACGGTCTCTTTGGCGTCGCCGCCGCGGAACGGATGCAGTGCGAACAGATCGAACACGGCCACCTCCGCGGTCGACACCGTGATCGGCTGCAAATGGCCCGTCCAGCTCATGGCTTGCTGAGTGACCGTCGGGAACGCCTCGACGTCGGGTCTGTGGAACATCTCGATACGCGCCATGTTGCGGATGGTGCGGCTGGTGAGATGGCTGCTGGTGGCGAAGTGGTCCACCATCAGCGCCTGGTGCGAGGCGCCGTGACGGGCCGCCGCCGACAAGCCGGCCAAGTAGTAGCGGTGCCCGAAGTGGCCCATCATCGGCTCCATGAACGCCTGCGGATCAATGCACCCAGCCACCGCCGGCACCCAGCCGCCGCGAGTGACGCACACCATCTCTTGGGCCTGCCGCGCGCCGCGCAGTCGATGTGGCACCTGCGCGGGGCTGCACCCGATCCATTCACCGATCTGAGCGGCGCTGGCGAACTCGACGCCTTGCTCGACCATCATGTCGCGCAGATCCCGCGCCGCGACACGACCGCTCATGCCACAAGCCTACCACACTACCTATAGAATCGTCGGCGGGACGCAGACCCGCGCCGCGCCCGGACGGCCTGAACTGCACGGCGTTCCGAACCAGCGCGGCCGCCTGGTCGATGCATCCGTGTTGGAGATGTCGTCGGGGCTCAGGACCTCGGCCTCGCCCCGCTGAGACGGCACAGGCGGGCGTCGGCAGACGGCCCGGCGCTCGGGCAGGCACCGCTCGAGGATCCATCGCGAGATCGAGCCCGGCGGCGGGCGCTGCGGCTATGACGCCCAGGCGGCGCAGGCGGCTTCGGACCGGCGGGCTCGCCGGCTATGACGCCCCGAGCCGGCGGCCGATCCGGTGGTTCTCGCCGTCATCGAGGATCTCCTCGACGCCATGCCCGGCAAACCCCACCACTGGCACTCAACCCACAGCGTCTATGCTGGCCTCGGTCGCATCCACCGGTAGAGTTTGCCGAGCATCTGTTCGCCGAGAGTCATGCGTAGTCTCATGGGCCGGTCTTCCAAGGGGATGCGCATGCAACGCATGTGCCGCGTGACGGGCGAGGCTCGGAGGGACTACATTTGAGTTGATGCGTCTCTTTCGAGTGTGGTTGATCGGGAGCACGCCCGGTCCTGCTCGCACTCGCGGCCGTGTCCCGGTCGGGGGACCGGACCGGGCCTCACCGCCGGGAGGGGTCAGGCCTTACCGCCGGGGGGGGGGTTCAGGGCCGCTCAACGACGTAGAGGGGCCGCTCGCGTCGCTCGCCGGCGGCATCGTCAGCCTGCCATGAGCCCCGCCGTGCACCGTGGCGGGGAGCGGGGTCTGGTGGCGTTGGGTTCTCGTTGCCGGTGGCGGGCTCGTCTGGGGCTGGCGCGCCGCGCGGAGCGGGGTCTGGTGGCGTTGGGTTCTTGTTGCCGGTGGCGGGCTCGTCTGGGGCTGGCGCGCCGCGGGGAGCGGGGTCTGGCGTCCCTGGAGTGGCTGTTGATCTTCGCGGCCGCGGCCGGTGTTGCCGGGTTGTCGACGGTGACGGTGCAGCGGGTGCTCGACGACACGTCGGAGGTCCCGGGCGACCCCGCGGTCCGGCTGATAGACGCCGACATCGAGGCGGCCTTCGTGGCCCACGAGGCCCAGGCCGTCTTCGACCAGGCCGTCGCCGACGCCAAACCCGCGGACTACA
>JAPOQG010000303.1 GCA_026710865.1 Acidimicrobiaceae bacterium
CCTTGTCGAAGCCGGTCGGGAGGTCCTGGGAACCGCCCCTGACCTCGACGCCTTCCCGGGCGCCACCGACGCGCCCTACTTCCAGCTCACCGCGGGCATTCCGACCGTGGCCGCGTTCGGTCCGGGCATGCTGCCCCGGGCCCACAGCCCGAACGAGTACATGGACGCCGACGGGGCCGCACTGTCGGCCAGCATCTACGCCCTGGCCGCGTTGCACTACCTCGGCGAGGCCGGCGGCGACGGGTAGAGAGTCGAATGACCATCCCGATCGCCGAGCTCTGCGAGCGCTACCGGCGCGTCTCCGTGTCGGTGGTGTGCGACGCTCTCTACGAGTTGGGTCTACCCGAGCGGGTGCTGCCCAGCAGCCTGCGCCCGCTGCTGGGTGACGACACCATGGCCGGGATCGCCTACACGCTGCGGGGCCGGGCCATCCGCCCCGCGATCGGCTGGGAGCGCGGCATCGAGCGCATCGAGTCGTACCTGCGGATGTTCGACGAGCTGTCGCCCCACTCGGTGCTGGTGTCGTCCAATCCCGGCAGCGAGGTGGGCCACTTCGGCGAGCTGACCGGGAACGCGGCCAAGCAGCGGGGCTGTGCCGGAGTGGTGCTCGACGGCAACCTGCGAGACCTCGACGGCCTGCTCGACATCGGACTGCAGGTGTTCTACCGGGACCTGTCCCCGCTCAACGCCATCGGTCGCTGGGAGATGGAGGCGTCTCAGGTGCCGGTGACGATCGGCGACGTCGTCGTGGAGCCGGGCGACCTGATCGTCGCCGGCCGCGACGGCGTGCTGGCCGTTCCCGGCGGCGAGAAGGAGCGCGTGCTGGAGCAGGCCGAGTCGATCGACGGCTCCGAGGCGCAGGTGCGCCAGGACATGCGCGAGGGCGCCTCACCGTGGGAGGGACTGGAGCGCCATGGCCACATCTGATCCGGCCAGGCCGGCGCGATCGGAGGCAAGCGGTTGATTCACGAGCTCGTGGTGCCCCAGATGGGGGTGGTGGAACAGGTACTCGTGGTGGAATGGCTCGTCGATGACGGCTCGGAGGTGGCCGTCTCCGACCCGGTGGTGGTGGTCGACACCGACAAGGCAGAGACCGAGCTGGAGGCCCCCGCGTCGGGCCGCCTGACGATCCTGGTGGAAGCCAGCGACGAGGACGAGGTCGCCGTCGGCACCGTGCTGGCGACCATCGCCGCGCACGGGTGAGCGGATGAGCGGGCTGTTCTCGCTGGAGGGCACCGTCGCGGTGGTCACCGGCGCGGCCGGAGGGCTCGGCGCCCCGATAGCCGAAGCGCTGGCCGGCGCGGGCGCCTACGTGGTGTGCGCCGACGCCGACCCAGAGCCCAATCAGGCGCTTGCGCAGCGTCTGGGAGCCGATCGGGCCGAGGCCGTGACCACCGACGTGTGCGACGAGGCGTCGGTGCAGGCCCTGGCCGATCGGGCCGAGGCTGTCGCCGGGAGCATCGACGTGCTGGTCACCTGCGCGGGGATCGGAGGACGGGGGGCAGCGGCCGACTACGACGACGAGCTCTGGGCCCGCGTGATCGACGTGAACCTCACCGGCAGCTTCCGTACGTGCCGGGCGATCGGGCGTCGCATGGCGGCACAGCCCCAGGGCGGCTCCATCGTCAACATCGCGTCGATCCTGGGAGAGGTCGGCTTCGCCGGCAGCGTGGGATACCAGGCCTCCAAGGGCGGGGTCGTGCAGATGACCCGCACCCTGGCGGTGGAATGGGCCCCGC